>JAAXQE010000275.1 GCA_012974425.1 Geopsychrobacter sp.
GGTCTCGAACTGCGGAGTCATGGTAGTGGCGGCGCGGTACGGGTCGGCGTGGTCCGGCTGTCGCGTATCTCGAATCACACCGATTTTGAGGCGTTGGCGCGCGAGGAAGATGTCGAGCTGAGCTATATTGAGCGTCCAGAGCAGCTGAATAACCTCGATCTGCTGATCATCCCCGGCACCAAGAGCACCCTGACCGACCTTGCATTCCTCAAAAGCAGTGGCCTGTTTGAAGCGATTCAGGGCTATGCCGCAGAGGGTGGCAGACTGATCGGCATCTGTGGTGGATTGCAACTGCTCGGACGGCAGATTCTGGACCCCGAGCAGGTCGAGTCGCATGCCACCGCCGGCGCCGGCCTAGCGCTGCTCGATATCGAGACGACCCTCTGTCCAGATAAACAGACCCATCAGGTACGCTCCCGCCTGCAGCCTGCCGCGGCTAGCGCCGGATTTGGGGGACTGGGGGAGTTGGGCGGTTATGAAATCCACGCCGGGAACACCGAGTACGGCTCGACCAGCCGCCCGCTGCTGCGGATCATCCAGCGCTCGGGCGAAGCGGTGACCATCGACGATGGGGCCGTTTCCGCCGACGGGCGGATCTGGGGCAGCTACCTGCATGGCATCTTTGATAACGCTGAACTGCGCGCGGCGGTGCTTGCGCCTTTGCGACGCGGAGCAGCCGGGCGTTCGGTGCCGCTCTACAGCCTGGAGCTTGAGCTGGACAAGCTCGCCGCGCATCTCGAAACCCACCTCGATATGGCGAAGATCTTCTCCTGGCTGATTCCGCAGGGAGCCCCGAGATGAGTGCCGAACTGCTGGTTGCCGCGGTCGTTTTCGACCTGATCTTCGCCGACCCACGCCACTGGCCCCATCCGATTGTCTGGATCGGCAGCCTGGTCACTGGGATGGAAGAGGAGTTTCGCCGCTGGCTCAAAGATGAGTGGCTGGCTGGCCTGCTGCTGGTGATCATGGTGCTGACCCTGGTCGGTTTCGCGGCCATATCAGCCCTAAATGTCGCCGGAGTGATTGCCGGAATATTCCAAACCCTGCTCGCACTCTGGCTGGCCGCCAGTTGTCTGGCGTTACGTGGGCTGCACCAGGAATCTAAGACGGTGATCGACGCCCTGGATGCAGGCGATATCGCCGGGGCCCGGCTGGCCTTGGCGATGATCGTCGGGCGTGAGACCGCTCAGCTGGATGAGGAGGGGATTCTGCGTGCCACCATCGAAACCGTGGCCGAGAATGCCTCGGACGGGGTGATCGCGCCGCTCTTCTATCTGTGTCTCGGCGGACCGGTGGCCGCGCTGCTCTACAAGGCGGTCAATACCATGGATTCGATGCTCGGCTACAAGAACGAACGTTATCTGCAGTTCGGCCGGGTCGCGGCGCAGCTGGATGATATTCTGAACTGGATTCCGGCGCGCCTGACCGGCGTGCTTTTGGTGGCTGCCGCCTGGCTGACCGGCCAGAATGGCCGTGGCGCCTGGCAGATCATGCGGCGTGATGCGCATCTTCACGCCAGCCCCAACGCCGGTTGGCCGGAAGCCGCTGCCGCCGGAGCGCTTAACCTGAAGCTGGGCGGAACTGCGATCTATTTTGGCGAGCGGATTGAAAAGCCGAGCTTCGGCGATGGCAGCGAGCCAATCGGCAGCGAACATTATCATCAGATGATCCGCCTGCTCTACACCCTGGCCGGGCTGGGCTTACTGACGGCACTGTTGCTGCTCGGAGCCAGCGCATGAAGACGCATGGCGGCGGGGTCGATCAGGCCATGGGCGAGCTCGGTTTAGGTCGTGAGCAGATCGCGGATTTCTCGGCCAGCATCAACCCGCTCGGGGTGCCAGTTGAGGTTCGTCAGGCCCTCCAGCAGGCCTTGCACCGGATCAGCGATTACCCGGAACTGGATGCCGCCAGCCTGCGCACTGAGCTGGCCAGCTTCCACCGGCTGCCGGAGGAGAACCTGCTCCCCGGCAGTGGTTCGACCGAGCTGATCTATCTGCTGCCGCGGGTCTTGCGCCCGCGCCGCGCCCTGCTGCTTCAACCCTGTTTTGGCGAATATGCCCCCGCTCTAAGACAGGCCGGGTGTCGGCTCGATTATTTCAGTCTCGCTCCGCATAACAATTTTGCCCTTGAAATTCCGCAGATTCTCGCCGCGCTTCAACCAGAGACCGATCTGGTGGTGCTGGCCAATCCTGGTAATCCGAGTGGCGTCGCTATTGCTCCGGAGCAACTCCTGGAACTGGCGGAGCAGTTGGGGGGGTGCCGCCTGCTGGTCGATGAGGCCTTTGTCGATTTCTGCCCGGAGCGTTCGCTGATGTCCCAACTGGTTGATCGCCAGAACCTCTTGCTGTTGCGCTCGCTCACCAAGTTTTACGCCATCCCCGGCCTGCGCGTCGGCTATCTGGCCGCCTCCGCCGCGGATATCGCCTTGCTGGCGGCTGAACGTCAGCCCTGGAGTCTGTCGAATCTGGCGATTGCCGCTGCACGCGCCTGTCTGAGCGCCGAGAGCTTCCGCACCCGCACCCTCGCGACGATTCCGCTGCTGCGTGCCAAATTGCAGCGCGGCCTCGAAGAGTTCGGCTGGCACGTTTTTCCGAGTGAAGCCAACTACCTGCTCTGTCGCCTGCCGCAGGACTGGCCGCTAGCAGCAGAAATCGTCGCTAAGTTACGCCCACAGGGACTGTTGTTACGTAATTGCGCTGATTTTACGCCGCTGGATGAACGCTACCTGCGCGTCGCTGTCTTGGCGGAAGAACAGAATCTCCGCTTGGTACGTGCGTTGGCCGGGGTTGGAGCGAAATAGACTAAAATAGCGTGCAGGACGTTTTCGGCAAGCTATTTCATGAGAACGCTAGGCTGCTTAGCCCAACGCCACATCGAGCAGCATCATAACCGAAAAACCCGTCATGGTTGTCATGGTAACCAGGTCGATATTCGCAGTGACCCGCTGTGATTCCGGGATCAGTTCTTCGACCACAACAAAGATCATTGCCCCGGCGGCAAAACAGAGCGCATAGGGCAAAATTGATTGCATCTTTAACACAAAAAAAGCGCCGCAGACCCCGGCTATCGGCTCGACAATCCCGGAGGCCTGGCCCATGAAGAAGCTTTTGCGCTGGCTCATCCCTTCTCTGCGCAGCGGCATCGAAACCGCCGTTCCTTCAGGGAAGTTCTGGATGCCTATGCCGATGGCCAGGGCAATGGCCCCACCGATGGTCGCTGACGGTAAATCTGCGGCGACGGCCCCAAAGGCCACGCCAACCGCCAGGCCTTCCGGAATGTTATGCAGGGTAATCGCGAGGACCAATAATGTGCTGCGCTGCCATGAGGTTTTAATCCCCTCCTTTTGATTCATCTTCAGACCAGGGTGCAGGTGCGGTAGAAATTTGTCGGTTATGCGCATAAAGATACCGCCACCCATAAAGCCGATCACGGCAGTCAACCAGGGGACCTGACCCATTTCCTCGGCCATGGCAATGCCAGGGTTAAGCAGGGACCAGAAGCTGGCGGCAATCATCACCCCGGCGGCAAAGCCGAGCATGGCGTCCAATAACTTAGGCTCGACCGTTTTTTTCATGAAGACCAGTGCTGCACCGGCAGCAGTGACTCCCCAGGTAAACAGAGTCGCGAGTAACGCCTGGGTGACTGGGCTCAATTGCAGAAAAGATTCATACATTTAATGGCCCTCCGTTCTGGCGGATTTCAGATTTTTTGTAGGGTCAAGCTCGCGCGACATTATGCCCGACACTGCCGCTTGTATCAGAGTTTAGCACCGGGTGTACCGGCCTGCATTTATTAGCTCGAAAACTATAGGCAGGAGTGAGAATGGAATTGTGGCGAAGCGTTTTATAAATCTAACGGCTTCAGGAATATAACGGCCCAAACAAATTTCGGCTGGTTGGGCCGTTATAGATCTTGCTTTGTTGTGTCGACGCGGGATAAAAGGACCGTCCTGCCTCATTCCCCGCGGTTTTTATCCAGCAGTTCGCGTTGTCTCTCGGTATCCAGGATCATGGTTTTATCGGGGTCGAATGCTGCGCTCTGTTTTGTTGCGCTGCAGATACTGAACTGCAGGCAGTGCTTGCCAATGGTCACCCGGTCGCCGTCGAGCAGTTCGTAGCGTTCGATCTGCTTTTCATTGACGTAGGTCCCGTTGGTGCTGCCTAGATCCTCGATCAGGTAGGTGTTCAGAACTTTACGCACCTGGGCATGCTGTCCTGAAACCGCGAGGTTGTCGATCTTGATGTCATTACTGGCGTTGCGCCCGATGCTGATCTCTTCATTATCCGATTCGAACGCCGCCAGTCGTTTGTCGCCCAGGGACAGGGTTATTTTCAGCATGTGGTTCTCCTGATCTAAAGTGATTAGCCCGTTATTCTGACAAGAACTATTGCAATGTTATCCCGCCCGCCTGCCGCATTGGCTGCTTCGATCAGTTGCCTGGCGGTCTGCTTGAGTGGAAGGTTCTGGCTTAAGAGCCTGCTGAGCTGCCCGTCATTCAGCATATCGCTCAGCCCGTCACTGCAGAGCAGAAACAGGTCTCCAGCGAGCAGGGGCAGACGCAGCAGGAAGACATCGAGCGTCTCTTCGAGCCCTACGGCCTGGAGCAGGATGTTACGCAACTGCGAATGACGCGCTTCCTCGGGCGAGATGATCCCCTGACGTAACTGTTCGGCAACCAGGGAATGGTCGATGCTCAGCTGTTCGAGTTCGCAGCCGCGCAAACGATAGATACGGCTGTCGCCGACATGGGCCAGTTGCGCGGTTGGGCCATCGACATACAGCACCGACAGGGTGGTCCCCATGCCGCGCTTGCTTTCATCCAGAGCTGCGGCCTTCAGGATGCTGCGACTGGCAGCGATAAATGCGTGTTGCAGGCAGGCTGAAGCGTCGGCCGGGACGGCAGAAAGGGGCGGCAACTGGCTGCAGATCGTCTCGACTGCCATGCGACTTGCCACCTCGCCGGCAGCGTGGCCGCCCATGCCATCGGCGACGATGAACAGGCCGTTTGCGCAATCGGCAAACACCGCATCCTCGTTGTTGGTGCGGCGCAGACCGAGGTCGCTCAGGGCACAGGCGGTCAGTTTCATCGCCCTTCCATCCTTTCGAGTAGATCGAAGATGTCACGCTGCAGCAGGTCGGCCGATTTGTAGCGCCGGTTGACCGATTTACTCAGGAGTCGCTCGACAATCTGATAGCAATCGGCTGGCAGTCCGGGACAAACCTCCTGCAGATCTGGGTATTTGACGTTGGCGATATTATACATCAACGCGGTCAGGCTGTCGGCGACGAAGGGTTTTTCGCCGCTCAGGAGTTCATAAAATACAACCCCGAGGGAGAAGAGGTCGGATCGTCCGTCGACCCTTTTACCGGCAACCTGCTCCGGCGACATATAGCTCGGGGTGCCGAGGACCACTCCGGTTTCGGTGCGCGAGCTCGACATCACGCGGGCCACGCCGAAATCGGCGACCTTGATCTGGCCGTCTTTGCCGAGCATGATGTTGGCCGGTTTGATGTCGCGATGCACCACATCTCTAGAGTGTGCGTAGGCCAGGGCCCCGGCAATCTGGGCCCCGATCTGCATAATCTGCAACGGCTTGAGCCGCTGCTTCTTATCACAATAGGCGCTTAGGTCGCGGCCATCCAGCAACTCCATCGCCATATAGGCCAGGTCGCTCTCTTCACCGACATCATAGACGGTGACGATGTGCGGATGGCTGAGGCGCCCGGCGGCTTCGGCTTCACGGAAGAAGCGCGCCTTGACCTCGGCCAGCTCGGTCGGTTCGATCTGGGCATAGGCCAGGGTCTTGATTGCAACCTGGCGGTTGATCTTCGGATCGACCCCCAGATAGACGGTCCCCATCGCACCCTGGCCGAGGATCTTTTCCACGCGATAGCGGCCCAGAATCGGTTTTTCGCCCGATTTGTTGATGTGCATGGTGCCGTTCGCCGGCCCGATGATGATAGTCCTCTCCATCTCCTTCAGTTGGGAAATCCGTTGCTTGAGGTCGCGGAAGCGCCCTGCCTTCTGCAGGTGCCGGTAGACCGCCAGCGCCTTTTGCGGCATCCGTTTCCGTTCGAAATCGAGACCCAGGTTGTAGAGCAACTCTTTCATGCCGCTGTAGTCGGGCGGGCAACGCAGAAAACGCTCAAGCGCCAGATCGAGCAGTCCCTGTTCCTGAAGGGTCAGCCCGAGCATCTTGTTGCTCTCTGCCGCAGAGGTCGAGAGATTGCGCCGCAGCAGCTTGAACTGCACCAGCAGAAAACCGAGTAGGCAAAGAGCCAGCGCAGGTGCGACCTGGAACCAGGCCCCACTCAGAATCAGGCTGGCTGCGGCAACGATCAGCCAGGTCAGCAGGAAGAGCAGCAGGGCGAAAAAGCCGGAACGGGCCGAGAGTCGTGGCAGTAACAAAAAACAGAAGGCGCCGAAATAGAGCAGGATCAGGGTTTCGAGCAGCCAGGCCCAGGCTGGCTGATGGAGCGGGGTGCCGTTGACCAGGCTGAGGGTCGCCAGGGCCGCCGCGGCAAGGGGGGTAAGGTCCTGCTGCCTGTGCGTATCTGGGCTCTCGCCGATCAGGACAATCCGGTTGCGCAGGCTGCTTGGCGGAATTTTTTGCTGCAGCAGGTCGCTCGCCGAGATGCTCTGCAGGTTGCTGTTGCGCCCGGACCGATCGAGCAAGAGTTGAAAATTACGCCCGAGGCTCAGATTCTGGGTACCGACCCGCAAGCTGGCCGGGAAATCTACGGAACCGTAGCCGATGTCTTGCAGTTGCTCCCCGCTGGCCTTAAGCAGCAGTTGCAGGGGCAGAGACGGGAGCAGCCGATCCTGCCAGGGGCTGAGCAGCGGCAGGCGGCGCAGTTGGTTGTCGCCATCGCTATCCAAAATCAGATGCCCGGCCTGAACCCTGTCCTGCAACTCGGCGAATGGCGGGGAGAATGCTGGGCCGGCAGTTTGGGGCAGATAGGCGAGGAGGGGGTTGCGCAGACTGAGCAGCAATTCGCGTGCGCTCTCAATCTGTATGATTCGCGGGACTGAGCGGTCAGCGAAGAAGTGTGCGTCGCCAGGCAACCTGGCATGATGGGCTTGCCGGGCTTCGAGTCTGACCGCCAGGTTCGCGGCACGATCTGCCAGCGCGCGGTCTGCGGCCGGATCGTTCGATGGGAGACTCAGTGGAAAGCTCAGACCGATAGCCGCCGGATTCTGTGCTTCGACACTCTTGATCAGCTCGGTCAGTTGGCGTCGCGACCAGGGGGTGTCCCCGAGTTGCTGGCGGCTTTTCAGGTCGATGGCCACCATTACCACTGCATCGGCGTCAGCCGGTTTGCGGAATTTGATCAGCTGGTCAAAGATCTGATGATCCAGACTCTGGAGTGGCGAAGAACCGAGCAGGGCGGTGAGCAGAACCGTCAGGGTCAGCAGGAGTCCGAGGCTGGGGATGCTGAAGAAAATTTTTGCGAGCAGGCGCATGCAGGTTCTCTCTTGGGTCCGACAGGTCGACAAACTTCAGCTAATCCAGGAGCGAGCAGCGCCTAGCATACTTGAAAAATGCCTGCGTCGGGATTTTATTCGGTGCCGGCCGCGTGGGTTGAGCCTGCCCATTGGGCCAGAACTCTTTTTTGGTGAGCGCGGCGTGCCGAATTTGTCCGGATCGTGTCAAGCGAAGGGAACTCTGATCTTGAATCTTGAGAAAAATTGGCCGAATTGAGCCAGGACAAGTCGCAGGTTGCACTAAACCTGTTTTTTAGCTTGGCTCTGTGGTATTTCTGTAGGCCATTTTGGAGACGCGGCGATGAGCAGGACCTCAATTATAGAGCGCTTTCACGACCTCGAGCAGTTGGCGGATAAGTTTTACCGCCTTGATGTGCAGATTCTGACAATTCTCGACAGCCAGAGTTTTTGTCGTGAACTTCCACGGTTGGTGGCGGAGCTTTTCGACGTACCCCACGCCTGGTTGTCGATCATCGAAGATTCCAAGGCGGCGCGTTTTATGCGGGGCAAGGGGGAGACTGTTCTGGTCCCCCGCGAAACATTTGAAAGGCTTTTACCCAATCCTGAGCAGCCGTTGGTCATCAATGAGGATTTGACCCCCTATTTTCAACTGCTTGCTCAAGAGCGCAGACAGCACTTTCGCTCCCTGGCGATGGTCCCGATCCATCTCGATGGTGAACTGGTCGGCAGCTTCAATCAGTCCGATCCCAATCCGCAGCGCTTTAGCCCGTATTACAACCCGATCCATCTGGTGCGTCTGGCGGTGAAGCTTTCGCTGGGGCTCTCCAACGTGATTGCCCACGAACGGCTGCAACATCTGGCTTATCATGACCCATTGACTGCGCTACCGAATCGCCGGGCCATGGATCGCTTCCTGAGCGCAGAGTTGGCACGGGTTGCTCGTTACGGCGGTAAGCTGACCATCGTCTTTCTCGATCTGGATCGCTTTAAGGCGGTCAACGACACCTATGGCCATGAATATGGGGATGCGCTGCTTAAGTACCTTGCCGATGGTCTACGCAAGATGAGTCGCCAGAGTGATCTGACCACCCGTTTGGCCGGGGATGAATTTGTGCTGCTTCTGCCTGAGACAAGTATTAAGGCTGCGACCGAACTGATGGGCCGCATGGAAGCAAATTTTAAAAACAGCCCGCTCCGCTTTAAGGGGCAAAGCCTCGCAGTCTACCTCAGTTACGGGATCGCCTCATCGAGCGAAGAACTCAATCCCGTCGATCTGCTCAAACTTGCCGACAGTCGTCTATATGAATCGAAACGTCACAAAAAGTCTGCTTGATACGCCCCCCCTGCTGATGCTGGCCCCGATGCAGGGCCTGACCAACCGGGTGCTGCGCCAGTGGTTTATCGAGCATGTCGCTCCCGATATGGTCTTTACCGAGTTTATCCGGGTGCAGACCCGCAGCCGCAAGCGGGTAACGCGTAGCGACCTCGCAGAAGTCAACAGCCATAAGGGGGAGACACCCCTGGTGGTGCAGATGATTGGCCACGGTGAGGAGCCCCTGTGTGAGGCGGCAGAGGGTTTGCAGTTGGCGGGGGCTGGGCATCTCAACCTGAATCTGGGCTGTCCCTACGGGCGGATGCAGACCGGTGCGACCGGTGGCGAACTGCTGCGGGAACCGCTCAAGCTTGCCGCCCTGTTGCGCAAGCTGCGCGCGCAGATCAAGGTCGATTTCTCGATCAAGTGCCGCGCCGGTTATGCTGACCCGCGCCAGATCTTCGAGCTTTTGCCGATCTTCGCCGACGCCGGTGTCGACTGGCTGATCCTGCACCCGCGAACCGTCGTGCAACGTTACGCTGGCGAGGCCGATCATCAGTTGACCGCCGAGGTCGCGGCGATCTGCCCCATGCCGTTGATCGCCAACGGCGATATCAATGATGTCGCAACCGGTCTCAAACTGCTTCAGATCCCCGGTATCTCCGGCTTGATGCTCGGGCGTGGGGCGCTGGCCGACCCTTTTCTGTTCCGTCGTTTGCGAGAGGGGAACTCTGAGCTGCCAAGCGAAGCGGAGCGCAGTGCGCAGTTGCGCGGCTATATCGGGGATCTGCTCCCTGGCTACCTGGAGCAATTTTGCGGCGAGCGCCAGTCGTTGATGAAGCTGAAGGATCTGCTCAATTTTATTCCGGATCTGTCACGTCAGCGCCTGTTGGGTAAGCTGAAACGGGCCCAGAGTCTGGAGAAGTTTGGCCGTTTGTTGCAGGAAATCTAGCCCAGATTCTGCCCGGTGGTCGTCGCCACCAGCTTGCCGTGTTTGACCCCCTTGGTGCCGATCAATTCATCGGCGATGCGCTGAACCAGGTCGGCTTTCCCCTTGATAACCACAACCTCAAGGCAATGATGAGCGTCGAGATGTACGTGGAGGGTCGAGATGATCTCCTGATGATGAGAATGCTGGTGCTCCGTCAACTTATCGGCCAGGTCGCGGGTGTGATGAGCGTAGACCAGGGTCACTGTCGCAACCGTCTCACGCCCCATGTCCCCCCATTCCTGCTCGACCAGGGTCCCGCGGATCAGATCGCGGATCGCTTCCGAGCGATTCTTATAACCCTTCTTGTCGATCAACTGATCAAACTGTTCGAGCAGACGGGCATCGATCGATATGCCGAAACGGGTCAGGTCTGCCATGCGGGCTCCTTGCAATTCAAGTCTGTTTTCGGTTCTCAAGTTTCTTTTGTTTAGCACAGCCGTTGATGGGCGACAAGAACCTTTGTGTTTCTCTGAGTTTAGGGATCTTGCGCACAGTTTACACACAGCATCTTAACAACATGTAGTGTGTGCCATGAGAAGAAATCTCTAGATATAGTGTTAAATCCCTTTTCTTTGAAATCTAAACCGTGGTAGTTTTTCGTTCTGTTTCCGGCCGTGCTAACGCTGGGGAAACGACTTTTTTTGGGGACCTTGTTGTCCCCGTTTTGTTTTTATACCTGGGCCCCTGTTCGCTCTGGAGGGAGAACGATGATCGATTTTATTCGCAAGCGTGATGGCCGTCTGGTTCCATTCAAGGAAGAGAAAATTTCCTACGCCATTGTCAAGGCGGTTGAAGCCGTCGGTGGTGCCGACCTTACCAAGGCTGCAGACATTGGCCGCCAGGTTTGTGGCATCCTCGGTGTTCTGTATAAGGATGGTCGGGTTCCTACGGTAGAAAACGTGCAGGATCTGGTCGAGAAGATCCTCATCGAAAATGGTCATGCGCAGACCGCCAAGACTTATATCCTCTACCGTAAGCAGCGCGAAGGGCTGCGTGAAACCCGCGAATTCATGAAGGAATCGGTCGAGGCGATCGACTCCTATCTGGTGCAGGAGGACTGGCGGGTCAACGAGAACGCCAATATGGGCTACTCGCTGCAGGGGCTCAATAACCATATCGCCGCCAATATCACCAGTAATTACTGGCTGAACAAGATCTATCCTGCCGATGTCGCTGGGGCTCATCGTGAGGGGGATTATCATATCCATGACTTGGGTATGCTCTCGGTCTATTGTTGTGGCTGGGATCTGAAGGATCTGCTGCTCAAGGGGTTTACCGGTGCCTACGGTAAGGTCCAGAGTGGTCCGGCCCGCCATTTTAGGACCGCGCTAGGTCAGACGGTCAACTTCTTCTATACCCTGCAAGGGGAAGCTGCCGGTGCCCAGGCCTTTGCCAACTTCGACACCCTGCTCGCGCCCTTCATCGCTTATGACGGTCTCAGCTATGCTGAAGTCAAGCAGTGCATGCAGGAGTTCGTCTTCAATATGAATGTACCGACCCGCGTCGGTTTCCAGACCCCCTTCACCAATATCACCATGGATATGGTAGTGCCGAAAAGTATGGCGAAGGAGGCGGTTGTCCTGGGTGGTGAACTGCAGGAGCGCTGCTACGGCGAGTTCCAGGCCGAGATGGATCTCTTGAATCGCGCCTTTTGTGAAGTGATGATGGACGGTGATTCCGCGGGGCGCATCTTCTCCTTCCCGATCCCGACCTATAATATTACCGTCGGTTTCGATTGGGAGGACCCCCGTTTCGAACCGATCTGGGAGATGACGGCCCGCTACGGAATCCCCTATTTCAGCAACTTCATGAACTCCGATATGGACCCCGAGGATGCGCGTTCCATGTGTTGTCGCCTGCGGCTCGACAACCGCGAGTTACGCCGCCGGGGAGGCGGTCTCTTCGGTTCGAATCCACTCACCGGATCGATCGGGGTTGTGACAATCAATCTGCCGCGGGCCGCGTATATGACCGACAGCATGACCGATTTCTTTGCGCGCATCGGGCGCCTGATGAAGCTGGCCTTCGAATCGCTGGAGATCAAGCGCAAGCAGCTCGAGCGCTTTACCGAAGAGGGTCTCTATCCCTTCAGCAAGTTTTATCTGGCAGGTATCCGTGAGCGGACCGGCCGCTATTGGGATAACCATTTTTCAACTATCGGCCTGATCGGTATGAACGAGGCCTGTCTCAACCTGATCGGCACCGGCATCGATAGTGATGAGGGGCAGACCCTGGCCAAGGCGACGCTCGATTTCATGCGCAAGCAGCTCGAGGCCTTTCAGGAGGAGACCGGACACCTCTATAATCTTGAGGCGACTCCGGCCGAGGGGACCAGCTACCGCTTGGCTAATCGCGATCGGATCCGTTTCCCGGATATCATCACCGCCGGGACGGACGAGCCCTATTACACCAATTCGACCCAGTTGCCGGTCGGCGCGACCGAAGATATTTTCTCGGCCCTTCAGCATCAGGATGGGCTGCAGACCCTTTACACCGGCGGTACCGTCTTCCATGGCTTCCTCGGGGAGCGGCTCGAAGACTGGCGCAGCGCGCGCCTGCTGGTGCGGCGGATTGCCGAAAATTTCCATCTGCCCTATTTCACCCTGAGTCCAACATTTACGATCTGTCCAGTGCATGGTTACATTGCCGGCGAACATTTTGCCTGCCCCCATCAACATGAGGGTCAAGCGGCCTGATTGGACTGATATACGGTTACTTACATCAAAGCGGGAGATTTCATGTCGACAAAATGTAGTTCAAAAACTGAGGTTTATTCACGTGTCTGTGGGTTCTTTCGTCCGGTCCAGCAGTGGAACAGGGGCAAGAAGGAGGAGTTTCGCGAGCGTTCTGAGTACGTAGTAGCCAAAGAGCAGCAGGGCTGAAACCCTTGCGCATCAAGGGATTCCAGGGGACCAGCCTGCTCGATTTTCCGGGCCGGGTCTCTTCGCTGGTCTTTAGCGGGGGCTGCAATCTGAGTTGTGGCTTTTGCCATAATCCTGGCCTTGTGCTCGACCCCGAGCAGTATCCCGATTACCCGCTGGATGAATTTTTCGCTGAACTGAAGCAGCGTAGAACCTTCATTGACGGGGTGGTTATCTCGGGGGGGGAGCCGACCCTTGCCTCGGGTCTGGCGGAATTTCTTGAACAGATCAAGGCCCTCGGCCTGCAGGTAAAGCTCGACAGTAATGGCTTGCGACCTCAGGTTTTGGCTGATCTATTCGAGAGGAAACTGATCGATTACCTGGCGATCGATTTAAAGACCTCGCCTGCACGCTACACCGAACTGCATAATCAGCCGGTCGATGTCAGCGCTCTTGTGGCCAGTTGCCGGCTGACAATGGACAGCGCCCCTGAATATGAATTTCGCACAACCTGTGTGCCTGGTTTGGTTACCGAAAAAGAACTGCACGAGATGGGCGCGCTGATCAAGGGGGCCAAGCGCTGGGTGTTGCAGCAGTTTATCCCGCGCGAAGCTATGTTGGGGGCTGCTCCATTGCAGGGCTATCCTGCCACAGAAATTTCATCTCTGCGAACGGTCGCAGAATCTTACGCGCTGCTGGTTGAGGAGCGCGGCTGGTAGGTGGCCCGGTGACCTAACTCTGGCTTGAGGGCCAGGGTGTTTTCGTCAGGTGTAACGAGCTGGTCCTGGCGCTAGTATCTCAGCCAGAGCAGCGCACTGAGGCTGAGGGTGACGATGACTGTCCCGGCCATGATGTAGAGCAGGTAGTCAAGGGTATTGCGTTTTTTGGGTGACGATGAAGCAGGCATCTTCGTTAAATCCTCTCTTGATGAACAGATATAGCTTAATGAGGATTCTTGCAAGAGGGATGCCGATTGCTGGTGGGGAGGTTAGCTTGAGGGGGACCCCTTGTTAGTTCGGTAGGTTATGCTTTTACATTGTGTTCACCAAGGAGGCCGTTGCCCTGCCGGCCCCGGCCTCTTCGGTGATTTAGCGGACTGATTACTTATCGAACTTGTGGCAGAAGAGGCAGCGCAGTTTGGGCGGATGCTCAGCGGAGAAGGCGACCTGCTCTTCGTTGTGGCAATCCTGACAGAATTTTTCAGCGGCTTTCTTGCCCGCTTTACCATCTTTTTTGACCAGGTCGTAAAATTTCTGGTGTTTTGTGTCCTGCGGGACATGTTTCGTGGTTTCATCCGGGGCCATCCAGAGGATTGCCACGATGATGAGCCCCCCAAGCAGAACCAGAATATCGCGTTTTTTCATAAAGTCTCCTTACTCCATGTCGTCGTTGAACGGAATGCCATTCTGCCTCAGCCGGTCTGGCAGGGTCAATCCATTGTGGCCTTAATGTTTATTCGCTCCGAATAAAAAGCAGGTAGATGAAGATGAGGGCTGACGCACCACCGCCTCCGATTAGAATCCAGATGCCGTTGCCGGAGAGCCCTTCGGGACCTGCCCCCTGTGCGACGGCATGGGAGAGGGCATAGGCGAATCCACCGATCCCGACAATGAACCCCGCAATCCCTTTCCAGCCGATAAAGTAGGTGATGGCAATCGCCAGCGCGAAGCCCGCCAGGACATAGGGGTTTTGACCCAGGTCATCGACATTCCAGGCCGCAAGTTGCGCTACGACTCGATCAGTCCGAAAGTTGACCATGAAATCCAGGAATTCTTGCCAGCTCATTTTCCCTCCGTTTTGGTGATCGTGCCGTAAATTTGCAAGCGGAACCAAAAGCAACCGGGTAAGATTAGCAGGTTTTTTGAGAAGTTAAAAGGGGGAGCGGGTGCAAGACTTGACTTCAATCAATGGCTTATCTACGATGACTCGCTTGGCCATTTTGATTATGACTGGCAGCCTGTTGGGCTCGGCATGGGCCGGTTGCTGGTGTCGTTTGTGGTTTGTGTCCCGGAGAGATTCGATTTTATGAAACAGCAGGCGATTGGAGTCTTCGACTCCGGGGTTGGCGGGCTGACGGTCTGTCGTGAGTTGATCCGCTCTTTGCCAAAAGAACAACTTATCTACCTCGGTGATACTGCGCGGGTCCCCTATGGGACCAAGAGCCCGGCCACGGTGACCCAGTATGCCCTCGAAGCTGCAGAGTTTCTCTGCCAGCAAGGGGTTAAGCTGTTGGTCGTGGCGTGCAATACTGCTTCGGCAGTCGCTTTGCCGAAGCTCCGTGAAACATTCAAGCTGCCGGTGATCGGAGTCTTAGAACCTGGTGCCCGGGCTGCTATTGCCAGTGGTGATGGCAGGATAGGGGTAGTTGGAACGGAGGGCACGATTAATAGTGGCTCTTATGAGCGTGCCCTGCGCAGTATTGCCCCCGAGGCTGCGGTTTTTTCCGCCGCATGCCCGCTCTTTGTTCCTCTGGCCGAGGAGGGATGGGCAGCCCACCGGGTTGCGCGGCAGATAGCCGGGGAGTATCTGGCTCCGCTGTTAGCCGCACGGATCGACACCCTCGTGCTCGGCTGCACCCACTACCCTCTGCTGCAGGACGCGATACGGGCGGTGGTCGGTGCCGAGGTGAGGCTGGTCGATTCCGCCGCAGCCACGGCCATTGAAGTTGCCGATCTGCTCGAAGAGGCCGACCTTTCTGCCGACAGGCTGCTGGGGGCACAGCGTTTTTTTGTAACCGATGTCCCGACCCGCTTCAAGCGGATAGGGGCGGGTTTTCTTGGCGCTGAACTGCAGTCTGTTGAACAGGTTCACATTGGATAAGCAAGGCAGAGAGCGGACGTTTTGACATGAACAGACTGATTATTGTGATTGCGGCATTCATCCTGGTGCTGATGGCGGTCCTCTGGGTGATCTGGCCTTCGCCGCAGCCCCTATCTGGAAATACTGCAATGCGCCAGGCGCAACCTGAGCCGCGTGATATCGTCCTCTATTTTGTCGATCCTGCAGGGCTTTCGCTGGTTTCAGAAGAACAACAGATTTCCGGTTGCAATGATGAGCGGCAATGTGTTGCGCAAACTCTTGAGGCCCTGGCTGCAGGTTCTCAGCAGCTTCAGCCGGTTATGCCGCCACGGACCCGCGTACTCGGGGTTGATATTGAGGGCGACTTGGCGCGAATCAATTTCAGTCGCGACCTGGTTGACGGCCACCCCGGCGGAAGCTTATCGGAGCTGTTAACCGTTTATGGCCTGATGAATACTCTGACGGTTAACTTTCCGCATCTGCATCGGCTGCAGATTTTGATCGATGGTCAGGTTGCGTCGACCCTGCGCGGGCATGTCGATATTTCTCGACCGATTAAGGCGGAATTTCGTTACAGCCACGTGCCTGAGCCGCAGGCTGAAATTGACCCTGTGGCTGATCCTGGTCCGGGTCAGACTGTGCCTGGATCCGTGACAGAATAAAGTGAAGTAATGAGGGCGATCAAATTATCCATTGCGCCATATGACGGAATGTGATAGTTAGGATCTTTAAGAATTTACTGTGGGGACCGGCATGATTGTTGGGTTTAATCATAATGTTTTGTATCAGGGGACTGGATTTCATGTCCAGACCGAGGATAGTGGCCTTAAGAGCCCGAGCCTTGTGACCCTGCTCTACCACGGCGGAATTATTGTTTCGGCGCAGAAAACCTCCTACGCAGATATCCTGGATGTCGACAACCTCAGCCATGTTGTCGAGGAGTTGGCGAAGGAGCAGCACAAGGGGATGCTGCGGCGCTTGACCAAGGGGGAGTTCGATCAGCGGATTTGTCAGCTGGGGATAAAAACGGATCTGGCTTCGGCTGCTCCGGAGAGTCAGGCCCTCAAGGCCAAAGACTCTCCCCCGCGCGAAGATACCGCCGCTTCAGGTGTTGCGGTTGAATCGGGGCCCCCGCCTGGCGCAGAGCTTCCAGTGGCAATAGAGCCAGCATATGAACCGCCCAGGGTTGCAGAGCGGCCGCCGGCTGAGGATGGGTCCGACTCCCTGGATGATCTGATCTTCTCCTACCTCATGGGGGGCGATGCAAATCGTTAAGACCGATTTTAGCGTGCCGCCCGCACTGAGGCGGCTCAAAAACGAGTCGGGTGTAACATTGGTGCTGGTGCTGGTGCTGATGGCGATACTCGGCCTCTCGGCAGGGCTTGCGGGCTCGACCTGGAGCAGTCTGACCCAGCGTGCGCGTGAGGCTGATCTCCTCTGGAAGGGGGGGCAGATCCGTGCGGCCATCGGCTCCTACTATGAGTCTGCGCATGGGCAGGGAGCGGCAAAGATTTACCCCTCTAAATTGGAATACCTGCTGAAAGATCCTCGTACGCTGCAGACGAAAAGGCACCTGCGGCGTCCATACCTCGACCCGATGACCGGGGCTGACTGGGAACTGATCAAGGATAAAGGCGGGCGGATCCAGGGGGTGCGCTCTAGCTTTAAGCAGGAGCCCTTCAAGCAGGGGAATTTCTCCGAAGAGAACAAAAACTTTGAAGGGCGCGGACTCTACACCGAGTGGGAGTTTATTTATCAGCCGAAGAAGGCTGGAGCGGCGAAGAAGGCTGGCTCGGCCGCTAAGCAACCTGAGTCGGAGAAGAGTTTCCAGCCGCCCGCTGTTACGAATTAGCCTGAAGAGATCAACCGCAATCACGGCAGAAGCGCTCGCGATTGCGGTTGGATATTTTTGTATGGTCACTTACCTTTGTCCCGGCGAACGCCTGGAGGGTCTTTAATGTTCAGAAGTTTGATCAGCCGCATTATCCTGTTCAACGTGCTGCTGCTCTCCCTCGGTGTTGGCATCTTTACCCTGTTTCACCTCTACCGCGAGCAGGCCCACCTGATCGGGACCACCCGGAATCACGCCAATATGTTGCTGGGGACTATCGAGAAGTCGATCTTTAACTCGATGCGCCTCGGCAATACCGCTGAAGTGCAGGCAATCCTTGAAACCGTCGGTCATGGCCACAGGATAACCGGGGTGCGAATCTTTAGCCCTGATGGCATTATCATGACCTCGGCTAATCCGAGCGAGATCGGCAGGCGCGCCGATCCCCGGGATTATTCTCTTTTTGCCGAGAACATAACGGAAGGGGTGTTTCAGGCCGATAATGGCGGCCGGGTCCTGGCGTTGGTAAGGCCGATCGTTTCAGATGAACGTTGTTTTCGTTGCCACGGCAATGGGCGTAAGGTCATAGGTGTCCTCAATATGGACTTTTCTCTGGCCGAAATGTACATCCAGCTACGTGAGACCAGTCAGCTGTTTGTGGTCTCTACGTTTATTATTCTCGGTTTTCTTGCGGTCGGGATATCGGTCGTTATGATCCGTTTTTTGCGGCGCCCACTTGAAAAAATAACCCAGTGCATGTCTCAAGTTGAAGATGGTGACCTGACGGTCCGGATGCAGCCGGTTCAAAATGATGAGATCGGCCAGTTGATGGATGGTTTCAATGCGATGGTCGGAAATCTTTCGCGCGCCCAGGGCGAACTTGAGCGCTACCATTACCAGCAGATGGAGCGGGCCGACCGCCTCGCCTCGGTCGGCGAGATGGCTGCCGGTCTGGCCCATGAAATCAAGAACCCCCTTGCCGGTATCAGTGGTGCGATCAGTGTTCTGTCTGATGATTATCCTGAGGGTGATCAGCGCCGCGAGATTATGCTGCAGATCCAGAGTCAGATCGGTCGCCTCGACAAGACGGTCAACGATCTGCTCTATTTCGGTAAGCCGGGCCAGCCGGAGTTTGCTTTTGCTGACATCAACGACCTGCTCAAGCAGACCCTGCTCTTTGTCGCCCAGCACCCGGAATCCAGAGACATAAACCGGATCGATGAATTGACGCGCGATTTGCCTGCGGTCTGGATCGATCTCAAGCAGCTTCAGCAGGTCGTCCTCAATATTGCGCTCAATGCCGTGCAGGCTATGACCGAAGGCGGTATGCTGACCGTTGTGACCGATCAGGTCCAGCGTGATAGCGGGACCTGGGTGCGGATCCGCATCAGCGACACCGGTCCGGGGATCAAGCCTGAGGTGTTGGCCAAGATATTCACCCCATTTTTTACGACCAAGAACCAGGGAACCGGGCTGGGACTGCCGATTTGTCGACAGCTGATGGAACATAACGGCGGCAGCCTTGAGGTTGAGAGCGAAGTCGGCAAGGGGGCGCAGTTCACCCTGCTTCTGCCGGTACAGGATGGTGCCCCCGGGCGTTGTGCTTGAGACTTGGGGGTCGAGTTTAAGGCATAGATTGTAGTTTTTCGTTTATGCGGGAATTGGCAAGACCTGCTAATGAGGGAGTTTCCCCGCGAGGGGATAAGGAGAGCATTGTATTGTATGAAGAATAGAATCCTGGTTGTCGATGACGAACATCTGATCCGCTGGTCGCTTGAGCAGAACCTCAAGAAACAAGGCTACGAGGTTAGTACGGCAGGGTCGGGTGAGGATGCTC
The DNA here is from genome assembly GCA_012974425.1 of Geopsychrobacter sp. Lineage (GTDB taxonomy): Bacteria > Desulfobacterota > Desulfuromonadia > Desulfuromonadales > Geopsychrobacteraceae > Geopsychrobacter. The sequence continues at coordinate 19,079 of JAAXQE010000275.1, forward strand.
TGCGCCTGTTGCAGGAAGAGACCCCGGATCTGCTGCTGCTGGATATTCAGCTGCCAGGCATGAACGGTCTGGAGGTCCTCGAGAAGGTTAAGGACCTCGAGGAGGACGTGATCGTGATTATGGTCACCGCTCTCGGGGTGCTGGAGACCGCAGTCAAGGCGATGCGTCTGGGCGCCTACGATTATATCAATAAGCCATTCAATCTTGACGAGCTTGCCATCGTCATCAAAAAAGCCCTCGAGACACGCGAGCTCAAGCGCGAGGTCGCGCAGCTGCGTGCGGTTCAGCCGAAGCGGTTCAGCATCGACAGCATTATCGGCAGCAGTTCCGATCTGCGGCATGTCTTGAACATGGTGCGCAAGATCGCCCTGAGTGGTGCCGGAACCGTACTGATACAGGGGGAGAGTGGTACCGGTAAGGAGTTGATCGCCAAGGCGATCCACTACGAGGGCGCCCGTGCCGATAAACCCTTTATGGCGATCAACTGTGCGGCCGTACCCGAAACCCTGCTCGAAAGCGAGTTGATGGGGCATGAAAAAGGCGCCTTTACCGACGCTAAGAGTCTGAAGAAGGGGCTGTTTGAGATGGCCCATGGCGGTACGGTGTTCCTCGATGAGATCGGGGATATGCCGATGGCGATTCAGGCCAAGCTGCTGCGTGTGCTCGAGGATAGAACCTTCCGCCGTGTCGGTGGCGTCAAGGACATCCATGTCGATATCCGCATCGTTTCGGCAACCAATTGTGATCTGCTCGAAGCGATTGAGCATAAAGTGTTTCGGAGTGACCTCTACTATCGCTTACAGGTTATCCCGATATTCCTGTCGCCCTTGCGTGAGCGCCGCGATGACATCCTGATTCTGGCCCGCCATTTTATCGAAAGCTTTAATCGTGAGTTTGGCAAGGATGTCAAGGGTATATCGGCTGAAGCAGAAAAGGTTTTAGTCGATTATGACTGGCCGGGGAATATCCGCGAATTGCGCAATGTCATCGAGCGGGCGGTGATTCTTGAGAACGATGAAACTATGGAGTATGAGCACCTTCCGCGCGAATTGGTGTCACGCAGTGTCCCCGTCGGGGGGAGCCCGCTTATCTTTACCCTGCCGCCCGAAGGGATCGATATTGAGGATGTGGAACGCGAGCTGATCCGCCAATCTCTCGAAACTTCTGACGGCAACCAATCAAAGGCCGCGAAGAAATTGAA
>JAAXQE010000043.1 GCA_012974425.1 Geopsychrobacter sp.
CTTAATTACCGCTGTCCCGCAGTTCTCAACTGATCTAATAAATCTCCTGACCTATTCTCTCCCACCTCACCTCTGCATTTTTACTATCCCAGGACCAATAGATTTTCGCGGCCCGCCCGCTAACCTTCTCTTCGGCAACAAAACCCCAAAAACGGCTGTCGTAAGAATAGTCGCGATTATCCCCCATGGTGAAATACATTCCATCTGGGACTCTGAGCGGTGCCATGTTGTCGCGTGGGCTTGCTTCTGCGGGGATGGTCTTGGCGTCCTGATGCACCGCGTAATCTTCGACAACTAACCGGTCGTTGACCAGCAATTGCTTGTCGCGAATCTCGATCTTGTCGCCCGGCATCCCAATGACCCGCTTGATAAATTCGCGCGGGATATCCTTGTCTACATCAGGTGGAAACTCGAAAACGACGATATCGCCTCTGTTGATGGCATCAACCGTCTTGTCGAGCAGTATACGGTCACCAACGTTAAGGGTTGTCAGCATACTTCCCGATGGAATTTTATAGGCGCGAACCTGTGCGTGTTTGATATAGGCGGATCCAGCCAGATCGCCGCCAAGGCCGATAATCAGATAGATCGCAGTGTACACAATTGGGCGGTTATATTTCTTGGGCTGAAAATTGTATTTGAGTGTACGCGCAGTCTTTATGCCATCAACGATGGCCAGGATCAGGATCAGAATCGTAATCAGAAAAAACAAAGCGAGCAGCGCAAAAGAGAGTTTGAGAGAGAAAAGTGTGATCGCCAGGCCGAAACCTGTGGAGAACAGGGCAAACAGGCACCCCTTGCGAAATTGCCCGTTGTAGACCTGGCCCAACCCCGGCATCAGCAGCGTTAAAACGACTGCAGTCCAAGGTTTACGTGTTTGACCTGCGCTCTTTTTCATATCGAACTTAAAATCCATCTCACAATCCTTACTGATAAATCTCGGCTCTTCCCTCAACTTCACAGCCAATCGGTTAATTCTTCGACACATCCGAGCTCATCCGCTGCCGAATCGCGTCCAATGCACCACCAAAGGGGTCAGCCCCTGTCATTGAATAATTTCACCCAAATGCCCCCATCTTGCCTCGATACTGCAAAAACATCAAAAGCCGCCCTTCAGCATCAAGCGGAAAAGCGGCTTTTAAAAATCATCTATTTATTATCCCGAAATCCTCACCTCTTACCCCTTAAGAAATCGGTTATTTCAAGAAGTTGCCATTAGCTAGCTGCTTCGTTTCAGGTCTGTCAATCAATCGCCGTCAACAGCGTCAAGATATCCTCAGAACTCATCCCCGGTAAGGCTTCGCCCTTATTATCCTGCTTATACACCCCGTCCGCCAGGAGCTGTTTCTTCTCCTGCAGTTGCAGGATTTTTTCCTCCAGCGTCCCCTTAGCGACCAGCTTGTAGACAAAGACCGGTTTCTGCTGGCCGATACGGTGGGCGCGGTCGGTGGCCTGGTTTTCGGCGGCCGGGTTCCACCAGGGGTCGTAATGGATGACGGTATCGGCAGCAGTTAGGTTGAGTCCAACACCTCCAGCCTTGAGACTGATCAAGAAGACGTCGGCATGGCCTTCCTGAAAGGCGCTGATGGCGGCGTCGCGTTTGCGGGTCTTACCGGTCAGCTTGGCGTAATCGATATCCCGCGCCAGCAGCTCCTCTTCAATCAAACTGAGCATCGAGGTGAACTGGGAGAAGATCAGGATCTTGCGCCCTTCCTCGAGCAACTCTTCGAGCATTTCGAGGAGCATCTCCAGCTTGGCCGAATGCTTGACCTTGCGCGCGCTCTCGAGCTTAACCAGGCGCGGGTCACAGCAGACCTGGCGCAGCTTGAGGAGCGCACCCAGAATTTCGATATGGCTGTTCTTCAGCCCTTTCTTCTGCAGCAGCTGGCCGATCTTGTCGGTCATGGCCAGACGCAGACTTTCGTAGAGCTTGGCTTGCGGGGCGTTCAGTTCGACTTCGCGCACCATCAGGGTCTTGGGCGGGAGTTCCTGTACGACCTGGGTCTTGTCGCGGCGCAGAATGAAGGGGGCCATGCGCTGCTGCAACTGCTGCTGGCGGTCGAGATCATGATGCTTCTCGATCGGGGTACGAAAGAGCTGGGTAAACCTCTTCTGACTGCTTAAGAAACCGGGCATCAGAAACTGGAAGAGCGACCAGAGTTCACCGAGATGGTTTTCAAGCGGGGTGCCGGTCAGACAGAGGCGGTGCGCCGCCTTGATGCTGCAGGCGGCCAGGGCACTCTTGGCGCGCGGGTTCTTGATCGCCTGGGCTTCGTCGAGAATCAGACTGTGATAGTTCCGCTCCAGATGCTGCTCGAGATCGCGGGTCAAGAGCGCGTAGCTGGTGATCACCAGATCATATTCATGCAACCTGGCATAGTGCTCGGCGCGTTCTGGCCCATGCAGCACCAGACATCTCAGCCCCGGCGTGAAACGCGCCGCTTCGCGCTGCCAGTTGCTGAGCACACTGGTCGGCGCCACGATCAGGGCCGGGTTAGCGAGGCGGCCCGCCTCCTTTTCGAGCAGTAGGTGGGCCAGAGCCTGAATCGTTTTGCCGAGACCCATATCATCGGCCAGCACCCCATTGAATCCATATTCGCGCAGGAACTGCAACCAGGAGAGCCCCTGCTGCTGATAATTACGCAGCTCGGCGTTCAATCCGCTTGGCACCGGGGCAACCGCGATCCCCTGGAAGTTTTTGAGTTTTTCGGCCAACTGGCGGAGTTTCTTGCCTCCCTGCCAGACAAATTGATGACCGCCCGCCGCGAGCAAGGCCTCCATTTCAAGCAGGCCGTGGGCCTGAGGACGGGGCAATCTGAGCTGGCCGCTGGCGTTGAGTTGTGGATCTTGAAACAGCTCGACCAGGGTGCCGACGACCGGCTCCAGAACCGAGGCCGGTATCTCTACCCAGCGATTCTCCCCAAGCAGGTGGAGTAAGGGTTGCTGCGGATCGTAGTTTTCCAGCCATTGGGTCAAAAGCGGCAAGAGTGAAATCTTGTGGCCGTCATGCTCGATGTTCAGACCGACCTCAAACCAGCCCTGCTGGCTGTCATCGATCTCGGCCTGCAGGTTACTGGCGGTTTCGAAGCGCAGGTCAAAGCTGGGATCGAACTCGACCTGCCAGCCCTCGGCCGCAAGCTCGGGCAACTGCTCGAGAAATTGCTTCCAGGCGAAGGCCGCATCCTCAGGCTTGGCGGACGCAAAAAAGAGATCCGTCTCGGCCGAATCGTCAAGGGCTATGCTCGGAACCAAGCCGAAGTCGGAGAGGCACTGCAGGGCATCGATCTCGGGTTGCAGATGGCGTTTGATCTGCCACTCTTCGTCGTTGTGCTGGATCAGGCAGGTCTCCTGTCCGTCATGCGCGACGGGCGGCAGACTGATCGGGCCATAGTTGAAGCGCAGACGCGCGAGGTACTGACGCTTGCCGCTAGGCCCGGCAAGCGCATGCAGAATCAGGGTCGGCTGCGGCGACTGGTCCCAGACATTTATCTTCAGATCGACCGGCAGCGGCATGCTGTTGGCCGGGATCTGTTGCAACAGAAAATGGCTGAGTTGACGCAACTGCCCCTCAACAACCGGGGGCAGGTTGCCCAGAGACTGAAACAGGCTGGGCGAAAGGGGCTGCTCGATAGGGCCACACTGATGATTTTCGGTATCCAGGTACCAGGGTGGGCTGGTCGGGATGAGCACCCAGTCGCGGTCGTTCCCCTCCAGATCGATCTTGAGCCGGGTGCCCTGCTCTTCCTCCAGCCAGCCAAAACTGGCCTGGCGCGCCGGGCCGATGCTGAGTGGCAGATTATCACTCGACTCCAGAAAAGAGCGGCCAGTCTGCAGCAGGCGCTGCAGCACGAGCAGCCCGATATCGCCGTCGAGCTGTGGCTGGGTGTGGGCAAAGGCGTCCTGGGGTCCGAGCAGTTGCGCTATCTCCCTATCGAGGGGAGAGGTCCCGACCGAAGCACGGTAATAGCTCGACGGGTCGTTGGGGTTGTAATCATGCGCCTTTCCCCAGCCACCCCGTTTGAGGCGTCGGCTTTTAACCGTCTGCACACCTAGGGTACGACTGCTCCCCTCCCCCTGCAGATGAAGCAGGTAGAGCAGACAGGAATCGCCGAGGGCTGGATACTGCTTGCTGCTGACAACCCTTAATTTTTCGGCGGTCTCCTGTTGCCAACGCTCCAGCAGCGATCCGTCGGGGTTGCAACGTCGGTCGAAGAGATCGAGGTTCTGTTCGATCCATTCCAGCAGTACGGCAACCACATGCTTGCAATTCAGATAGACCGGACAGGAGCAGTCACCCTGAAAGCGGGCCGCACCCGGCACAGCGAAGGAGATCCTCTGCCGATAGACCTGATCTCCACTGCCGGCGACCTCGGCGAAGAGAGTCCGGCTCTCCTCGACCCATTTGACGGCTTGCACCCGACCCTGGCGTTGATAATTCAAGCCGCGCTGGTAAAAGGCCGGGCCGCAGTTTCTACGGATCTCCTCGATGGTCAGTGAGAAAGGCATCCGGCTGCCTCCGAGTCTGGAGTGAGCGCCCTATCGGCATATCTAACCAACTGCTTGCCAGATTGTAGCGTTTGGATCGCGGGCCGGGAGGCGCGCGTGACCAGCCTGGCGCACAGCGGCGCTTTGCGTTGGTACAGAATCAGTTCGGGCATGAATTATTACTCTGTTTGGCGAGATACTGCTGATGATATTCCTCGGCGCGCCAGAATTGTCCGGCGGCACTGATTTCGGTGACGAGGGGCTCGCCATGCCGACCCGAAGCCGATTCGGCGTCACGGCTCTGCTCGGCGGCCAGTTGCTGTGATTCATCGACGCAGAAGATCGCACTGCGATACTGGCTGCCGATATCCCAGCCCTGAAAGTTGAGGCTGGTCGGGTTGTGCATGCCCCAGAAGTTTTCAAGCAGATCTGCATATGCAATCTGCGCGGGATCGAAGTCGACTTCAACGGTTTCGGCGTGACCGGTCTCGCCACTGCAAACCTGCTGATAGCTCGGCTGTGGCTGGTCACCCCCCATATAGCCGACGGCAGTTGCACTGACTCCGGGAATGGAGGCGAACTTCTTCTCGATCCCCCAGAAACAGCCTGCGGCGAAATATGCCTTCATCTTCCATTCTCCCTCTTTTTACAGTAGCGGCTACCCGCCTGGACAAACAAAGCCTACCTCTGGCAGGGCCTTACCTCAAGGATAGAATCAAAGTAGTCCCAACAGCAACAGGTTGAGCAGGCCGATCAAAAAGCCGAGCAGCCCACCGAAGATATTGATGTACTTGAACTGCTCCTGCATGATCCCCATCAACAAGCCCTCGACCTGAAGCAGGTCGAGACCATTGACCTTCTCTTCGACCATGCGCTGTACGTTGAGGGTTTCGACCATGCGCGGTGCTTCCTTCTTGATCAGCTCCTCAACCAACTGGCAGAGGCCGGTTTCCAGCTCCTTGCGCAGGTCGTTGGGCATTTTCGCCGAAAGCAGGCCGAGTGGCTTGCGGTAGATCCACTCTTCGCTCTGTTCGAGCAACACGGCCTCAAGGGCCGTGCGCGCCTGGGAGGAACGGAGCAGTTCGAGCAGACGATCGGCCAGCTGCTCGCGCATCCGTTCGAGACTGCCGTCTGGCAGGCTTTCATGCAGCAGACTCGCGAAGGAACGGTCCTTAATCCGCTCGATAGCCGTCTCGGTCAGGCCGAGGACGGCCTCGGTGGTGCGGCGTGACTGAACGGCCAGGATCGCCTGATCGCGCACGAAACGCCGGATACCACTGACCTTTTCGTAAGGGAGGTTTTCCAGATAGGCGGCCAGCGGTTTATCAAGCAGGCCATCGATCCGTTCGCGCAACAGTGCGGCCAGTTGCTGCTGGGTCTTCTCCTCCTTAAGCCAGCCGGCGATCTCATCACCGGCCTTGTCGAGAAACTCGGGGATCTTGTCATAAATCTTGTTTAGATCCATGAAGCCACTCAGCAGGCCGGTCAGCCCGCCCAGGGAATCGAGGAAGGAATCGATGGCGCCTTTCCCTTTTGCGACCAGTCGCTCGCGAAAGTCCGGGTCGTACAACATGCCACCGAAGCGTTCGAGCAATGGTGGCATCTCCCGTTCCAACTGATTCAGCAACAGCTCAACCAGTTCGGGGGGCAGCAGTTCACGCAACGGGCGTTCGCTGGCTATCAGGTTCTCGGTTTTGTGATCGACGAAATGGCCGATGGTTTCAGCCAGGTGTGGCGAAGCGAAGAACCCGCTGAGCTTGCCGTCCAGATGCTGTTGCAGGGACTGGTAACGTTCGGGGGTCAGGAAACGATTGAGGTCGCCGGCCAACAAGTGATCACCCTGACGTTGCAGGTATTCGCGCAGGCGGGTTTCGAAGCCTTGGGTCTGCAGATAATCGAAGACCAGCTTGGCAAACTTGCCGCGCAGCAGATCGACCAACTCCCGAAAACGCGGGCGAAAACGCTCCGGCACCAGGCTCTCCAGCGGGCCCAACTCGCGGTCGAGGAAGCGCCCGAGCTTGTCGGTCACCGCCAGACGCAACTCCTGCTGGATGCTATCCTTGGCAAAGGCCCGCCCGACATCATCGGCGGTCAGCAGATGCTCACCGACCATGTCGCCCATCTTGCGCGCCAACTCATCGCGTTTGGCCGGAATGATCCCCGGGGTCAGCGGCACGCGTACGCCGAGAATGCGCCAGGCCCGCAAGGGGCGAAACAGCATGCGGATCGCGATGTAGTTGGTGACATAGCCGATCAACGCCCCGAGCAGGGGCGGTAGCAGATAAGGCAGGAGCTGTTCGATGGTCATTCCACTCACAATTGAGCCCTTACTGATCCATTTCAATGATCGAATGATCACCGATATTCATCCGTCGCGGGGAACCGGTCAGGACCACTGCGTCCCCTAACAGGGACTTTTCCAGGTTCATATTCATGACCCGGCCTTCGCCGTTGATGATTGAATCTGAAATTATACTCTTTTCGATACGGCTCCCGGCCGCAATCGAGACATTCGGCCCGATGACCGAGTCTTTGACGCTGGCGCCCTGCTCGAGATGCACCGGCTCAATCAACACCGTATTCTCGACCTCGCCATGGATATGATGGCGCCCCTGCAACAGGAAGCGGTTGGTTTCGAGCAGGGTCTCCGGCTTGCCGCAGTCGAGCCAGGCATCGATCTCGGGAGCACGCAGGGTCAAGCCAGCGGCGATCATGCGCATGAAGACCGCGGGGAGATAGTATTCCCCCTTGACGGTCTCACCCGCCGCAACCGTCTGCTCGATATAATCGATGAAGCTCCGCCCGTCTTTCAGGTAGTAGAGACCGACCTGAGCGAGGCGCGAAACCGGGGTGTCCGGCTTTTCAACCATATCGACAATCCTGCCATCCTGCACGACGTTGACTCCGAAACGCTGATAATCCTCGACCTCCTTGGAGTAGATCAGGCCATCGGCCCCGGCACAGAGTTCAGGGATTGCGCTTAAATCGGTGACGAAGATCGTATCGTTAAATACGACCAGCAGATCTTCATCCGCAGCGACCGCAGGCGCTGCCAGGGCTACCGCATGAGCAGGACCGAGGCGCTGCTGCTGGACAAAATAACGACACTTCAATTCAGGGAACTTGCGCGCCATGAAGTCTTCGATCTGTTGCCCGTTCTCGTCGGTGATAAACAGATATTCACTGACATTCAAAGGAGCAAGGCGGTTGATGATATGTTCCAGCACCGTCTTGCCCGCAACATGCACCAACGACTTGGCTTTGGTGTGGGTGTGGGGACGCAGGCGGGTTCCCTTGCCTGCGACTGGTAATATGACTTTCATTTTCCCTCCGGTAGCGACCTTGGCCGTCTATGGAACTGGTTTCAGTTCAAGCGGGGCACCGGTTTCGGCGACCGCTGTTAGCATTAATTTACTCAGGTCTATGCCTGAATTTTTAAAATAGATCCGCAAAATTTCAGCGCGCGTGGCTGAGAGTTGCCCATCGTACTGCGCCCCCTCGCCGCTGGCGGCGCGCACCCGCAACTGCCAGTTCAGTCCCGAGCGTTTGATCAGGGCGCTGATGGCATCCAGCGGAACAGTCCCACCCGGCATCGGCAGAGCAGAACCTTGAGCAAACAGGGTTCCGAGCGGAAAGCTGGCGACCAGAGGTTCTCCGTCAGCGACCAGCGCCCCCGCTATCTTCGCCAGTTCAATCCGCAGTTCCTGAATGCTTAAAACGACCAGTCCAGCGACCGGGGCCTTGGTGACTGACCCCGTGGCGCATGCCGATAATAATAAACTGATCAACAGCAAACCAAGATTGCGCATGACTCTATCCTTCAACATGATGACGACCGAAACCCTTACGGCAGTCGCAAAAGGCCGGGTGCTTCAACAGGTAATCGACCAGCAGATCGGCGGCAAGACCATTAATGACGCCACTGATCAGCGCGAAAAACAGAAAGGCCGGTAAGAGCAGCCAGATCGACTGATGTTGCACAACGACCAGGCTGGCAATCAACAACTGACCACAGACATGCCCGGTTGCACCGAGGAGCGACAGGCCAACCAATCCAATGCCCCGCTTCAGCAGAAGTGCCCCGGCACTCATCAGGAGGCAGGCGCCAACCCCACCACAGAAGGAGAGTAGAAATCCGGGACCAAATAAATTGCCGATCAGCAGGCTGCCGATGAAGATGCGGCTCAGACTGAGCACCCACATTCCCTTAAGCCCGTAAATTGACAGGGCGGTCAAGGCCAGAATATTTGCCAGACCGACCCGAAACCAGGGGAGCGGATTCGGCAACAACGCCTCAAGGGTATGCAGGCCGACAGCCAGGGCGATAAAGAGCGCCATAAAAACCCGTTGGCGGATCTGCTCCAGTTGTTCATCGGCTGAGGAGATCATATTCGCCCCCTTCCCCTTCGATCCGAATCACGACCCGGTTCGGCACACAGGCCAACAGATCTCCGCTGCGCTGAATCGCCCCCATGCCGATACAAATTTTACGCGAGCAGGGCGACGAGATAACCCGGACCTTGCCGGCGACAACCTCAATTAGGGTATCACCCAATGGGCCGTGCAGTTCAATCTGGCGATCCTGGTCAAGCGGCGCCGTGAATGCAAGCGTATCCCCCGCATAAACCAGCAGAGACCGACCGACAGACCGTCCGAGCACGAACCAGAGACTGGCAAACGCAGCTAACATAAGCAGCAGCACGAGCCAGCGATCGGTGCGGGTCATCCGTGCCAGGAGCGAACCTAGCGCCATCGGATCTGGTCCTTGAGTCCGCTGGTGACTTCGACCTCGCCCGTAGCGCTGACGATCAGGCCCTCAACATCTGGCAAGCGCTCGAGTAATGCCAGCCCCTTAATGGGGCCGAGGACAAAGGCCGCCGTCGCCAGGGCATCTGCCTCAGCGACAGTTGCGGTGACAACACTGACGCTCTGGCAGGCCCGCGCCGGGAATCCGGTGCGAGGGTCGAAAACATGGTGGTAGCGCATCCCGTCCTGCAAAAAGAAACGCTCGTAGTCACCCGAGGTAACAACCGCCCGATCACGCAATTCCAGGGTCGCCAGGAGCTGACCCGTTTTGCGTGGATGTTGAATGCCGATCTTCCAGGGCCGCTCGGCATGCCCGCCGAGCAGACCGATATCTCCTCCGGCATTGACGCTCGCCGATTCAATCCCGGCAGCGCGCAACACGGCCAGAGCGCGATCAACCGCATAGCCCTTGGCGATGCCGCCCAGATCCAGTTGTAGATCAGGATTGAGGCGCTTAACCGCTGAACCTGAAATTGCAACCGGCTCGCCGATTAAGGCCGGAAGCAGCGCATTGACCTCTGAGAGCGCTGGGACCCGGGGCGAGACCGCCTCGAAGTTCCAGAGTTTCAGCAAGCGGCCCAGGCCCGGATGAAAGGCGCCCTCGGACTGACGACTGATTCTCTGCCCCAGTTGCAGCACAGCCAGAACCTCTGGGTCGACTTCGATAGCTGTAATAGCGCGATTGATTGCGCTGATCTGACTGGTTTCGATTCGGGTCGAAAAGCGCGCCTCTTCACGACGCATCGCATCAAAAGCGTCAGATATCGCCCCTTCCATGTCTTTATCGTCAAGACCAACCCCTTTAATCTCAACCAGGGTCCCCATAATCAAGGCCGTACGTGAGACGTCACTCGCGGCCCTGGGTCGTAGCGACCAGGAGAGCAGCAGAATCAGCAGTAGCGCCGCAATCAGCGCCAGCGGCCGCTTCAGCACGCGCTATCCGCTTCGATCTCACCGATCAATTCATATTCTGAAGCATCGGTTATGCGCAAGTCGACAATCTGGCCGACATCGGCCTGCCCGGCGGTGATCAAACAACAGCCATCGACATCCGGGGCCTGCCCGCCACTGCGCCCCTTGAGTAACAGCTCGGTCTCTTCGCTGAAGCCCTCAACCAGAACCCTTTCAAGCCGGCCGATCCGCTGGCGATTGTGCTCAAGGGAGACGCGCGCCTGGGCCTTCATCAAACGGTTCAGACGGCTCTTTTTGGTCCGCGCCGGAATCTGCCCGCTAAGCTTGGCGGCGCTGGTCCCCTCTTCTCGCGAATAGGCGAAGACCCCGACCCGTTCAAAATGGCCCGCCTCGACGAAATCGAGGAGCTGCTGGAATTGATCTGCGCTCTCACCCGGAAAGCCGACAATAAACGAGGTGCGCAGGGTTAAATCTGGAATCCGCTGGCGCAGGCGCTGCAGCAGGTCGTGTACCCCTGCCGTATCGAGGCGCCGGTTCATCTGCCCCAGAATCTGATCATCGATATGCTGTAGCGGGATATCCAGGTAGCTGCAAATCTTGTCCTCACTGGCGATCAAATCGATCAGCTCGTCCCTGATTCCGTCTGGATAGGCGTATAAGAGGCGGATCCAGTCAATCTTTTCGATCTTGACCAGTTCGCGCAACAGCGGCTCGATCGCCGCACCATCTGCGCGCTCGGCGCCGTAGGCGGTGATATCCTGAGCAATCAGGTTGATCTCACGTACCCCTTTTTCGGCCAGTGCCTGGACCTCCTGAACCACCGATTCGACACTCCTAGAGCGTAAAACGCCACGCAGTTGCGGGATAATGCAATAAGAGCAGTGATTGGAGCAGCCATCGGCAATCTTGACGTAGCTGGTATAAAATGGGGAGGAATTGAGTCGCGGCGTACTGTGGTCATACAGATAATCCGGAACGCCGATCTCGGTTGTCGCCTCGCTCAATCCGAGCTGGCGCTCGATCAGCTCGACGATGCGCGGGGCATCGCTGGTCCCCATGAAGAGATCGACCTCCGGCAGCTGCTCGGCCAACTCCTGCTGATAGCGCTGCGGCAAACAACCGCTGACGATCAACATGCGACAACGCCCTGTCTGTTTGTGGTCTGCGACCTCCAGGATTGTCTCGATCGACTCTTCCTTGGCGTCCTGAATAAAGGAGCAGGTATTGACGACGATGATATCTGCCAACTCATCTTCGGCGATAATCTCAAAACGCTCTTGCGGCAGATGGCCGAGCATAACCTCGGCATCAACCAGGTTCTTTGGACAGCCGAGGCTGACCAGACTGATCTTCATTTTTTTCACAGTGTTTCCTGATTCACTACGGCCATTCCTGAAATTCAGGAACGCATATTTTCGAATTGAAGCTCGACCTCGAGGTCCTTCTGTTTCAGCATCTGCATCACGGCCTGCAGATCATCCAGCTTTTTACCGGTGACCCGGACCTGTTCTTCCATGATCTGGGCCTGGACCTTAAGCTTGGTCTCCTTGATCAGCTTGACGATCTCCTTGCCCTTCTCCTTGCTGATCCCCTGGACCAGAGTCGCCTTTTGGCGCACGGCTCCAGCCGAGGCGGTCTCTTCAGTCCCGTAATTAAGACACTTGGGGGAGACATTCCGCCGCACCAGCTTTTCAATCAGAATATCCTTGATCGCCTTGAGCTTGTACTCATCGGCAGCCAGGATCTTGATCCCCTCGGCAGTGAGTTCAACCTCGTTGGTCGTGCCCTTGAAATCGTAACGGGTCCCGATCTCCTTGACCGCCTGATTCACTGCATTATCGACCTCTTGCAGGTCGACCTTGGAAACGACATCAAAACTCGGCATTATCTTAGCTCCTTCGGTCTCAATTTGTTTGGAATTGGCCCAGAAACAATGACTTATACCACAGGACCGCCCCGGATAAAAGATCCGGGGCGGTCCTGGAATAACTGTTTTTAGTGTGCAGGCCTGAGACTTGCCCGCTCTGATCAGAAACCCATCTCTGCTCCGGTCGGTCGAATCACATCGATTCCGGCCGGCTGCATAAATTCAAAAAAGCTGGCGGAGAGGCCACGGTTGAAATCAATCCTCGAAAACTCGATGGTCGTGCTGTTGCCTGAGGGGTCGACAACGATGGTCGCCAGGATCGGAAAGTGATTGCCGACCTGATTATTCTCGACATGATCTGTGACCGCCTCACGCTTGACCACAATCTGCAACGACTGAATCAGGTTGGAGACGCGGCGTGGTTTCAATTCGAGGATCGGGTTGCCGTTATTATCGTGATCGGGGACCGCCCAGCGGATCGAAAAATCACGTGACAGGTTCCCCAGCCCGGTCAAAAAGGTCATCGGGTTGTCGGAGCGCTGCTGGGTCACCTGCTTGATATCACTGACGATCACCTGCCTGTTTTCAGGGAGGTAGACCCACATGGTCTCGGCATTAGAAACCACTTCCTGGCGGGATGGCTCCTGATATTCCCAGCGGAACATCGCCAGCGGAACCTGAGTATCGCCACGATAATCGAAGCGGAAACTGACCAACCCGCGGCCACGCTGAACGCGCTCGATCGCGGCGATTCGCGACTGCTGGAAGAAATCCCCCTGGAAATCGAAAATGCCGGACTTCGCAGTGCCACGCGCCTTAACCACATCTGACTTAAACGGGTTCTGTAAGGCGTCGGCGACATCGTTTAAACTGATATTGGCCGCACTACATACCCCCGGGATCAACAACAATAACAACATCCAATAAAGTTTTTTCATTTCAATCTCCTTCACAACCAATCAGCCAGAAAATCAGATTTCCAAAGTCTAACAGATAGACAGATCTAACAACCTGCAAAAATCCTTCCTGCAATCGACAGGGCCCCTATCCCGCCAGCAGAATATCTAGCGCTGAACGCTCCAGTCCGATCAACACCTCGGCCCGCTCCGAACTTTTTGTCCAACAGAGTTCGGCATGGAACAAACCGGCAAAGACCGGGATATCAAGCGGAACAAGGCTCAAATCAGGGGGGCTTGGCAGAGTGCGCAAGCCAGGATACTGATCAAAGTATCCGACAAAGACCGAAGCCAAAACATTCCCCAGTTCCATTAACGACGAACGGGCAATATCATCCAGCAGAGAGATTTCGCGCCCAGCGCTCAGTGTTTTAACGATTTTTACCGCCATATTCTCGGGCAGATCGATATAGAGTCCACCCTCAAGGGCTCCAGACATGCCGAGTCTGACAGAAACACCGTCTGGCCGCGCTGAAGATGTAACCACACCGATATGGATTTCGCCGCCCAGCATCATTTTGAGCGAAGTTGCGGCTAGATCAAGACCGGCCTGTATCGACCTATTCAGGCGGGCTCGCTGCTGTGAATTCAGTTTTTCAGGCGCCAATCTCTACTCCCTGACTCAACGTTTGCGTTCCAGCAAGCCCTGAATATCGAGGATAAAAACGATTCTGCCATCTCCCAGAATCGTCCCGCCACTCAAGCCCCGCAAACGATCTATTGGGCTCGGTAGCGCCTGGACAAAGACCTCGCTCTGTCCGGCAAAGTCATCAACGACCAGGCCAATCTTACGCCCGAGAACTTCGGTGATCACCACGGCGACCCGCTCTACGGCCTTAGGCATCGCTAGAGCCAGAATCTTGCGCAATGAAACCAACGGCAGGAGTTCTTCATTGAAGGAGAAAACCCGTTGCTTGCCACTGGCTTGAATCTGATTACGTTCGACCTCTATGGTTTGCAGCACCCGGGTGATCGGCAGAGCCACCTGCTTGTTAGCAACATTGAGCAGGAGCACCTTGATAATGGCGACCGATAACGGCAGCTTGAGGGTAAAACGGGTTCCACGACCGGGCGCGGCATCGATATTCAGTACCCCGCCGAGCTTTTCCACCGCAGCCTTGACAACATCCATCCCGACCCCACGACCCGAGGTAGCGGTCAGTTGGCTGGCGGTCGAAAATCCGGGCAGACAGACCAACTGCAGGGCATCATAATCGCGCATCACTTCAGCCTGGCCCGGACCGATCAAGCCTTTTTCTACGGCACTTCGGCGCAGCAGCGCAGGGTCCATACCGCGGCCGTTGTCGGCAACCTGCAGCATGACCTGATCACGCTGGCGCCAGGCACGTACGGTAATGGTTCCCTGTTTATCTATGCCATGATCAATCGCATTACGGACCATATGGATCAAGGGATCGGCCAACTCTTCCAGGATCGCTCGGTCGAGCTCGATACCGGTCCCCTCGAGTTCAAGTCTGACATCCTTAGCCGACCTGCGTGCCAGATCACGCACCAGCCTGGGGAGCCTGCCGGTCACAGTATCGATCGGCATCATCCGCACCTGAAGAACCTGATGATGCAGGTCCTTGACCAGGCGGCCCAATCTCCCCAGCCCATCTTTCAGCGAGTCCCAATCTTTATCGCCTGCTGCGCTCTGCAGCATATAGCGATTTGTAATCAACTCGCCGGTCAGGCTGATAAAGCGGTCGAGCAGGTCGGTCCCAACCCGCACCGTTGCGCCACCAGCAATGCTGGTAACCTCTGATTTGGGTTGTGGGGTTTCGATATCTAGGCGCGAAACTTCTGAGTAATCTGCGAAGCTGCTTTTGATTTCAGTTTCGCTCAAGCGCGTCTGGATGATCACCACAAGCTGGCGAACATTTCCGCCCCGGAGAATCTGCTCCTCAGAGGGCTCGCAACTCAGGACGTTACCGAATTTTGTCAGCTGTTTGGCGATAACCAACAGGCGGGCCGCTGGAGAGGCAACCTTGTCGTGCAGCTGCAGGCTGATTTGCAGAGTCAACTCTTCAGGAACGGAGCCAGCCTCGGTGGGCGGAAGCTCAGATATTTCCTTTACGCTGAATTCACCACTGCAAAAGCTTGCAACATTCCGTTCTTCGCGTCCGGCGTCGATATCTGCCAACAGGGATTCTATGAGATCGGCACCTGCCAGCAGGCGATCGATAGCCTCGGGCGTGATCTCGCCTTGCTGCCGGAAAAGGTCGAGGGAATCTTCTAAGTGATGGGCGAGGTCTGCCGTCTGCTGATAGCCCATCGAGGCAGCCATCCCCTTAATCGAGTGTGCTTCGCGGAACAGGGCATCGATCCCGCCGCGATTTTGCGGATCGCGCTCGACCTCGACCAGCAGAGCCGCCATTTTCTGCAGGTGCTCACGTGCTTCGGTCAGAAACATCGCTTTATATTTCGACATATCCATGTCAGAAATTATCCGCAGACTCGAGCCACAACTTCAAACACCTGCTCCTGCTGGAAAGGCTTAGCGATGAAGTCTCGGGCACCATGCTGTATCGCCTCCAGAACCATGCTCTCCTGCCCCAGAGCACTGCACATGATCACAACGGCTTGCGGGTCGAAAGCGAGGATATCCTGCAACGCCTCGATACCACTTCGTTCAGGCATGACAATATCCATAGTCACCAGATCTGGGTGCGCATCCTTATATTTCTGCAGGGCCTCAATGCCGTCTGCAGCCTCGCCGACAACCTCCCAGCCTGCAGACGTAAAAATATCACGCAACAGATTACGCATAAACAGAGCGTCATCTACGATCAGTACGCGCTGAGCCATGACCACCTCCGGGTACGAAACAATTTTCCTGAACCGCTTTATGTAGCTGTTCAAGGTCTAGTAGACTGATCATCTGGCCCTGCCAGTTAAGAACTCCGCTGATGCAGTCCTGCGGGGCGTCGCTCTGAGTCAGAATCGTCTGCTCGAGATCGACGCTCAAGAGTGGTTCAAGCTGGTCTACCGCCAGCACCATCGGAAAATCACGCTGAGCCAATACGATCATCCTGTCACTCAAGTTTGCTGGCGGGAAGCCGAGAAACAGGGGCAAGTCCAGGACGGGCAGAATACGGCCGTGTACGTTCACAGCCGCGATAATCTCAGCGGGTGCCGCTGGCAGGTAATGGGGTACAGCCTCTTCAATGACTTCCTGAATATCTGTCAGCTTGAGGCCGTAGCGCTCATCACCGAGCATGAAGGGCAAGAGCAGGGCCATTAGCTGTCAGTATCCCCATCACTGCCGAGATTAAAGCTGCTGACCGAGGTGAGTAGCTCATCAGCAAGTTGAGCCAATTTCTGAGAAGCGAAGGTCAACTCCTCCATCGCGGCAGATTGCTGCTCGGTAGCGGCAGAGACTTCTTCGGTTCCAGCGGCATTATCTTCGGCAACCCGAGCGATCTCTTCGATCGCCGTGACGATGTCCCCCGAACCTCTATTCTGCTTTTCGGCCAGATCAGTGATGCTGTTTGCCTTGGCCTGCGCGTCTTCGGCCTTCTCGATAATCGCCAGGAACACCCCGCTCGTGCTGTCGATCGCCTCGCGCCCGGCATCGATCGAGCGGATACTTTCCAGCATCGACTGATGCACCCGCTGACTCTCCTCACGGGTGGTGTCGATCAGACGGGTGATCTCGGCGGCTGATTCGCTGGTACTATCAGCCAGTTTACTGATCTCTTCCGCGACGACGGCAAAGCCATGGCCATACTCACCGGCCCGGGCGGCTTCGATGGTTGCATTGAGGGCGAGGAGATTGGTCTTCTGGGCGATGCCGGTGATGACACCGATTATCGAACCGATCTTTTGCACGTGTTCACTGAACGAAACCATCTGCTGACTGTTACTTTCGATGCCAGTCAGAATATGTTTCATCTTCTCGAGAGTCGTGTCGGTCATTTGACCACCGTCTTTGGCGGTCTGGGTTGTCTGTTCAGCCGACAGAGAGAGAACCTGGCCCGAGGCCGTGATCTTCTCGATGGAATCTGCCATCTCGCGGATGACCCGAGAAACCCGCTCAACCATCTCTGCCTGGGTCTCTGCCCCACGACTGATCTGTTCGATCGCTCCGGCAACCTCGTGTGAAGAGGCGGTCATCTCTTCGGCTGAAGCACTCAACCCCTGCGACGACTCATTGACTCGCATCGAAGAACTGCGGATCTTGCCGACCAGTTTCCGCAGACTATCGACCACCCGATTGAGAGAGTCGGCCAGGTCCTCGGTTTCATCGGAGACCAGACTCTTGCGCAACCTGAGTTTACGGCTCAGATCGCCATTGCTGAGACGGTCGGCCCCGGTCGTCAACACCCTGATATTAGAGGTAAAGGCCTTGGAAAAAATCCAACCGAAGAGCAGACCGACCAGTAAGGCGCCCAGGGTCGAAACAAATTGATGAAAACCTTGCGGAATGAAGCCGATGGTTGGGACCAGATAGTTGAGAAAAACAATCGACCCGACCACCACGACAAATCCGAGGACAAACTTGTGACTGATTTCGATGCGCATGGAATCTTCTCCCGCTCAGAGGCTTGTCTCATAGATGTAACTTATAAATGATATTCAGCTAAAGACGTCTCTTCATCCCGCTTGCGGTAGATCCGCTCTGCCGGGTCAACACAGGTAAAGAGTTCACGACTATCGCTGACCATGGTTTCAGCCCGTCCCAGAACCAATGAGCCCTCGGGAACCAGGGCATTGGCCAGTGACTTTATTATCCGCTCCTGTTCCTGACGCGAAAAATAGATCAAAATATTACGGCAAAGAATCAGATCGACCCGCGAAAAAGGCCGATCCTGTAAAATATCGTGTCTTAAAAAGCGCACCTTGCCGCGGATCCGCTCAGAAAGCCGGTAACGCATGCCCTCTTGACTGAAATATTTGGCGAGAACCGGATCGGGAACCTCGACCAACCGGTGAGGGTCATAGACCCCGGTTCGGGCTTTTTTGAGGATATCGGCACTGACATCACTGCCCTGGATCGAAACTCGATCCTCCGGCCGGCACAACTCATCGCAAAGCAGCGCTATCGAATAGGGCTCTTCACCACCGGCACAACCGATACTCCAGACCCTGACCTCCCTGGAGCCACGCCGCTTGCGCAGCAGTTCGGGCAATATTTTATCTTCCAGGGCCGAGAATGTTGTCGGGTTGCGAAAGAACTGGGAGACATGAATGGTCAGGGCTTCAAGAAGCAGTTCCTGCTCTGCGTCGCTCTCCGCCAGCAGCGCAATATAACCGGCGATGCGGCGGTAACCCAGATTTCGTATCCTGGCGGCTATGCGCCGCTTGATACAGCGGTCCTTGTAGCCATCAAGGTCGAATCCACGCCCAGCATAGAGAATATCACGGATTTCGGCAAAGGCGTCATCGGTGATGTCGCCCCCAACAAAGAGTTGTTCCGTTGGATCTTCTGACAAAGACACTCCGTCTTCGGCCGTTTTATCTGCCACAACTTCTATCCCTTGTTGGACAAAAAATGATCAAAAGCTGCGAGTTGCGGCTGATAAGCCGAACCATCGCTCATGCAAAATCGCAACTCGGGGTCGCTGCCGATCCCGCCTATCCGTTGCAGCGGAAGCTCCAATTGAACGGCAAGTTGCTCAAGCACAGGTCGCGCCTCCGGAGCCGCGCTGAAAAGGAGTTCGTAATCTTCCCCCCCGCAAATAGCCAGATCAATCAAACGTTGGTCCTTGTGTAGCTCAGCCCGGAACTCTTCTGAGAGCGGTAAGCGGGCAAGATCAATCTGCGCCCCGACGGCTGAGGCCCTCAACAGGTGGGGTAAATCACCGGCCAGTCCGTCCGACAGGTCAAGCATCGCACTGGCCAGCCCCTGTGTCGCTAGCTGCTGCCCCAGTGCCGTTCTTGGCTGCGGACGATGATGTCGCTCCGCGAGAAAGTCTG
Organism: Geopsychrobacter sp.; assembly: GCA_012974425.1. Lineage (GTDB taxonomy): Bacteria > Desulfobacterota > Desulfuromonadia > Desulfuromonadales > Geopsychrobacteraceae > Geopsychrobacter. The sequence continues at coordinate 18,946 of JAAXQE010000043.1, forward strand.
AAAGGGGATGACCCGATTGTAATGCGCGCAAAGCAAGTGCGCTGTCCCCCAGAGTTCCCGAAACCCAGAGGTCATCTCCAGCTCTCGCGCCCGCACGGGTAATAATCTGATCCCTATGGCACAGGCCCTGAACCGTAACCGAAATTACCAAAGGCCCCTGCGCTCTACAGGTATCTCCGCCAGCGAGAGAGAGATCATAGCGATCCAGGCCGGCGAAGATTCCATCGATAAAGGCCTCAACCTGTTGATCGCTCAGGCCGACAGGGAGGCCGACGGCAAGGTGCAGAGAGACCGGTTTAGCGCCCATGGCCGCAAGATCACTGACATTGACCGCAACCGCTTTAATCCCCAGACTATGCAGATCTGTCCAGTCGAGACGAAAATGCACCCCCTCAAGCAACAGATCGGTGCTGGTGAGCAGTTCATGGTTCGCCGGCACTGCGATCGATGAGCAATCATCGCCAATCCCGAGCTTAACTTCAGCCCCGACTTTAGCGCGACGTCGTATTTTGTCGATCAATTCAAACTCACCGACTGACATCGGAAACTCTCCATTAACAGACTAAGGAATTTAAATACTTAACCATGCATTATTATTTTTGTTTCAGCTTCTGTCAAGCCTGGTCGCTTG
>JAAXQE010000075.1 GCA_012974425.1 Geopsychrobacter sp.
CTTAGGGTAAAAACACACCCATCATCAGGCCCTACCTGTCGGGATAGAAACGTAACTAGACGCAGCCGTACCTCAACAGCCCTCAACAGCCGTAAGCCCTCGTTATCATGGGCTTACTTTTTTTAGTGTAAAATCAGCGACTTACACTACCTTATAGTAGCAACCGAAAAGAGGACGTAAAAAAGCCCGTCATATCAACTACTCATGACGGGCTTTTTTGTATTTTTTGGTGCCGCGGGGGAGACTCGAACTCCCACTTCCTTGCGAAAACTGGTCCCTGAAACCAGCGTGTCTACCAATTCCACCACCGCGGCGTGAAGCGAAGACGTTTATACCAAATGGATTTTCCGATTGCAATAGAAATAACTACTCTTTTGCAGCTTTTTTATCATCCGGGATACGCAGCGGTTCAACGAGGATAGTATGGTATTCGCTAACGGTTACCAGGCCGGGCTTGGCCCCCTTGGGACGACTGACGTGACGGCCTTCGGTTACGATGACTTCGACGCGCAGATCATCTTTGCCACGGCTATAACCAGCGGCTATTCTGGCAGCATAAGCGATATCCGCGTCAGCAATCTCGGTATTGCGTCCATCACGCTTTAAAACCAGGTGGCAGCCCGGCATATTATGCGCGTGAAACCAGAGGTCATCCCGATCGGTCATGCGGGCTGAAAGCTGGTCATTGCTGCGGTTGTTGCGCCCCCAGAAGATTCGCAGGCCACTGGGTGACATTGTCTGATGCAAATGTGGAGTCGCGCTGACCCTGCTTCTGCTGGTTGGTTCTTTTTTCGTCGGCTTAATCATGCCTGCATCACGCAGTTCCTGACCGACTTCGTTGATCTCATCAAGATCGGTGGCTTCGTCCAATGACAGGAGGAGAGCCCCAAGCCACTCAATCTCCTCGCGGGTTTCTTGCTGGCGACGATCAACGTGTTCAACGCCGCGCTTCTCTTTCTTGTAGCGCTTGAACAAGCGCTCGGCATTCTCTTGCGGGCTGAGTTCGGGCTGTAGCTTGACAGTGACTGTGGTCGGAGGGTCGGTGGTCCAGTCGCTGACCTCAACCTCGCTCATCCCCTTTTTGACCAGATGCAGATTGGCCAGCAGCAATTCCCCCATTTGCCGCCTTTCGGCAAAAGTCTCGGTTTTTTCCTGCTGCTCGCCAATATTCTTCTGCCGCTTCTGCAACCGAACAAGCTGGCGATTGGTGACCTGACGATAAGCAGCCCGCTCACCAATTTCAGTCGCAACCTCGACCTCTGGCGAGAAGCAATGATCAAGAAGCTGTGAGAGACTGCCGGTCACAGCTTCGAGTGGTTCAACAATCGCTGGCAGATAGGTCACCAGCTGTTTCTTACCCGAGAGTTCCACAACCGAGGCCTGCCCTTTTTGCGCCAGCCAGTTGCGCTGAAAATCCTTGAATACCTGCGGGATATTCAGCCCCTTCGCAACCGCTTCCCCCAGTGCTGCGGCCTGCCCTTTTGACATGGGAGCAACCATCTTCAAGAGCCACTTTTCGAATTCATCGGCTGTAGCTAAGCCCTCCGGCGGAGACAGGTCGATATCGGCCAGGCTCAAGCGTTCCTGCACCGGCAGAGGCTGATAGGGCTGGCCACGCTGGAGTAACCTGTCGCCAAAGACTTGCGGCTTATGCAGGGCATCCAGGAGCAGGCCCGCTTCATCCAGAAAGTAAAGGTTGCTGCCGCGCGCCATCAACTCACAAACAAGGCGATAGCGTTGATCTGTGCCAACAAAATTCAGCTCAACCACGCGCTCGTGACCTGGCATCGAAATCGATTCCAGGCGTTTCAGGCGCGAGCGCAACAGTTGGCTGAAGCGCGGGGGATGAAAAGGGTTGGGGATGTTTTGTTCGGTCAGATGGAGACGGGCGCCCTGCCCGACCTGAATCAACAGCTTCAGGTTCTGGCGTCCATTCCAGAGACGAATCACCAGACTATCATCGCCAGGCTGGTACACCTTGGCGATGCCGGCCCCGTTGATCTGCAATGCCAGTTCGGCTACGATTTGTTCAAGCAGGAAGCTATCTATTGTCATCATAATGGCTGCATTCTCTTACAGGTCCAGTTGAACTGCAATCAAAGAGTCACCGAAGCTTTTTTAAGCCTGTCGCTTCTGCTATGATTCGCCTTCATATTATCTGAATATAAAAATTATCCCGTACTGGAGATTAAGATGAGCAGCGAATGGAAACAGGAAACTATGGCCGTTCAGGGCGGTTACTCACCGAAGGCGACCGAGCCCCGAATTCCGGCAATCTGTCAGAGCACCACGTTTAAATTTGACAGCGCCGAGCATGTCGCCAAACTGTTCGATCTGGAGCTGGCCGATCCGATGTATACCCGGATCAGCAACCCGACCACCGATGCCTTCGAGAAGAAGATCGCCATGATGGAGGGCGGAGTCGCAGCCCTGGCGACCTCTTCGGGACAAGCCGCCACCAGTCTGGCGATTTTGAATATCTGTCGCTCGGGTCAGCATGTTGTCGCGGCCAGCACCCTTTACGGCGGTACCTATTCACTCTTCGCAAACACCCTGCCGAAGATGGGGATTGAGATCAGCTTTGTCGACCCCGAGGCCTCCGCAGAGGTGATCGCAGCGGCCTTTCGCCCCGAGACCCGTTGCCTGTTCGCCGAGACCATCGGCAACCCCGGCCTGAATGTTCTCGACTTCGAGAAGTTTTCGGCAATCGCCAAGCAACAGCAGGTTCCGCTCCTCATCGATAACACCTTTGCCACCCCGGTTCTCTGTCGCCCCTTCGAACTGGGCGCAGATATTGTCATCCACTCGGCGACAAAATATATCGACGGTCATGCCACCAGCGTCGGCGGGGTCATCATCGATGGCGGTCGCTTCGACTGGGAATGCGGCAAATTTCCTGAACTGACCGAGCCCGATGCGAGTTATCACGGCCTGCAGTACAGCAAGACCTTCGGCCCGGCGGCCTATATCGTTAAGGCCCGCGTGCAGTTGATGCGCGATCTGGGGCCGACCCCTGCGCCGCAGAACAGTTTCCTCTTCAACCATGGCCTGACCAGCCTGCCGCTACGTATTGAACGGCATAGCGAGAATGCCCTGGCTCTGGCCAAACATCTCTTCCTTCATCCCTCGGTCTCCTGGGTCAACTATCCCGGGCTTGAATCCCACAAGAGCTATGCTCTCGGCCAGAAATACCTGCCGCTCGGTTGTAGTGGCGTCATGACCTTCGGCATCGAGGGTGGGCATGAGGCCGGCATCAAATTCATGGAAGCCTGTAGATTGATTGCACTAGTCGTGCATGTCGGCGATGCCCGCTCCTGCGTGCTGCACCCGGCAAGTACCACCCATCGCCAACTGAGCGAAGAGCAACAACAAGCATCCGGTGTGACCGCGGACCTGATTCGGCTGTCGGTTGGCATTGAGCATATTGATGATATTATTGCCGATGTCGAGCAGGCGCTGGAGGTCAGTCAGAACTGATCTCAAAAATCCACTTCTGCAGTATATTTATGAGGCGGACCCAGCTTGAGGGGTCCGCCTTTTTCTATTTAGAGCGTTTCAATCACCTTGCGCGTATGCCACTGTAGCTGATATAGATAGTCAAAACATATTCTTGACAGCTTTGCTTGTGTTTAAATATATCTCTAACCCCGTACAAAGGAGCCAAACAAATGTCTGATGAAACCAAATACCAGGATGGCACCCTCGCTCTGCATGCCGGGCAGGTTCCCGACCCAACCACCAATTCCCGCGCGGTGCCGATCTATCAGACCACATCCTACTGCTTCAATTCGGCCGAACATGCCGCCAATCTCTTCTCGCTGAAGGAGATGGGCAACATCTATACCCGCTTGATGAATCCGACCACCGATGTGCTGGAGAAGCGTCTGGCCGAACTGGATGGCGGCGTTGGTGCCCTGGCGCTGGCGTCTGGATCTGCGGCGATTACCCTGGCAATCATGAACATTGCCAAGTGCGGCGACAATATCGTCACAGGCAGTAACCTCTACGGCGGCACCTACAACCTGTTTCACCATACATTCAAGCGGATGGGGATCAGCGTCAAGTTCGTCGACACTTCAGATTTGACTGCGGTCGCGGCTGCGATTGATGACAAGACCAAGGCGGTCTTCACTGAGACAATCGGTAATCCCAAAAACAATGTCGACGACTTCGAGGCGCTGGCCAAGGTCGCCCACGACAACGGCCTGCCCTTCATCGTCGACAATACCGTCGCCACCCCGCTGCTGTTCAAGCCGATCGAGCACGGCGCAGATATCGTCTGCTATTCGCTGACCAAGTTCATCGGCGGCCACGGCACCAGCATCGGCGGAGCGGTTGTCGATAGCGGTAATTTCGATTGGTCGAGTGGTCGTTTCGCTGAATACACCACGCCCGATCCCAGTTATCATGGTCTGGTTTACCATGAAGCACTGGGCAACCTGGCCTATATCCTCAAGATGCGCATCACCCTGCTGCGCGACATGGGGCCCTGCCTGTCACCGACCAACGCCTTCTACTTTCTGCAGGGGCTCGAGACTCTGCATGTGCGGATGCCGCGTCACTGTGAAAACGCCCTCAAGGTTGCCCTGTTCCTCGAGCAACACCCACAGGTATCCTGGGTCAACTACCCAGGGCTGGAGAGCCACAAAGACTATCAGCGTGCCCAGCAGTACCTGCCGAAGGGCCAGGGCGCAATCCTCGGCTTCGGCATCAAAGGCGGGCTGGACGCTGGCACCAAATTTATCGACAACGTCAAACTTGCCAGCCACCTGGCCAATATCGGCGATGCCAAGACCCTGGTGATCCATCCGGCCTCAACCACCCACCAGCAGTTAACCGCTGAGGAACAGCAATCTGCAGGTGTCACTGCCGACTACATTCGCGTTTCAGTCGGGATTGAGGATGTTGCCGACATCATCGCCGACCTCGATCAGGCGCTTAATGCCAACTGATCCATAATTCAAATCGCATGACAAAACAGGCGACGGGAATCTTCCCGCCGCCTGTTTTTTTGTGTATAGTCCCATCCCATGAAAAATATACCATTCCACATCGTACTCGTTGAGCCCGAAATCCCACCCAACACCGGCAACATCGGGCGCCTCTGTGCTGCAACCGGGACAGTTCTGCACCTGGTCGGCAAACTCGGCTTCTCTATAGACGACAAGCACCTCAAGCGCGCCGGACTCGATTACTGGCCAGAGATCAATCTGCAACGCTGGGAATCCCTCGAAGAGTTACAGGAGAATTACCCTGAGGGTCGCTTCTGGTATATGTCAAAAAAGGCCGAAAAAAACTACAGCCGGGTCAAATTCGAAGCCGGAGATTTTCTGGTTTTCGGTAAAGAGACCAAGGGGCTGCCGGAGGATCTGCTCGACAAGGCGGGAGAGATGGCGCTGCGAATTCCGATCTTCACTTCGGCCGTGCGCAGTTTGAACCTAGCGAATTCTGCGGCAATCATTCTCTATGAAGGGCTGCGTCAGACGGGGCA
>JAAXQE010000321.1 GCA_012974425.1 Geopsychrobacter sp.
AAATAAGCAGGGGGAAGCTCAGCGCCTCCCCCTCACCAGGAACTGCACCTACCTACTACTTAGAGCGGCCCATTAAACAGCCAGTCGTTAGCCTTAACGCTGGCGTGACAATTGATACAGCCGCCGACCTTGCCCTCTTTCATTATCTTGCCGTCAGGAGCGTACTTCATCCAGAACCAGTCCCCCCCATCGGGGTTGTAACCGGCTTTTTTGTACATCAGGGTGATCGCGGCAAGCTTCTTCGCCGGGGAGTAATTTTCCTTGACGATCATGCCGTTATCCGGGATTGTGCCGCGCTTACTTTTGATGGCGGCGTAAGCACCCTTGGAGACATAGGTGGTCAAAAATGCGCCATGCGGCTGTTTCCCGGGGTAGAGTTTACTGGTGCCCGGCCAGAGTTGCCACTGCTGGTAAGGGTTGGCCTCTGTGAGATAGGAGATGACCGAATCCCCCTGCGCTACGGGTGACATCGCTTCTTTCGCCACGCAGGCCGTTGAAAAACCGGCCAGCAGAATAAAACCGCAGATCAACAGACTCTTTTTCATTCCGAATCTCCTCTTGAAAGTGTTTTGGGTCTATCCAGGGTTCATCCTGAGTCCTTATTACGAGATGGACCCAACATCATGAACAGCCAAATTTGAGCATATCAGCAGTTGTCCGCTTAGCAAGGAGGCATTATTTGCTATCATATAAACGCTAAAAGGGACTTTTATGCGCAAACAGCTTCCGGGGCATCAGCTATGGATAGAGTGGTTAAGATCGGCCTTCTGGGTGCAATCCTGCTCGCAACCCTTGCCTTTAGCCCTGCCCTCAGCCGAGCATGGGAGCCCTGGCCGCTGGTCGCCGATCCCCTGATCTGGATGCCGGGCAGCCAACCCGTCGACCGGCTCAAGCTGACTTCTGCAGAGCAGTGCCTGAAGTGCCACGGCGATTTCTCCCCTGCCAGCGAGCCGGGGTTTGCCTGGCGCGGCTCGATGATGGCGCAGGCCGGTCGTGACCCGCTGATGTGGGCTGCGCTGACGGTCGCCGCACAGGATGCTATCTGGGCGCTGGGCAATCCCAACGCCGCCGACCTCTGCCTGCGTTGTCATTTTCCCGCAGGTTGGCTGGCAGGCAGAACCAGTCCAAGCAACGGCTCCGCCCTGACCGGCAATGATTTTGACGGGATCTCCTGTGATCTGTGCCACCGGATGTGGGATCCGTTTTTTGCCACTGCCGAGCAGGCCAGCCCGGCATGTGATGAGGCGGACCCAGGTTCCGCAAGCGCGGCTCGCCTAACCCTTGCCGCCGACGCCGTAGAGGCGAAGAAAATCCAGCTGTTCGACCCGGCCGATTTCTATCTCGACAACCAGCCGAAATACCCCGCCAGCTACCGGGAAAACGGCTCGGGACAATTCTATATCAGTCACAACACCGCGAAACGCGGCGGGGTTATCGATGCCAAGGTCGCTGCGGAATCTGGCCATACGACCCTCTACAGTCGCTACCATAAGTCGCGTAACTTCTGTGCCACCTGCCACGATGTGTCTAATTCAGCACTGGCAAACCTTGGGCTGTCCGACCTGCCCGACCTGTCGCAGGGAGAAGACCTGCTCAGCGAACAGTATTCGCCAGCCAACTATTTTCATATCGAGCGTACCTTCTCCGAGTTCATGCTCTCAGCCTATGGCCGGGGGAGAGGAGCTGCCACCAATCAGGAGTTTCGCACCCAGGGGACGACAGATATTGCCTGGGCTGCCAGTTGTCAGGATTGCCATATGCCGCAGGTCTCCGGCCGCAATGCCAATTCCGCCGGCCTGCGCCCGGTACGGAGCAAGGAGCAGCCGAATTCCGGGCCAGCACGCCATGAGCTGAGCGGCGGCAATAGTTGGCTGCCGAGGATTCTGGCCAGCCTCGATCCCGCGGGACCGATCTTCGACCGGCGCAATCTGGAGCTGCTCGGCCAGGGTCCGGATCGGCTGACCCTGGACCTGCGCCAGGGGCTGGGTCTCAAGGGGGAGAGCAGCGCGCTCCTGGCTGCATCAGAGCGGGCCCTTGAGCAACTGCGCGTTGCGGCAACCATCAAAGAGCTGCAGTACCTTCCGGAAACTGGCGCTCTCAGCCTGCGGATCCAGAATAATACCGGCCATAAACTGCTGACCGGATTCCCGGAAGGACGGCGCATGTTCCTCAACCTCAAGACCTACCGCCAGGGGCGGCTGATTGATGAGATCAACCCCTACTCGATGACTGCGGGAACCCTCAAGGGATTGCCCGACGCCGCCTCATCGCCGCCGCTGCAAAAGACTGAAAGATATCTGGATGAATTGGTCTATCAGGTTCATTTACGTAGTGAATTGACCGGTGAGGAGCAGACCTCACATGTGCTACTGGCCAGCAGCCGGAGTAAGGACAATCGCATCCCCCCCAAGGGTTTCGCCAGCGCAGCAGCCGCTACCCGTCTGAGTGAGCCTGTCTGGCAGGGCAAGAGTGCAACAGCCTATTTCAGCGCAGCGGAGTACAGTGGGGGCTATGATCAGTTGCAACTCCAGTTGCCCGTGGGGGCAGACCGGGTGCAGATCAGCCTCTATTACCAGGGAGTGTCTCGCGAATATATTGAGTTTTTACGCGATGAAATAAACGGAACCGCAGGCAGTCTACGGCTTGACGCTAAGGGTAAAAATCCGGCGGGTGGCAGCGAGACCTACACTGTACAGAGCGACCCGTTCTTTGCACAGTTAAAAGGCTGGGGCGACAGCATCTGGGAACTCTGGCACCACAATCACGGGCTCACAGGAGACAGAAGTCCCCTGCCCGGGATCGCGCCATTGCTGATGTCTCAGGCAGAATGGTCCCCGGTCAGATCGGTCGATGGCAAAAAGCGCCAAGTTCAAGCGAAGGATTAGTTCATCCTGCGGAACAAATCTCTATTGTGAAGGGGATAACGAACAGACCCGCTGCTCAAGAGGCTGGGGGCCGACTATCTTCAAATTCTACCCAGAAGGTGCTGCCACCACCAGGGGTCTCCTCGGCCCAGGCTCGTCCGTTATAGAGTTTGGCAATTTTCTGCACCGTGGCCAGCCCTACCCCAGTGCCTGGCAGCCTTCTTGCCGATTCCCCACGATAGAAGACTTCGAAGATCTGGCGCCGCTCATCCGCCTGAATCCCCGGACCGGAATCACATACATAGAGCCGGACCAGATCTCCGTTGCGCTCGCCACCGACCCCGATTGGCGAACCCTGCTGCCCGGCATAACGGATAGCATTAGCGATCAGATTGTTGAAGATCTGCGCCAGGAGGGTCTGCGGCACCCGCGCCTGGGGGAGCGGGCTCGTTTCGATAACGACACCGGTATGCTCAATCTGGCTCCCCAGCATGACCAGAACCTCTTCTAATGCCAGGTCAAGGTCGATCGGCACGGCTGGTCGCTGCACATATCCGACCTTTGCCAGGGTCAGAAGGTCATCCAGCAGGGCCAGCATACTGCGTCCCTGCTCCTCTATCTGAGCCAGACAGCCTACAGACCTCTCGTCGAGCCGGCCCCGACAGGTCTGTTGCAGAACCTCGGCATAACCGATGATCGGGGTCAGCGGAATACGCAGGTCATGTGAAACGGTAGAGACAAAGGCATCAAGTTCGCGGTTGGCGGCGACCAGCTTCTCCTCAGCATATTTTCGCGCCGTAATATCCTCCAGAGTAACGAGGATACTTGTGACCAGCCCTTGACTATCGTGCATCGGGATCTTGTTGGTGTCGAGCCAGACCTGTTTGCCACTGGCCTGAAGCTGCGATTCGGTGATGTGAAACTCCGGCGTGTTGCTCTCCATAATCCGGCGGTCACACTCGCGGTAAAAATCGGCCTGCTCCTTTTTCCAGGGCAGATCGTAGTCGGTCTTGCCGATCAGATCTTCTGGATTTTCGCATCCGGCAATGCGCGCGAAATTGCGACTACAGCCGAGATAGACCGAATTACGATCCTTCCAGAACACTTGCTGCGGGATGTAGTCGAGGACCAGTTGTAACATCTGCCGCGACTCCTTCACCCGCTCCTGGGCAAATCGGGATTCGGTAACATCCTGGACCAAGCCGCTATAGTAGAGCGGCAAGCCATCTTTGCCCGGCATCGCAACCACCGAAACCAGCCCCCAGACGACACGGCCATCCTTATGCAAAAAACGTTTCTGGTAATCGATCGCATGACTCTGCCCCCCCCCCAGCAGACGATAGTTCTCTGCGGTTCTCTCCAGGTCATCAAAATGGGTGATCGCCGATAAGTGCAACCTGAGTAGTTCTGCACGGCTGTAACCGATAAAATCACAAAAAGCCTGATTTACCTCCCAAAACCCACCCTCCGGGGAAAGAGTCACCATCCCCGCAGCGGCATTATCGAATATAGTGCGGAACCTCTGTTCACTGAGGCGCAGCGACTCTTCCGAGACCTTACGCTCGGTAATATCCAACACATTGGCGGCAAAGCATTTCAGCTCTCCGTCTGAACCGAACACCCCCGCTACGGTAGTCCGCCCCCAGGGGACCGAACCATCCTTGCACAGGTAACGCTTCTCATAGTCGGCGATCTCGCGGTGACCGCCGCGTATTTCGGCATAGAGCCGCGCTGTCTCCTGCCGATCATCGGGGTGGGTCACTTCGAGGACAGCCATCCCCAGGATCTCAGCCTCGCTATAGCCCGACATCTGACGAAATGCAGGATTCATCTTGAGGACTCGCCCCTCAGGACTGATAATCGCCATACCGATGACAGCCGATTCGAAGAATGAACTCAGCCGCGCTTCGTTTTCGCGCAATGCTCTCTCGGCCGCCCGGCGCTCGCCGAGCTGCGCCCAGTGCGCTAGCATTCCATCAAGGGCCGCCGGCAGGCCAGACAGGCCCTCACGCGACCTGACCACAGCATCCAGGGCTCCGGCCTTCAGCGCCGCGACCGCAGTGGCGACATCACCCTGGTCAACCAGAGCCAACACGGGGCAGGGCATCTCCTCCGAAAGCTCGGTCAGAAACTCCAGGCCTTTGCCGGCAGGCTGGCACATATCGATGATCATCAGATCGGGGGGAGCATTATGCAGATGGGTCCGCGCGGCGCCAAGACTCTGGGCAAGGATGAGCTGTAGTGGGCAGGGGCCAGACTCCAGGGCGGTACGCAGCAACCCGGCATGAGCCTCGGTGCTTTCCACTACCAGAATCTGGATTGAGCCTTTATCCATAGTCTGAAATACCCCCGCAAATAGATCCAGGCAACTTCAAAATGGCGGAATGTCGCATAAAATGGCAACTATAGACCAACGGTCACCGGCATAACAGGGCTTTATTCGATTAATTTCAATGCCCTGCGCCGAGACAACCCACTTGAGGCCGATCTTCCGTTAGAAATTGGATGGGCTGCGGTTCGGGCAACCCGTTGTTCCTAGTCGTTCTCCTATTTCTGCTACCGCTCAAGACCCCTTGCTCTCCCCCTAGATTTTTTACTTTCGGTCAGTCAATACCAGTGCTACACAATGCGCTAGGCAAGTGGCATGTTCACAAAGGCTGAGCGTTCACGAAACAGCCTGCAACTAATTCCAAGAACAACGAGACCCAATAACCTGGGATTGACCCTCTTTAACCCTTGCACTGTTCCCATTTGCAGATCAAACCAATGCGGGATAATCATCCACGTAATGTTAAAGATGAAACCCTTGAATGCTCGGCTAATCGTTACTTTTTGTCACCATTCGCAACACAAGAAAGCCCCAGCCTGTCTATCCGGGCCGGGGCTTTCCTATAAGTTGTTCTATATTGGGATCTTGCTTCACCTTAGGATTAAAAGCACCCCCATCATCAGGCGCTCCGTCTCAAAATTCCCGGCAAACCAAGAAAGGCCAACCCGCATATTCGGCTTGGCCGCTTCAATCGACGAAGGTCCGACACCAAAGTGCCGGACCTTGTTCCATTTTTCATTCCAGATCCGCCGCCGTTGGCGGTAAGTAATCAGCATACTTTTCACGCCGCCAGCGAAACGGCAGATCGATAATCGTACCGGGCTCTTCGATCTGATAGAGCGCGCGCAATGCCTCCAGCACAACGGCACGCTGCTGCGCGGAATTGCCCGGTTCGCCGAGCGGATGACCGAAGGGCCAGCGCAGGAAAACCGTCCGGGGTGGCTGGACCTTCTCGGTAAATTCCCTGACGATCGAAATCCCGATGGTGGCAATCCCGGCCCTTTCAATCTCTCTTTGAATCAATCCCACGGATTGATTGCAGATGCCTCAGGCCGGCGTTAAAAGGACCAGGTCGACCTGATCCGCCTTAAGCTTGGCCGCGACTTCCCGCGCGGTCTTTTCGACCAACGTAGGGATATGTCGACCGTCGATGTGTCCCATGAAGGCATAATGGGTCTGTGCAAGACGGCCGAGCAACCCTTCACTGACCAGTTCGCGGAGTGGCCCGAGGGGAAAGATGATGTTCGGATCCTTGCGGGCATCAGTGTGATCGTAATAGTCGTGGGTGATCTGGAAATCATCAAACAGTTCCTCCCCGTTCAGCGTCCGATAACTCGGGTCGCCGTCACTGTCGTTCATGTCGAAGGGCGCTTGTCTCTGGTGGTGGATCCCCGATGTGGTCACCAGCGCCAGCTTGGCCTGCCGCAACGGCTTGGGGACCGCCCAGGGGATCGACCCGGCGCTCTCTTGCGCCTGGTAGCCATCGATAAAGCGCTGTGCCAGGCGCGGAAAACGCGTGGCCAGGCGCGCCAGGGTTCGATTTTTAAAGCGTGTCACATCCATTATTGCACCACCGGTTTAGCTGAAATAATCCTTGTCCCATCGAGCGAGCCCATGGTCATGCTGACCTGAACAGAACTGTCCAAATGCCCCTCGGCGTTGATGATCGGCAGGGTCGGATTATTGGCCCATTCGATCCAGGAACCATCATAGTTCTTGACCCTATCGTAGCCCAGACCGAGCAGCACCAGGGTCGCATAGGAAGAGCGGATGCCGGTCTGACAATGCGCGACGATCTCTTTATCCGAGGTTAAGCCATGCGCCTGCAGCAGCGCAACAATTTCATCACGATTCTTCAAGACCTTCACCCCACCAACCTCGGTCTGCAGGAGGGTCCAGTTGAATGGCACGGCGCCGGGGATGTGACCACCCCGATCGGCGCGAACCTTGGTGCCGGCAAACTCCTCCGGGCTCCGCGTATCCCAGATGCGCACGGCAGGGTTTTCCAGACGGGTATAGATATAATCGGCATCGGCACGCGCCTGCAGATAATCCGCATCGGCGGCCAGGGCATAATGACTCGGTTCTGGACTGGCACTCGGCAACAGACTGGTGTCACGATCCTCTCCAGCCCACTTGTCATAGCCGCCATCGAGAACATAGGAGTTTTTATGCCCGTGATAACGCAGGGTCCAGACCAGACGTGCCGCATAGGGGTTGTCGTCTTCGGCGTAAACCACCAGGGGCCTCCCCGCTGTCACGCCCAGCGAACTCAGCAGTTCGGTAATTGCGGCCGCACTCGGCAACAGGCTTTTCACCTGATTCCGCGTCTCTAAAAATTGACTCCGCGCTACGCTATGTGCCCCATCGATATGGCCAAGCAGGTAAAAAGGGACCTGACGCACATCCAGAACCACAACCTCTTCACGGTTGCTCGCCAACCAATCGGTGCTGACAAAATAATCGCTAAGCGCAGCATGTCCGACAGTCGGCAGAGCAAACAGCAGAACAGCCAATAAACCTTGAGTAAAACGTTTCATATCGCAACTCCATTGCTGATTGTTTTAATAGGTTTATATATCTACGATTCCACACTGTCAAGCTATGTTTTACTACACACAAAGCCCGCAACTTCACAGTAGTTTGTTTAGCGAAGATCTGGAAGCCGTTTTAGGGTAATATTTGAAAAAGCAACGCCAGCTTTTACTGCGCAGGAGACCTGCGCCCCATGCTCTACAGCAGCGACGACCATCAGCCACAAGTTGTCGGCGAACCCTCCATCGCCCCCAAAGCTGGCCTGATCGGCGCCGATGCGCTGGTTACGCAGAAGAGGCTTGTGCCGGACGGCTCTGTCGTTCCGGGTTCAACGGGCAGGATTGTGCGTACCCTTGCGGTAGCGGGCCAACAGGCATTGCGGCAAAGTAGCTCAGGCATATATTAAAAATGGGCAGCGTTATCGACTGGGATTACAGAGCCTAAAGAAGTAGTATTGCGAGACCCTCTGCAGCAGATAGCCTAGAACCATAATCCGATCTAGCCGGCGGCGGTTCTCCCAATCAGGAGCAACGATGAGATCAGCTTTTACAATAACCACCAAAGTCGCCCTCGGCTATCTGGTGATTATCGCCTTCAGCTTGATGGCGCTCGGCTATGCCCTGATCAGTCTGCATGATCACAACCAGCGCACCGGGCAACTGGTCGGAGGGCAATTTCAGGCCTTCACCCTGCTGCGCGATGTTCGCCAGAACCTTTTGGCCCAGGACAATCTGGAAAAACAACTCGTCATCCTGAAGGACGCCCAGCTGCTGGTATTACTCGAACGGCGCGCCACAGACCTCGAAGAGATCCTGGCAACCGTCAAGGCTGCGCCCCTTTCCGAGCAGGTCACGACCCTGCCCGCCGACGTTGAAGAATATATGACCCAGGCGCGAAGGCTCTCCCAGTTTTTTGCCAAAGCGGACTGGGAGCAGGCCGCCACAATGGCATCAACCACGACCTCACCGCTACGCAAGCAACTAATCGAAGATCTGGCCGATCTCAGGGGGCAAAATCAGGCGACTCAGGACAAGGCTCTGCTCGAACTCTCTCAGCAGACCAATCAGGCCTACCGACTCACCCTGATCATCTCCCTCATCGGCATCATTCTCACCGCACCGGCCGCGGCCACGGTAATAATCAGCATTCACCGCTCGATTAAGGCACTCCAAAAAGCAACGCACGAGATTGCCGCCGGGAGCTTCGATCCGCAGATTGACATCCGCGGCAATGACGAATTCGGCCAACTTGCCCGGGACTTTGCGGGCATGGCACGCAAGCTCATGGAGCTCGAGCAACAGAATCTGGATGCCAACCCCCTGACCCGCTTGCCGGGAAACCTGGCGATTGACCGCGAACTGGAAGAGCGCATCGCCCGGGAAGCTCCCTTCGCCCATCTCTATATTGACCTGGATAATTTCAAGGCCTACGGTGACCATTACGGCTACAAGCAGGGGAGCGACGCCATAAACATGGTCGGCAACCTGCTGCGGGAGGTCGTTGCGCAACAAGGGGGCACAGAGGATCTGGTTGGACATATCGGCGGAGACGATTATGTGATTCTGACCGAATTGCAGCGCGGCGAGGAGATGGCCAAAGCCATCATCAAAACTTTCGACAGTCGCGTGCCTGAACTCTACACCAAGGAAGATCTCAAAGCTGGTTTCGTGCGTGGCACCGACCGGGATGGCACAAAGCGCACCTTTCCCCTCCTGACCATTTCAATTGCCGTCACCCTCTCCGAGAATCTGGACCACCCCTCCGTTTTGGAGATCAGCAACAACTGTGCGATAATGAAGAAGCATCTGAAACAACTCAAGAACAGCAACTATCTCGTTGACCGCAGAAAGCAGCTGACATGACCCCTGCCAGAATTTGTTGGTCCTGTTTACTCCTGGCTCTCCTCATGCTGAGCGGCTGCAGCCTGCCCAGAGTGAGCAAGCCGTTAGCAGAAGAGGCGAACCTCTTCAGACAGGGTTTGCACCAGTACATTGCCTCCGGCGACTTGACGAGCTTAAAACAGCTGCCCCAACAATACCCGCAGGGAGCATGGAGCAATGAGGCCGAGCTCTTCATCAAGATGGCCTTGCAGCAGGCGCAGCAGAAGAAGCAAGAACAGGCTTTGCGGGAGAAGGAAAAGCAGCCACTTGCAAGCTGTCGGCAGAAACAGGCTGCGCTTGTGCAAGACAACAAAAAGCTGAAAGCAACCCTGAATCAGTTGAAAGAGGTTCTCATCGACACGGAGTTAAAGGCGAAATAGCGAGGGCTAATGGCATAAAAGGGAGTTAGCCGCCCAAGCCCTGAACAACTCTCCGCGCCAGCTTCTCGCTGTAGGCATTCAACTTCCAGTGGCCGGGACTCCAGCCTTTCAGAAAACGATGAAAATCGGTCCAGGCCAGCGGAAAAAGTTCCCGCCAGTTCCCTTCCACGGCACTCGCATCGACAGTCGGCCGCAGCCGGGCCAAAGCCTGACGTAATGCACCGAAGTAACAATCGAGCAACCTTGACTCCTGGCGCGCACACTCCCCTTCCGCCAGACAACTGCCGATGAAATAGGCAACATCCTTCATCCCGCAGCCGCCGCCCACATACTGAAAATCGACCGCCGCAACCCGTTTTGCATCAGGAGAAAAACAGAAATTGGCCAGTTTGGCGTCACCATGAACCAGGGTCTGATAGGGGCTTTCGCGTAACAGCTGGTCGATGGTTGCGGCCGCCTGCTGCAGAGGGCGGTCGGTCAGGGCCGCGAGCTCATCAGGACGGGTTTCCAGATGCCAGTAGGTCCCCTGTGGCCAGAGGCCTTGCGGCACGCAGCCCATGAAGCTGGCGTGAAAATTCGCCAGCCAGTGCAGGCAGGCGACAAGCTCTTTTTCTCCGACAGACTCTCTACGGGCCGAAAATCCAGACGCGTCGAGATCTTCTAAGACCATCAATGTTTCAGCGCCGCGGGTTTCGAGCGCCAGACAGTGCGGAACGTAGCAGCTGGCAGCACAACGGCCACTCCAATCAGCATACCAGGCCGTTTCAACCTGGTATGAGCGGAGCTTTCTGAGGTGTGAACGCGCGCTATCCCAGCCTCGCGGATGAGCAATCTGCGCGGGGTAATGGACATGCTTAACGACAACCGTCTGTCGCTCGGTACCGCTCAGGCGGTAGCGCAGAATAGCGCCGTAACCGCTCCAGAGCTCCTGGATCACCTCGCTCAATTCGATGTCATCGGCACCGGTCGCTTGCTTGATTATGGCCGGAAAGTCTTCATGCATGGTCGTCAGGGTCGCTCTCTGCAAGGGTGCGCTGGCGCAGAAAGCCGGTGATGCAATCCCGCGCCCAGCGCCGGTCGCCATCACAACAGTTTTCGGCAATGAAGGCCAGATCCTCGCGATTGTAGCCGCGCCTCTCCAGGTGTTTCAGCCATATGCCTTCGAAGCGCGCGATCAACCCCTTATCCCAGTAATACTCCTCGATCCTGCGCGCGCCACCCTCGGACAGGATCCTGGTTTCGCTACAAGGGATCAGAGTCTTCAGCGCGCGCTGCGACAATCCTAAGCCCTTTGCGGCCGCGGAGATATTGAGTAGCCCACCGCCCTTGTGCTTGCGCAGGATCTTTTTGCGCGAGCCGCCCCCCTTTACGCCAGGAGCCAGGTGGAACGGGCGCAAATGCTCAAGCAGCTCAACCCTTTCTTCATCAGCAAAATCTGCGAGCGCCAGACTGATCTGATACTGGAAGTCGCTCGTCTCCAGGTGACAGTCGAAGCCAGGGGGAACTGAACCCTCTCCCCGTCTTAATCGGATAGAGACATTGAGTTCAAATTCGAGGATCTCGGCATGCGCCGCTTCCTGGGCCATGTATCGCGCAATCAAGCCCTCTTTGAGCACGCCATCCGCGACATAGAAGAACGGCTCAGACTGCAGAGAGTCGATTATTTCGATTAGTTCTGAATTCATATCGTCTCCATATACCCCGTGGCACACTTAAATACCAGATTCGCAAAACCGGCAGGTCAAAGTATCAACAACCATCCATCTCTGCCACTTAGAAATTTGACCCCCTGGCTCTTGCGAAATCGACACGACCTTTTATCCTTAAAGAGATGTTGTTCACTCCCTGTCGCGGCTATGGAGTTTTTATGCTTGAGCGTCTGCAGATCACCCAAAACTGGTTACCACGCTACACCGGGATGCCCCTCGACGGCTTCGGCGACTACATCCTGCTCACCAACTTTCGTCACTATGTCGCCAAGTTCGCCGAGATGTTCGGCTGCGCTATCCAGGGCGAGGACAAGCCGATGCAGTCGGCGACCAACGGCAACGGCCTGACCATAATCAACTTCGGCATCGGCTCGGCGAACGCGGCGACCATCATGGACCTGCTCAGTGCGATAAAACCGAAGGGGGTGCTCTTTCTCGGCAAATGCGGCGGCCTGAAAAAATCGACCGAGATCGGCCACTTCATTCTCCCCAATGCCGCGATTCGCGGCGAAGGGACCAGCAACGACTATTTTCCAGCCGAGGTCCCGGCCCTGCCCTCATTTAAACTGCACAAGTTTGTCTCGGAGAAGATCCTCGAGCATAGTCACGATTACCGTACCGGTGTGGTCTACTCGACGAATCGGCGCATCTGGGAACACGATAAAGAGTTTCAGGAGAAACTTAAAAAGACCACCAGCATCGGCATCGACATGGAGACCGCCACCATCTTTATCGTCGGTCACTACAACATGATCTCACGCGGTGCGCTCTTGCTCGTTTCGGATGTGCCTCTCACCCCCGATGGGGTAAAGACCGAGGAATCTGATCTACTGGTCACCCAACAGTGGGCCGCCAGCCACCTGCAAATCGGCATCGACGCGATGACGGAGATTGGCGAGAAAGGGGAGAAGATCAAGCATTTCCTCTACTGAAGTTCAGGACGAAAAAGCCATGTTCCGCGTATCCACCAAAACATGATAAACGGCCAGTTCCTCCCCGCGCATCTTCAGCCTGAAATTGTAGAAGACAAGGTGACACATCTCAAAGGGGGCATTTATGCAAGAAACTTCTCAGCAGCGCTGGTTACTGGCAGGCACCATTGCCGCCTACCTGCTCATCGGGCTTGAAGTTTTCATCATGATCACGCCCTTTGCCATCTATTTTTACGCGGTCTACGGACCGGTTCTCGAGTGGTTCACCCAATCGCCCGCGACGGCCTGGCTGATGGAATTCTTCCTCCCGCACCTCGTCTTCATCGATGACCCACTGGTGAAGTGGCTCTCAAAGATACAGATTCTGTTTATCATCGGCCTGCTGCTATTCTTTGGCGCAGCGGCACCACTCTACTATGGCCGGCTCACCAATAAAGGCGTGGTCCGTTTCGGCCCCTATGCAAAGTTACGCCACCCTCAGTACCTCTCCCTGGCAATTTCCGGGCTGGGAATGCTGCTCTACTGGCCGCGTTTTATCGTGCTGGTTTTTTATATCTGCATGCTTTTTGTCTACGTGCTGCTGGCGCGTAACGAAGAGTGGCGCATGAAGCGCGAAGCTCCGGGGGCCTACGAAGAATATATGCGCAGCACACCCTGGATGTTCCTGCCCGGCAACCCGGGTGGGCGTCTCTACCAACTGTTATTCGGCTGGATCGGGCCACGCTGGCTGGCCTTGCTGACCTGCTTCGTGGTCTCAATGAGCAGCGCACTACTTCTGGCAGGCGGCATTCGCACCCATACGCTCAACAATCTGCCGACCAAGCGGGTGGAGAACCTGCAACTTGTCTCAGTTTATGAACGCCCGGTCGAAGAGATGCAGACCCTCTACCAACAGTTACTACTCTCGGCGGAGGTTCAGACCCTACTCAAAAACAACACCGCGAATATGGCCTATATCATGCCCGGAGATTATTTTCTGACCGGGCTGGTCATGGAGGAAGGGCCCAGGTTTTCTGACAACGTATTGCAACGCTATCCGAACCTGGCGCAATGGCATGAGCGGCGCTTTCAGGGCGGGCTAAAGAAGTTTCTACGCCTGTTCCACTCCTTCTGGAAGACCTGGAGCTACTTTCGCACCGTCTACGACGTTGAACGCTTTGTCTTTGTGAGTGTCACCGATTTTGCCGATCAACCGGTCAACAGCGCGGATATTTTCAAAATGGGGGTCAAGCGAACCCCGCGGTTTGTGGTCGACATCGACTCCGAAAGCCATGAAGTCCTCGATATCATCCCGGCCTCCGGCAAGAATCTGTGGGGCAAGCTGCCGATGCCGAATTTTTAAGTATAGGCAATACGGCATGCTATGCTTTGTGGATTTCTTCTTTCAATGTCCAATGAAGCAGGCTGCCCCGGCCTGCTCGGACTTTCCATCCATTGACAGTTTGAGGTAAGCAAATTCTTAACTTGCACCCTTTGGGTTTTTCAACGTATCCATCTTGATACCAATTGCGTCACCCCTTCTAATAGTTGAACCCCGAACTATAAATTCAGCCACTGCCTTCGATTCCTGCTAATGCCCTACCCCCAAGCCGCCGACAACACCTCAGCCTGCTGCAACACCAGCTCCACCGCCGCCGGGGTCTTATCCGGCGGGTACCTATACTTGCGCAGTATCCGCTTCACCAGCAGCCGCAATTGCGCCCGCACGCTCTCCCGCACCGCCCAGTCAACGCTGGTACTCTTGCGCAGGTTCTGGGTCAGCTCTATCGCAATTTTGCGCAATATGTCCTCGCCCAACTCCCGTACCGCACTCTCGTTGATCTCCAGCGCATCGTAGAAGGCCAGCTCATCCTGGTTCAGCCTCAGCTCCTCGCCGCGCTTGGCCGCCTCACGAAACTCCTTGGCCATCTGGATCAGCTCCTCGATCACCTGCGCAGTCTCAATCGCCCGGCTCTTGTACTTGTTCAACGCAGACTTGAGCAGGTCCGAATATTTATGCGCCTGAACCACGTTTTTCAGCAGACGCGCCTTAATCTCATCGTTCAGCAGCTTCTCCAGCAGCTCCACCGCCAGGTTGCGATACTTGAGATGCCGGACCTCTTCCAGAAACTCGTCCGACAGCACCGCGATATTCGGCTTATCCAACCCGGCCGCCGTAAAAATATCCACCACCTGCCCGGAGACCAGCGACTTGTTCAGGATCTGGCGCAGCACCTGCTGTTTCTGTTCATCGGTCTGACCGATGATCGTATTCGCCTTCTTGACGATCACCGCCTTGATCATCTGATAAAAGGCGATCTCCTCGCGCACCGCCACCGCCTCGTCCATGGTCCCGCACAGGGCAAAAGCCTTGGTCATGGCGACCACCAGATCACTGAACCGCCGCTTGCCGTCGTCCAGCCCCAGCACATGGTCGGCCACCGCGGGCAACAGTACCAGCGGTTTGGTCATAAAGTCGGCATAGTCGATGCCATGCAGCAGCCCCTGGATCGCTTCGACCTTCTCCAACAGGATCGCCAGCGCCTCTTCGGTGTTGATGGTCGGCTTCCCCTTGCCGTTATTCGCGGTGTAGGTGTGCAGCGCCTTCTTCAACTCCGCCGCGATGCCGATATAATCGACCACCAGCCCGCCCGGCTTGTCGCGGAACACCCGGTTGACCCGCGCAATCGCCTGCATCAGGTTGTGGCCGCGCATCGGCTTGTCGATATACATGGTGTGCAGACAGGGTGCATCGAAACCGGTCAGCCACATATCGCGCACAATCACAAGTTGTAACGAATCTTTCGGGTCCTTGATCCGGTTTTCCAGATCCTTGCGCGTCTGCTTGTCATGAACGTGGTTGCGCAGCTTCGGCTTGTCCGAGGCCGAACCGGTCATCACCACCTTGATCGCCCCCTTGGCCGGATCGTCGTCGTGCCAGTCGGGGCGCAGCGCCACCAGGGCAGCATACAGATCGACACAGATCTCGCGGCTCATACACACGATCAGTCCCTTGCCGGGGATCGCCGCCTGCCGGTCCTCAAAATGCTTCACCAGATCCTTGGCCACCTGTTCTAAACGGGTTTCCGCCCCGGCCAGCTTTTCCAGCGCAGCCCAACGGCTCTTCTCCCGTGCGACCTCATACTCGGTTTCGGCCTCCATGATCGTTTCGACTTCGGTATCCAGCACTTCCTCGTCGGGAATATCCAGTTGCAGATCGACCAGGCGGCTCTCGTAGTAGATCGGTACGGTCGCGCCATCCTTGACCGCCCGTTCAATATCGTACACGTCGATATAGTCACCGAAGACCGCTCGCGTGTCCTTGTCCTCCATCTCAATCGGCGTGCCGGTAAAGCCGATGAACCGAGCGTTGGGGATGGCATCACGCAGGTGCTTGGCATAACCGTATTTCAGCTTGCCGGTCACCCTGTCGAAGCTGGCCTCAAAGCCGTACTGGCTGCGGTGGGCCTCGTCTGAGATGACCAACAGGTTGGCGCGATTACTCAACACCGGATGCACAGACTCATCGTTCAGCAGGGCAAACTTCTGGATGGTGGTGAAGATCACCCCCCCGGCGGCACGGCTGGACAGTTTATTGCGTAGGTCCTCGCGCCCCTCGGCCTGCTCCGGCTGCTGACGCAACAGATCACTGGCGTTGCAAAAGGTCTGAAACAGTTGCCCATCCAGATCGGTGCGGTCGGTCACCACCACGATGGTCGGATTGTTCAACTCCGGCGCGGCGATCACCTTCCCGGCGTAACAGGCCATGGAGATACTCTTGCCCGAGCCTTGGGTATGCCAGACCACCCCGCAGCGGTTGTTGTCGGTGCTAGAAGCGGCAATCGTCTTCTCCACCGCCTTGCGCACCGCGAAGAACTGATGGTATCCGGCGATCTTCTTGATGATCTTGCCGCCGTCCTGCTCAAACAGAATGAAGTGGCGCAGGTAGTCGAACAGATGCCTAGGGTCGAACAGCCCGCGCACCAGCACCTCAAGGTCCATCATCGCCGGGGAGGCGTCACCTGCACCGTCAAGACTGCGCCAATGGGTAAAGCGCTCGCGGTCGGCCGTGAGTGAACCGATCCGCGCATTCAGGCCGTCCGAGATGATCAACGCCGCATTGGGGATAAACAGATCGCTGATTTCCTCCTTGTAGGTCTGTAACTGTTCAAACGCCTTCCATATATCGGCCGACTCATCCACCGGATTTTTCAGCTCGATAACCGCCAGCGGCAGGCCATTGATGAACACCACCAGATCAGGGCGACGGGTCTGCTTCTCCCCCTTAATCGTGAATTGATTGGCCACCAGCAGTTCGTTGTTAGCCGGATTGTCGAAATCGACCAGGCGGATAAACTCGCCCCTGGCTCCATCTTCGCCGGATACATCGACATTGACGCCATCGGTCAGCAGTTTATGAAAATCGCGGTTATTTTGCAGCAGGACGGGGTGTGCAG
Source organism: Geopsychrobacter sp. (assembly GCA_012974425.1). Taxonomy (GTDB): domain Bacteria; phylum Desulfobacterota; class Desulfuromonadia; order Desulfuromonadales; family Geopsychrobacteraceae; genus Geopsychrobacter. The sequence continues at coordinate 17,066 of JAAXQE010000321.1, forward strand.
GGTGTTGCAGTTTATGCAGAGCGTCGGCAATAGCAGAAGCAGGGGCCGCCGGGTTAATCCGTACCAGGGCCTGTTCAAGGCGTCCCATCAGCATAACCTGCTGCCAGCTTTCCCGTTCACCGGCAGCGGTATCCGGGGCAATGTCCGGGCCGTACACATACTGATAGCCCAGGTCTTGAAACCAACTAATCGCCTGTTGTTCCAGCAGGTCTTCGGTGATCACAGCTCTTCCTCCTGCTGGGTGGTGTAGGCTTGGTGTGGATGAGTTGGAGTTGTCGGGAAGGCGAGAATTAATCTTCCACTATCGACGAGTGGCTTTAGATAATGCTGTCTTAACGCATCGGGCTTGCGACCGACTAAGCCTGCTAATACTTGCAGGGTTAAGAAATAATCACCGCAAAGTGAAAGTAATATTTTCTCCATCTCTGCCTTTGGAAGTTTTTTCTTGGTTATCGCAAGGACTGCCAGGGCGTTTAAGTCTTTAGCAGTTAAAGCTGGAACTGAACTGATATTGTCAACCAACGGTTTAGCGAGACCCTTGACGATTAACCACCCCTCAACGGCGCGTTCGGAATGCTCGGAGTGATTTTCCAAATGTGCGGAGCTTTCATCCAAATGTGCGGAGCTTTCCGGCAAATCATCGGACCCTAGATGCAAGCTACCAACACTTTCCCCAAAGGCCTGATCTGCTGTTGGCAATGTGTTTCCGGGCAGGTGGTAAACAGTCCCACGACCATGGCCGTTTGAGATAAGATGGGAAGATTTTACCAGTCGCTGAAATGCTAGAGTAAGGTCGTGAGCGTGGTCCGTTGAGATTTCGGCCATTCGGCTGTGGGACACTACCTGTTCGGTAGCAGCAGTTGCCAATATCAACCGATCAAGGTGCGGTAGTTGATCAAAGCCGCTACCAAAAAGTTTCCTTAAGCCAATTATTGTTTTTTCTGGCAGAAGGTCCAGCATTCTCAGTTCCAGCAAGGTTTGCTCAGACGGAAGATCTTTTTCATAAAGAAGGGGCCGCCGCCAATGGCGACTATCCCAACCTTGATATATTTTAGGTATACCCGACCCGGCTTGTTCTCCAAGCCCAACATATCGGAACATTTGGTGAACTAAGCGATTCCGACAATCGCTTTCGCTACCGATAATCGCAATCTCCTGAGGTACGCGCATGAGACCGGGGTTTCTAAATCCAAACATGTCAGGCCGCTTAACGATGAGAACAGAGGCCCTGCCTGAATAGTCCGCATGGACTAATGCATTGACGAGGGCTTCACGTAACGCTTGATGAACGAGGGTATCGTCTTGTCTTTGATCACCAGCCAAAGCGAAAGGAACCTTGAGGTCACTCGTCATTTTCTTGATAACGCGTCGATAAAAATCGAACAGATTTCCTGACCATGAACCGTCCAAAGTCAAACGATCAACCCAACGTGCCTCGGTTTTTGCTTCGGGACGCTCCTGATAATCAAGCATATAATAGGGAAAAGTTTCCTGAATCGAAGGGAGTCTGCCAAAAACCAACAACCCCGCACGCGTAAGGCCACCTTGCCCGGTTGAACGATCAACTCGCCATGCTCCGATATAGGACATAAAGGTTTGAGTGTCAGCCTGATTCCATGGGTGATCGGGTGAGCGAGTCACATAGAGTTGCCGATAGGCAGTGAAACTCTCCATGTCAATATCGTCAAGACCATAACCAGACAATAGTTCCGTATCGCGGCTATCCTCCACTTGCTCGGCAAGTATGCGCCTTACTGTTTCCTTGTCCGCTAAGCAATCAGAGCTGTTCAATCGCCGGTATGTCCCGATCATAGGATTGCCCCGCAGATATACAGGACGGTCTCTTCTGGTCGCACGCGGAACATGAACACGAAGCACCGATACAGCGTCTATGTTTAGGACTTCAACCATCGGAGGGTTCAACAAGTTGACACTAACCTTCTGAGGGTTGTTTAGACTTGTCCACAATTCGTCCTGAACCTTAGCAATATCAACAATCCCAACGGCCTCAAATCGTGGGCCAGGCAACTCTCTAACCCCTAGAAAAACATCGCCTCCGTAACTATTAGCGAAGGCACTGTAGGACTCCCAAAAGTCCTTTGGCAACGCGCCTTTTCCGTCTCGGCCCAATGCGAGTTTGCACTCAACTTCGAAGTTTTCCTGGAGGGCGGCAATATCTTCAAGAGTCGAAACTTCTAACATTAGACCACCTCGGCAATCTGTTGTTCGGCCTCACCCACGCGGATTTCGCCGGAGAGGAGTTTGGGGAGCAGAGTGTC
>JAAXQE010000161.1 GCA_012974425.1 Geopsychrobacter sp.
AAGCCCCAACCTGTTTGTCGGGTCGGGGCTTTCTTACAAGTTGTCGAGTAATTCGATCCTGCTTTACCTTAGGATTAATAGTACGTCATCAACAGAAATTTCGTCTCAAAAAATGTAAATTCAAATCGAAAGACAACATGCCGGGCTTCACATCATAATGAGTGACCACTTTCGGGCATGATATGCATATTTACTCACTTTAGCCTGATGATCAGTCCACTCAGATAGCGCGGGTCGAGCTCGGCTTCTTCGAGTTGGCAAAACTCTTCCTGCCAGATCTCCAGACAGTAATCAGCAAAGTCGCTGGCACCGGGGAGCTGAGTCTCTAGCTGTTTTTTGACCTGTTCCACGAGCTGTGGATTGAGTTTGGAATCCTCTACCAGTATGCGGTGCAGGGTCGGTAGTTCGCAGGCGGCCAGGGGCTGGGGGGTGAAATCTCCGCCGAGCAATTGGTTGGCCAGTGCCGTCAGGAACAGATCGGAAAGGGTCAGGTCTGTTTCACTCTCGATATTGCAGCCGTTCAGATCAAACGAATCCGGCTGAGCCAGATCGAAACGCAACAGTTCGGTAAATATTGTCTGTTGAAGTTCAATCTGTTGCAGAATCGACTCAATATACTCTATTTGTTTGAGACTGCGGATCTCTTCGGGTTGTTGCGGGTCGCCAAGGCGGATGCCACAAAAAAGCTCCGCTGGATTCAGCTGCAGGGATTCGATGAAGCGCCGATAGGGGCCGTCGAGGAATTTGCCGCTCGGTGTGGCCAGGAGCGCCTTGCCGCGCTCTGCCAGGGTCTTGACCAGAGAATAACCGACCTGGAAGATCTGTTGCAGGTAGCTGGTCTTGAATATCTCGGCGGCTCGCGTGACATCCTGCTTGGCGAGATGCTCCAGCCCGAGGTTAAGGCTGGCATAGAGCTGAGAGAGAGAGGCTGAGACAGCCTCCTCGCGGCTTAGGTCAACAAGGTCTGCGGCCATTTTCCGATTCGCCAGAAAACAGAGTTCGGTAGCCAAACTGTGATCAATCCCCGCGACCAGGACTTCGGCCAGGATGCCGCCCGGTTGCGCCATGCGCAAAAGAGGCAGCGGGTTCTGAAGTCCTTCTGATTCAAGCTCAAACTGTTTGCCGGTCGCAGGTACGAAGGTATCTGGGTCGATTTTTGCGTAGATGCTGCGCGCCTCGCCGGGTGACATGAAGCCAAAGTCGAGCAGCCTGTTGTTACGCGTCTGATAGACCTCTTCTTCGAGCACGGAATCGAATTCAGCACGGACCAGTTCGAGCAGTTGCATCCAGGTCTGTTCGTCATGGAGCTGTACAATCTTTAGGATACCGCCAACTACTTTGGCAGCTTCCTCATCCCGGTAGTCGATGTCATAGAGCCCTTCCAGGCGATTTGCATTCCCGATATCATCATCAGTGTCGTAGGCCTCAGGCCCAGCGACGACTTTGAGGAAGGATTTCAGGATCAGGGCGACAAGCTCCGGCTCCATCTCGGTGATTGTCTGACAAACTTTGGTGTCGCCGGTTTCAAGGATCAGGCTTAACCACTCCAGGGTCGTTTTGGGGTCGATATGGTCTTCTTCCCAGCAATCCAGATCGATCAGGGTCGTTATCTGGTCAGTGGTGGTCATCAGCAGCAGTTCGGAAGCGAACTCTGGGCCAATCTCACCAACCATCAGGTAGAGCTCCTGCGGGTGGAGCAGCGGCGTCAACATGTCAGCGTCTGTCGCATTGAGCAGCATCTCGTATTTTGCCTTGCCATGACTGTTGCGGATGCGCTCTAGGCGCTCTGTCTGGGGGAGGCTATTCAGTTCAGCTGCGCTGATGCGCGGTGGCTCAGAAACGAAAAATTTGTTGACTGTCAGTGTTTTTGTCATCTGTGACCTCTTTACCGCTAACTGGTGTACGGGTGATCTGGTTATAGATCAGCAAACCGAGTACGATAGTGTAGCCACAAAATATACGCAAGACAATAAGCTGCTTGACTTTTCAGACAGGCAATGGTTAGATCGCGTAGATTAAATTTTCCACAGAAGGCCTCCGGACTACCTCCCCGGGGGTTTTCTGTTTTTTAAGAAAAAAGTGTTTATCTCGAAGCATTTGGTTGCTATTGTTAAAGAAGTTGCTGCAGATGTCCAATTCAGGCACAAACTGGTGTGTCTCTGCGGACATGGGTCCATAATTGGACTGTTTTTTTTTGTCGTGAGGGGCCGTGTCATCTCTTTTCCACCACAAATCTATCCGCACCAAGTTCTCTCTGCTGCTCATTTCGGCCTGCTTTGCCGTTCTTCTCCTGGTTACCCTTCTGTTTGCTGGCATTGAATATGCCTCTTTCCGTCATAACTCTGCCGAAGAGCTTGAAACTCTTGCGACCATTCTTGGCAATCATCTGACCGAACCATTGCTGAACAAAGCTTCTCCTGAGGCCAAGCAGGTGCTGGCCGCGCTCGATACGACTTCTCGCATTCGTGCGGCCTATCTCTTCGATAGAAAATATGAATCCTTCGCCCAATATCTCGATCCAGATTCAGTCTCGTTTGTACAGAAGGGGGTGAGCCAGGATTTTTCTGCTCAATTCCCGCTAGATTGGCAAACCGGTGATGATACCCATATCCATTTTGGACTCAATTATCTGAGTTTGTATGCGCCGATCATTTATCAGAACAAAATGATTGGTGGACTCTATCTGCTGTCAGACCTTTCCGGTATTGAGCAACGCTTATTCGGCCTATTATTGGTCGTGCTTCTCGCCGGTGGTATCGCAGTCGGCTTTGCCTGGTTGCTTGCCGGATCGATACAGAAACCGATTTCCGACCCGATTTTGCGGCTAGCTGAGACGATGCATCAGGTTTCTACTGCCGGCGAGTTCAGTATCAGGGCACAGAAGTTTGCTAATGATGAGGTCGGTCAATTGGTCGATGGCTTCAATGAGATGCTCAGCCAGATCGAGATTCGTGATCTTAAGATTGAGACTCATCATAAATATCTCGAGCAGACGGTGCAGGAACGGACGGCAGAACTAACCACAACGGTCGCTGATCTCGATCGGGCTCGTGAGCAGGCTGAATCTGCCAATCAGGCCAAATCTCTCTTTCTCGCCAATATGACACATGAATTAAGAACCCCCCTGGTCGGTGTCCTCGGTATGAATGAGCTGTTAATAGAGGGTAGCCTTAGTGGCCCACAGCTTTCTCTTGCAGAATCGGTCCAGCGCTCCGGTCAGGAATTGCTTGAGCTGATTAACGATATCCTCGATTTTTCCAAAATTGAAGCTGGTCATCTCAGGCTTGAGTTGAAAAAAATTGATCTGCTGAAATTGATCGAGGAGATAGTGACGATGTTGGCTCCCCGTTCCTATCAAAAAGGGATTGAGCTGATCAGTTATGTCGACCCTTCAGCCGCATGGGAAGTAGAAGCCGATGCGCTACGCTTAAGACAGATCCTGATCAATCTGCTCGGTAACGCTATCAAGTTTACTCAGCAGGGGCATGTTGGCTTAAATCTAACGCGGAGTGAAAACGGGAATTTTCTCTTTGAAGTTTATGACACCGGTATCGGCGTTGAAAAAGAGAATCAGTCCTTGATTTTCGAGGTTTTTTCCCAGGTCGATGAATCGACTTCACGGCTATTTGGTGGAACGGGACTCGGACTCTCTATCGTCCGTGATTTAACCCACATGATGCATGGTTCTTTGGCTTTGGAGAGTGAACCGGGGGAGGGCGCCAGTTTTAAAGTGGAACTGCCGCTCAAAGCTGTTCAATCATCTTATGTGCGCTTACCCGATGTGCAGCAGGGCCGTTCGGTAGTCCTGTTAGAGCCCTACCTTGCGGCTGGCAAATCCCTGCAGAAAAGTCTGCATGATCTAGGTTTCTCGGCAGAGCTGGTCCTCTCGGCAGAAGAGCTGCTGCACCGTTTGGAGGATGCCAGGAGAGCTGGTGAGCGTTTTGATATGGCTATTTTGTCCGATTGTAATCGCGACGGCGAAACAGAGTTGCTTGCCAAGGTTGCAGACGCTTGTCGGATTGTCGTTTGTCAGCAGAAAAAGCTTTCGGATTCAGAGCCGAACTCCTCTGGGATAGAACTTCTTAAGCCTCTCCTCTGGGGCCGTCTGTTGCAGGATGATCTTTTTCGGAAAACAGATGGCGCATGTTTCCACCCCCCAATGATTGATCCAGGACCACCTCGTCGGGCGCAGGTCAATGATTCCGCAGTTAAGGGGAGGGTGATGATTGTCGATGATAACGCCTCGACCCGTGAGCTGATCGGTTTATCATTGGTTGGTTCCGGTTGGCTGACTGAGAATGCCTGTAATGCCGAAGAGGCATTGGCAGCGGTCGAGCCTGAGAACTTTCAATTGATCCTGATGGATATAAACATGCCTGGAAGCGATGGTCTGGAAGTAACCCGAAGCCTGCGTCAGCGCGGAATAGCAACCCCAATCTATGCGTTAACGGCTCATGGTGATGCCAGGCTGTTTGATAAATGTTTCCAGGCTGGCATGCAAGGGACTCTGCGTAAACCCTTCCGCCAGAAGGAACTCTTTGCTCTGCTAGAGGAGCATGCGCTCGGCGCGGATAGAAGCAGGGATACATCCGGAGGACTGCCTGGATGTGGTTAGCAAGCTACTTTAGCAGACCCTTCCTTTGGTTAGCGCTCTACCTTTTAATTCTGGCGGTTTGCGCATCGTTTTACCTTAATTCGGTGCGGCAGCAGACTCCCTTGTATTTAACTGATGTTAACAACTGGTCAGCGACAGCTCAAAATGTCTCGGTTTCACTGGACGGTTCTAGTTCGGATGGTCTGCCGGCTTATCTGTCACTAGATGCCGCAAATACGCGTGCTATCGTGGGTAATATTCCATTTGTAGGCGATCCCGTAGATGTCGAAATATTAGCTGACAAGATCTACGTGTTAAGTCGCAAGGGGGATGTAAAGATTTATTATTTGAATAATGCGACTGACCCTGCATTGAGCGAAATAAGAAAAGCTACGGAGGCAGGTTTTGCGAGCGATATCGGTGAGAATTTTTTGAGTGTAAGTTCTGTTAAGAGCGGAACAGTTATTCATCCCTTCGGACCTAGTAATACCCCTTATCGTATCCCTGGAACTTCTTTTGCTAGTATTCATCGGGGAAAGAATATTTTTATTGCTTCGGGTAAGGAAGGGCTCTCCGTCGTTGAATTTAACTGGAAAACTATACGGAGTCGCCAATTGGGAGCGGTAAACCTCCCTGGGGTTACAGTTGACTTGGCTTTCATGGGGGACGCTGTCGTTGTGGCGAGTAGATCCGGCGGCCTGCATGTGGTTGATGTCAGTGATGTAGAAAACCCACGACTTCTACAAACCATTAAGGGTCAAAAAAATTACGTCAGTGTTTGGGTGTTGGGAGACATTGTCTATGCCTCTGATGCTGACCGCCAATTGGATATTTTTCGCCAATCAGATGGCCGCTTGACTCTTTCGGGGAGTCTTCCCCTTAATGGAAAAGTTACTGATTATATTTTAGACGGAGAGCGCCTCTATATATCAGAGGTATCTTCTGGGGTTGGCGTTCTGGATATTAGTGACCCTGAGCAGCCGAGACGTATTGGTTTTGTCGGGACACCAGGGCATCCTGGCGGGCTTGCGCTCTACGGAGATTACCTATATGTCGCCTGTAGCTCTCAGGGCGTGCAGATTGTTGATACGAGACTCATTGAGCCGATCAATGTAATGGCCTCGGTTAACACTCCATATACTGCTTTTGCTCTTGTGCTGGATGGCCAATGGATCTATATCGCAGACTATAGGGGAGGTCTCCAGGTTGTCGATAGCAGTGATCCAGATGACTTGAAAATTGTTGCAACTTTACCAACCCATAAGGCGTCTATGGCTCTTGTAAAGGCTGGCGATATGGTCTTCATGGCTTTGGCGGGAAATGGAATTCTTGGTATTGATGTGAGTAATCCGTTGCAGCCCAAGCTAGTAAACCATTTTGTGCCTGATGTGAGTGTTTCTGATTTGGCAGCCAGGGATTCTACCCTTTTTGTTAGCACTTTTAAGAAACAATTACTAAAGATTGATATCTCTGATCCCTGGCGTCCTACGGTCGTGGCGTCGGTCGATTTGCCCGGAAGGCCGCTTCGGATTGCCCTGGCGGGGGAGGATGTCTTTGTTGCCGCAGAAAAGGCCGGGCTGTTGGTGGTACGTTTTACTCCAGGCCAACCTGGGCGATTGATCGGCAGCTTAACCAGGCCTTGGCCGATGGAAGACTTTTCGCAGGCCCTTGATATCGCAGTGCATGGCGATATCGCATATCTGGTGCAGGGGGAACAGGGGTTGCAGATTATCGATATCAGCCAGCCGAAAAAGCCGAAAGAGGTTGCGCTTATTCCTCTGCCTGCGCAAGGGCTATCTATTCAGTTGTCGGAGACATATGCTGTGGTCGCGACTCGTTGGAAGGGGTATTTTTTCATCGATATCAGTCGCCCTGGAAATCCATACTTGGCGGCGAATATCCGTCTGCCGAATGGCAATAAAGGTTTCAGGGTCGATGAGGATCGGCTTTATGTCCCCGCGCATGCGAGTGGAGTCAATGTGGTTCCGTTGCCTGTCAAAGATTCAGTAGTCGCCGGATCTTCAGAATTCTCTTTGATCTTTGAAAAACCACAGTTCCCCGGGTGGTATGACCTGAGTGTCAGTAGCGGCAAAGAGTTTGTTCGCTCAGATACTGTTTTGAGGGTCGATTAGTTTAGAAATCGCAGCTTGCCCCTAGCCAGAACTGTCGCCCAAGTTCGGAGTCGGTGTCGCTGGAGCCAAGATGTGTTTGTTTGTCAAAGACATTGTAAATGTCGAGAGTTAAGGCGAGGCCCAAGTTTTTTTTCTGCAGCACCTCCAGGGTGAATTTCCAATCAAAAATAAGAGCCTGATCGTTGGAAACCTCTTCATAGGCAGCAATGGTGTTTCCGTTCGGCAACAGGTGGGGATCATCGTTTTTTTCAGTCGATTTATAAGCACTGCGGTAGATTGTCGTATTGCTGAAAGTGAGTCTGGGGATGATTTCGGTAGTGAGGATGGCCGCAGCTCGGAAGGGCCGGTTGTAGTCATCGAGTAGCAGTTCATCGCGGGTGCCGACCTTGCCTTTGTACCAGATCAGTTCGTCAAGCTCTGTTTCACTGTCGGTATAGTTGTCACTGTTGCCAGTAGTTTTCTGCCAGGTTGCAGTTAATGAAAATGCACTTTTCTCCCAATCGCGGCTCCAGCTAAGATTGGCCTGTTGATGGTGACTGCGACCGGCATTGGACCATTCGCTGTATTTGATTTTTGTTAGGGGATCGGTTTCGTAACTGCGGGTGACAATCAGGTCGTGTCCTTGACGGTCAATATAATCGAGTTCAAGCACTCCGCTGAAAAATTCCTGCCTCAGCCCTGCTGTCAGTTCATCGGAATAGGGGGTGTTAAGGTCAGCGACACGGCTGGTAAGTATTGAGCTAGGCGGCACCTCGGCCCAGGGTTCTGGCTGGTTGTTGAGATCGAGGGTTGTGGAGCGCTTCCAGGTACTGATGGACGCTTTTTGTTCAGCCAGGCGGATGGTAAGAAGATTCCGCCCGTAATAACGATTGACCCCGGCTATCAGAGTCGTAGCACCGTTGCCGAACAGGTCATAGGCGCTAGCCAAGCGCGGCGCCAAATTAAGATTTTCAAGGTAGTCGTCCCAGTCGGCGCGCAGGCCCGGGCGTAGGGTTAAGCGTTTGATGGAGATGCTGTCTTCTGTATAGAGGGCAAGCTGCGTCATATGCGCATCGGCTGTGTCTTTAGGGTAGACACGTTTGTGCCACAAGAACTGTTCACCATCGATGCAGTCACTGTTGTCGCCGTTGCAGTCAACATTGGTATTGGCTGAAGCGATTGAATGATTAGAGTTCTCGCTCAAGCGGTCATAGTTGGCTTTGGTGTATACCGCCTCTAGTCCTGAACTGATGCGATGCGTGCTGCTGCTGCCGATCCTGAAGCCGTTGAATTGGTGTTGCAGCCCACTAGCCAAACTCTGTTGAGTTTTGTCAAGATCACCATGGCCGCCTTCAGCACTGAAGTTTTTCGGTCCCCAGTCCTTGATTCCCGTATTGCGCCAGTTGAACCTGTTTGCCGGTCCACGGCGGCTGTTTTGGCTGGTCTTTATGCCCAGCATGAATTCACTTTCGCCCAGAGTGCCGTTATTTGAGAGTTTTCCACTCAGGGAGTATCCGCCGCCTTTGATGGTGTAGTTGCTTGCTTTGGTGTTTTTCAGGAAGTAATCACCCTCGTATGGCGCATAGAGGGCAGAGAGTGTAAGGGTTGTTTCGTCACTGAGGACATTTTTATATTTGGCGAAAAAGTTTTCGGTACGTCTGCTCTGTGATTCGCGCACGCCCAGATTGTCGAGAGGGATGTCCGAGTCGAGAATAGAATAGTCGAAAACCATACCCGAGTGATCATTGATCGGTGTGTGGATTGTTGCAGAAATGTTTTGCTTGAAAAAGCGCGGCTGGAGTTTTTCACTGACAGAGTTGTCGAAATCGGTTTGTTTATCCGGGTCGATATGGAATTTTGTCCAGTCGGAATGGCTCGCCCGGTAACTGATGTTGCCGCCAAATGTATCGGCTGGGTCGATGGTAATAATGTCAATTACCCCGCCGGTAAAACCACCATAGCGAGATGGTATGTTGCTGCGGAGTACTGAGATCTCCTGCACCAGATTATTGAGTAAGAAAATTTCCTGAGGGTGTCCGGGAACGTCGTTTATATTGCTTGGAATCTTAAACTGTGGATCGAGTAGGCTGTTATTGCCGATTCCATCGATCCGGAAATTATTGTCGTAGGGGCGCCCGCCCGAGATTGAAACGGCAGCAGGGGCGATTTCTCCGGCGGTGCTAGAAGAGTCGGCCTCCTCGGGCATTTGAACGCCGGGCAATAGTTTGAGCAGATCACTTGTATTATTATTGCGACTGGGGATTTTGTTGAGTTGTTGCTGGTCTAGCACTGTGCCGCCGGTCAGCGGATCGAGTCGCGTCGCTACGACCATAACGGTCGGTAATGTTGGGTTTTCGGCGGCAGACTTTTTTGGGCTTTGTGGTGTGAAGTCCGTCTCTGCCGTTGCTGTATTGGTTATCGGAAGGAGCAGTAACAAAAGTAAGACAATAAATTTACAGAGAGGAGCAATACGGGATATCATCGATATTCTTCTTATGGCAGATAGGGAGGTTGCGATTTTTTTTAGCTGGAATCTACACATAGCAGCGTGTTTAAATCAAGTTTAGGTTCATTTGACGGACATTTGCTATGGTTTTGCGATTGCAAAAATGAGGGCCTTGGCGCTGAAAACGAAATGGCGGTTGTTGATATTTCTGGTTGTTTCAGTTGGATGCCATCTGGCTCTGCTGAGGGTCCAGTTGCAACATGATATGGGTAATTTGGCGGGAGAGCAGTATGTTGTCGGACAGATTACTGACAACCTTGATCATTTTGCTCCTCAAGCGCCTGAGATAGACAGGATTTCTTCAGTCACGAAGGAGGCTGTCGACAGACCTTTGTTTGGGGGGCGATCTTCTCAAACTGAAATTCTGACTGTGAAGCCACTCCCGGTTCTGAAGCCAATCGTTCAACCCTCTGAGTCTCCCCTCTTGCCAGAAAGTAACAAAGTAGCCGAGTCACCCGTTTTGACTGCGGCGCCTCGTCTCGTCGCGGTAGCTGGGCAGGCTGAAACAAGCTCGAAATCCGGTAGTGATGTTGTCGCCGATACGCTTTTGGGGCAGGCAGTTGTTCCTCGAGGTGAGCAGGGTGGTTTTGGTGCCGATTCTGTCGCGATAGAGCCTCCCTTGACTCGTGCTGTGCCCCGTTATGCGGACAATCCGAAACCTACATATCCTGACGTGGCACGACGCAAAGGCTGGGCCGGTGAGGTTCGCTTGTTGGTGCGTGTGGACGATGTTGGCCTGGTTGCTCAGGTATCGGTAGTAGGTTCTTCGGGATATTCTGCTCTCGATCGTGCTGCCAGGCGAGCAGTCCGGCTTTGGCGGTTTATTCCGGCGACAGAGGCCGGTCGCAAGGTGACTAGCGAGGTCGTAGTTCCTATCGCTTTTCGCTTGCCCGTAAGCGCTGAAGGCGGTGTTTTGGCTCATGAATAAAACTCTGTCAAAACTTGCAGTTAGTCGTCTGTTCACGTAGAAATTGTTTGACCTTCTAACCCCAATCCCCTAGATTGATAAGGATTTCTTCAGGACTGATTCGGCCGCTGTGCCGGGTAATATTAATGACCGGAGATGCAACAAATGAGCGCAGAAAAAATCAGGGTGCTGATCGTTGATGATTCCCCAACCGTTCGTCGTCTTGGCGAGTTGATTCTAAGTCAGCAAGGCTACGCAGTCCATACTGCAGAAGACGGTGAGCAGGGCCTTGAGGTTGCGCGAAGGGTAAAGCCAGATGCAATTCTGGTCGATTTTGTTATGCCTAAAATGAACGGTCATACCTTTTGTAAATTACTCCGCGAAGACAAGGAGATGGAGGAGGTCCCGCTGATTCTGATCTCTTCCAAGGGGGAGGCAGTTGGCGAGGCCTTTGAAAAAGAGTTTGGCGTTGTTCACTACTTTTCAAAGCCTTTCGAGCCGGATGACCTTGTCAATAAACTCGAAGAGGTTCTGGGGAGCGTAAAGGGCTCAGGTTCGGGTGCTGGTGAGGAGACCGGCCAGGCCGGTCCAGCTCCTGCCGCTATTGAGAATATTGTCGATAAGGTTTTGCGTCAGTATTTTCAAAAAGACTTTCCTCTGCTGATGCGAAATGTCCTTTCTGACACCTTGAGTGAGGCGGGCTTGGTACAGAAGAGTGGCATGGTTTTATCTGGCGATCTGTCACGGATCATGTTGCCGGATATCCTCAGCTTCGTCTACAACTCTAGACTTTCTGGTCGTTTAACGGTGTTTTCGCGTGAGGTTTTCGGAGAAATTTTTATCGAAGAAGGAAACTTTATTTTTGCCACTTCAAGCCGCAAAGGAAGTCGCAATATCTTTTTGACCGACTTGCTGCTCAAGGATGGTCGCTTAACCGCCAACAGTGAAGAACTTAACGATTGTGTCGCTGAGGCACGTTCGCGCAATATCCCGATCGGACGTATTCTGGTCGAGCGTAACCTGCTGACAGATAAGGAGTTGATGGATTATTTGCAGCAGCACGCTCAGGATGCCTTTGCGACTACCCTGGATGTCAAAGAGGGTAACTTCTTTCTTGAGCAGGAAGACTTACCGACAAATCTTCAGGATTTGACAATCAGGGTGCCGCTGATCAGTGTATTGATGGAGGGCCTCAGTCATCTGGATGAGAAACATCTTGCCGCATCTGAATTTAAAGATGAAGAGATGGTTCTGGTCCGTCTGATTACCAATGAGGACGCTCTTGATACGGTCAACCTCAAACCCCGCGAACTTGAGCTGTTCGGTTTGATTGATGGTAAAAAGACTCTGCGCGAAATTATCGAACTCAGTCAGCTCGAACCTCTGGAAACCAAACGAATTTGCTACGCTTTGCGTAAGGTTGGTCTTTTGCGCGTCAAGAGCCACTAGGAGGCTGTTGGATATATCATGAACGATATGCGCCAGAAGTTGTTGCCGGTTTTTCTTGAGGAAGCCGGGCGAAAACTATTGCAACTTGACGACTTTCTCTCTGCCACAGGTGGTGGAGAAAAGTCTCTTGAAGAACTGGAAACTGCCTTTCGTGCTGTGCATACCTTAAAAGGGACTGCAGCTTTGGTTCAGGCTGAAGCCGTTCGTTCACTGAGTGCGAGAATGGAAGGCCTCCTTGGGGGACATTTCGAACGGGGGCAGTTCCCTTCAGAGGTTGAATATGAAGCAATGCAGTCGGCATTGGAAAGTCTTGGACAGCTGATTAAAGCTGTTGAAAAAAAACAGCCTGAACCTGCCGGGGTACTGGCTGAGGCAGAGCTGGTTTTGAAACTGGCAACCGCTAACCCTGGAAATGGCCGCCTTGCGGATCTGTTCGGGGCAGAAGACCATGATGACCCTTTTGCTGATGACCCTGATCTTGATGACCTGACCCAAACTGCTGAGTTTTCGCCTGCAGGGGACAGGTTAGTTGATCCTTTTGCCGATGATCCGGAAATTGAACAAGTTTTCGTAGGGGAAACGGACTATACCGTTGTCGCCGATTCTGGCGAAATTGATCCCTTTGCCGATGACCCTGAACTTGAATTGGCTCTTCCGCAAGAGACCACTCCTGCTCCTGAGACGGCGGCTACAGATTTTTCTGAAATCAGTGACCCCTTTGCTGATGATCCTGAGCTTGAATGCCAGAGTCCCGAGTATTTCGCTGATATTGATTTTTCCGACCCTGTCCTCTTATCCTCGCCGGTGCCGCCCTCTTATCCAGAGCCGGATTCAACGGAAATTAATACTGAAACAAAGGTGCTAGAACCTGCTCAGCCCAGCCGTTTTATTGAGAGAATGCGGCAACGGATCGAAAAAGAGAGTCCATTGCAAACCGCTGAACGTTTGGCAAGGACCCTGTTGTCTCAGCATGAGGGTGAGGCGGTAGTGCGCCAGTATGCCAGCTGCAATTTTACGGTTGCCACAAAGGATTTTTATCTACCAATCGAGGATGTGGTTGAAATTACTGATTTGCCGATGATCGTTTCCTTGCCACTGGCACCCGCGGTGGTATTAGGTTTGATCAATCTTCGGGGCCAGGTTTTGCCCGTTATCGATCTCGGGATTCAGACGGGTACTGCATCAAATTACCAGGCGCTACGAAAGCTGATAATTGCTGAGTCTGACGGAGAAAAATTGGCATTTCTATCGGAAGGCATCCCGGACCTTTCTGAAACTGTACTGGGAGAGAAGGTTGATGTTAGGAACTTCATTGATCAGTTTCGTGCGGGAGCACCCTGATGGGCAATCTTCAGGACAGTGTTTTTTCATTTTTTGTTGAAGAGGCCGCGGAGCATATCATTGTTCTTGAGGCGGGTCTGCTTGAGATGGAGACTCATGGCTCGGCCAGCAGCGAAGATATGGAATCTCTGTTCCGGGCTGCCCACACCCTTAAGGGCTCTGCCAGTCTGGTTAAGGTGACTTCGGTCGCAACGATTGCTCACCGCATGGAGGACCTTTTTGAGGCGGTACGTGACGGTACGCTTCATGTAAATCCGCTGCAGATCGATGCCCTGCTTTTTTCTCTAGATCAGATTCAGGATTTGATCCGTCATAGGGTCGAAGGGCTTGAAGAGCCATCCGATGCTGTTGAACGGGCACTTCAACGCCTGGATTCGGCTGAAAACTGCAAAGGCGAGATGCCAGAAACGCAGGAGTCTCCCCGTCGAGAAGGGCTGGCTCTGAAGGAGGCGCTGCTAGAGACTAACGACGACCCGGACAATCCTGATCAGCCTGGATTCATTGGTTCCGAACGTCGTGGTCTGGGCCGTCGGGTGGAGGAGACCACAGCCGGGATCAGGGTTGGTGCGGAGAAGATCGAGGCCTTGATGGGGCTGGTTGGTGAGGTCACGGTCATCAAGAATCACCTGATCGATCAGTTTTCTCAGGTGGAGCGGATGCGTGAGGAGATAGAGTTTGTCGGTCAGCGTTTGCTGCGTGAGGTTACTCAGTTCTCGGATCGTTATGACTACACTCTGCCGACCCAGGCTGAACTTCAGAACCAGACAGAAATCGGTGATTTTCAGGAGCTGGAGTTTGATCGATACGATGATCTGAATCTCTTTAGTCGTAAGTTGCGTGAGATTACCAACGATGTTGGTGAGGGCTTGCGTGGGCTGAGTGATTTTTTTAATGCTTTTGGGCGTGACGTTTCATCTCTTGACCGCATGACAGATGAAATCAAGGAACGGATATCCGAAGTTAGAACTGTCCCTGCCGGCACACTTTTTCAGCGTTTCAATCGTTCTGTACGTGATATGGCCCGTGGCCTCGATATGGATGTCGAGCTCTTTGTTCTGGGTGGCGGGACTCTGATTGACCGTGTCGTTTATGATGGTTTATTTGACCCGTTGTTACATATCGTACGCAACTCCTTTGCTCATGGTATTGAATCGGCCTCCGAACGGAAAAAACAGGGTAAGTCTGAAACGGCGTCTATTTGGCTTTCTGCTGAACGGCGCGGAAATACGGTTGAGATTTCGGTCAAGGATGATGGCCGTGGAATTGATCTTGTCGGGGTGCGTAAGCGCGCCATAGAGAAGGGGTTCATTACGACTGAGGACCGCCTCAGTGAGCGTGAATTGATTCAGATGATCTTCCGCTCCGGCTTTAGTACCACAGCCGAGGCCGATGCCACTTCGGGGCGTGGGGTTGGAATGAACGTTGTTATGGATCGCTTGGCGTCTCTCAGCGGTACTATCGATGTTGAAACCGTGAAGGGCGAGGGGAGTACCTTTCGTTTACGTTTGCCGCTCTCACTGGTTATTGTCAATATTATTCGTTTTGAGGTTGCGGGGCAGATGTTTGTTCTGCCCTCTGCCCTGGTTAACGAAATACTGGATCTTGAGTTTGAGCAGAGGAAGAGATTAAAAGAGGACAATACCGAAGATCCTCCCGAGCAGATCGATCTACGCGAGCTCTTCAATCTTCCTCGAGGAGATGAACCTGCAGGCTATGGTATTTTGACTCAGTCTGAGGGGGTCCCTGTTCTCCTGTTGGTCGATAAGGTTCTGGGACAGGAAGATACGGTTATTAAGCCGTTTGGATCTTTTTTGCGTGAGCTCCCCTATTTTTCAGGGACCAGCCTCGCTGGCGACGGCGGTATGCGTCTTGTGATCAATCCGGCGCGGATGAAGTACCGGGAAACAGAAGGCCGGGATCTGTCGACTGTGACCCATTCTGCTCCTGTAAAGACACAGGATGCTCCAGTGGTCTTGATTGTCGATGACTCTTTGAGTGTGCGTAAGTATGCCAGCATGCTTCTGGCCGGCAAGGGGCTCAGAATTCTGACTGCAGCCGATGGGCTAGAGGCCCTTGCCCTGCTTGAGAAAGAGACTGTAGACTCAATCATTACGGACCTTGAAATGCCACAGATGCATGGCTATGAACTCTTGGCTGAATTGCAAAGGCGACCGGCCTGGCAGGTGCCGATTGCCGTTCTCTCATCGCGTGCCGGAGATCAGCACCAACAGAAGGCGATTTCGCTCGGTGCTACCGATTATCTGATTAAGCCATTCGAGGAAGAGAATTTGCTTGAAGTCATCAGGAAGCATCTTGCAATAAATGGCAAGAGTTTGTAGTCAGATTCTTGTGCCCCTAATCCAATAAAAAAGCCCCGATCCAGAAGGATCGGGGCTTTTTTATTCGGAGATGGGCTCTAATGATTTAGTGATCTAGGTATGTTTAATTTCATTGATAACGACCGGCTCGTCATTGGTCAGGACAAACTGTGCCAGAGAGCCAAGCAGTTTTTCTGAAACCCCGTTCAGGCCTTCTGAAATTTGGGACGCTTCTGTAACCAGGGAGGATGTCTGGGCAGTGATGTCAGCCATCTTGCGGATGGCGTTAACCATGTTGACCGATACCTGATGCTGATTTTGGGACAGACCCGTGATTTCGTTGACGAGCTGTTTTGATTGTTGTGTCGCTTTTTCGATCTCTTCAAGGGCAGTGCCTGTCTCTTGCGCCAGGCGGGTTTGCTGCTCAACGGTTGAAGTCTCTTCTTCAAGGGCAGAGGTGACTTCGTTCGCCTCAGACTGGATTGCCTTGATGATCCCGCCGATCTCCTTGGTCGCTTCGGATGATTCGTCTGCTAGGCGCTTAATCTCATCTGAAATTACCAGGAAACCGCGACCTTGCTCACCGGCACGCGAGGCCTCGATAGACGCATTCATCGCCAGGATGGTCGTTCTGGTTGCAACGTCAGAGATCAGCTGTGATATTGTCCCGATTTCAAGCAGGCGCTCAGAAAGAGATTTCATCTTCTTGTTGATGACCTGCACTGTTACCCGAATGAGTTGCATCCCCTCGATATTCTTTGCAACCTGGGCACTCCCCAGGCCAGTTGCCTCATCAACTTTGTCTGCAGTACTTTGAGCCAGCGCTGCCTTGTTGGCGATATCTGAGGCAGATTTAGCCGTGTCTCCGGCAGCATCTGTCGCCTCGGTAACATACTGGAGCTGTGATTCGGTACCGGTTTTCATATTCATAAAGATGTCGTTCAGGTGGCGTGATTCGTCACCAACTTCACGTGCGTCGCGCGTCGTTTCAGTCAACAAGTCGGCAAGACTCTCAATCATAAGATTGTAGGCATCAGCGATCGAGCCAAAAGCATCTTCGGTGACCGGTGCACGAACCGTCAGGTCTCCATCGGAAGCATCGGAAACAACTTCAAGGAAGTTGATAACGTTCTCTTCGGTTTGCTGCCTTTGCTCATCGGTTTGAATGTAGTTTTTCAGTCGACCAATGGTTTCATTGAAGACACGTGCAATCTCGGCAAACTCATCACGCGACGGAGCATTAATTTCAACAATTTCACCCTTGCCGACTGATTCAATCCCACGCATCAGGATGTTCAGGGGGACAGTGATTTTATTTGAAACATATAAGCCCGCAACAATTCCGAAGAGTGCGGCCCCCAGGCCAACGGCGATGATTATGGTATTGAGTTGGCCACTGAAGTGCGCCGTTTCGGCTCTTTGACTTTCCAGTTTGGCCAGAATGTTCTCGCGCAATATTTTTGATTTAAGCTCGAGATTACGGACATTCCCTTTGTAGGCCCCATATTCCTTGGATACCTCAGTAAAAGATTTTCCGCCCAGAAGTTTGTTGGCTAATGGCGCCAGACTCTCTTGAACAGCAAGGAAATCTTCTTCCAGGCGGGTGAGCATCGCCTCCATTTCAACCCGATCCGGGTTGCTGGCAAAACCTACGCTCATCTCCTTGGCATGTAATGATTCAATTGTTTGGGCGACGAGCCTATATGCAGTAGTGAGATTTTCGAAATAGTTTTTTTGTTTCTTAGCGTACGCTTCGCTTTTGCCAAGACTGGAAAAGAGAAAGAATTCCTTTTCGTAGCGCCGGGCCTTGGCAACGTTGTAGGTAATTTCATCAACCTTGGTCAGTTCCGGAACAAGATACTGATGTATCTCATTAAGGGAGCCGTTCGCCTGGGTAAAACCATAGTAGGCGACAGCGCCGACACCGATAGAGACCAGAACCAGCAGCATGACCATTGCGAGCAGTTTGCTGCGGATTTTCCAACCCTTGGTTTGTGTAGACATTGTACTTCTTCTCCTGAAGTGGGCAACCTGGGGATTTATGTGTGAATAATTGTTCGGTTAAATTAGGTGCCATCATAGTTGTAGCTCTGTGGAATTTCAATCATTTAATCATTCATTTGGGATAGCGTTTGGGGTTGATTGAGATCTATTTGGATCTAATGGTTTGTCAGGGCGCGTTGTTCTATTAGGTAAACTGCTTGCCTGGAGTTTTTGGCATGAGGTTGCTTCGTCTGGCGGCAAATTGCTGAAGAGAGAATCCCTAATGAGGGGCTTAGCCAGACCGTTAAGGATTTTCTTGGTCGGATCTGTTGATTTATTGTTTACAAATCTTATTAGACCATGATAAAAACCATCCCCTGTTTGAGGTCTTCAGGTTCCAGAGTCGGTCAGCAAGTTCGAACGTTTTTGCGCCAGTAGCTCAGTTGGATAGAGCATGTGACTTCTAATCACAGGGCCGAGGGTTCGAATCCTTCCTGGCGCGCCACTTTGAAATTTTTATGTGGTTGACAACTCGGATTATTTTCCTTAAGATGTTTGAGCTTTTTATGGTGGGTGTAGCTCAGTTGGTAGAGTGCCTGACTGTGACTCAGGTTGTCGCGGGTTCGAGCCCCGTCACTCACCCCATAATTATGAAAATGCTCACCTTTTGACCCATTTAACCAGTCGTTTGTGATTGGTGGGAGCAGGAGGTGAGTTTTATTCTATCTGCGAGAGTGGCGGAGT
This sequence comes from Geopsychrobacter sp., assembly GCA_012974425.1. Lineage (GTDB taxonomy): Bacteria > Desulfobacterota > Desulfuromonadia > Desulfuromonadales > Geopsychrobacteraceae > Geopsychrobacter. The sequence continues at coordinate 17,954 of JAAXQE010000161.1, forward strand.
TGGTAGACGCGCTGGTCTTAGGAACCAGTATCTTATGATGTGGGGGTTCGAGTCCCCCCTCTCGCACCAGTTTACTCTGTTGAATCAATTTATGGTATGTCGAATGTTTATTAGCCCGGTTTTCAATGGAAGAGCGGGCTACGGGTTTATTTTCAGGATTAAAAGGACTTGATTATGAATGTCACTGTTGAAGAGTTGAGCTCCATCAAGAAGAAACTTATTGTTGAAATTGCCGCCGAACAGGTTTCTACCGAAATCGAAAAGGCTTATTTGAAGATTGCAAAGACCGTAACAGTCAAGGGCTTTCGCAAGGGCAAGGTTCCTCGCCGTCTCCTTGAGCAACAGTATGCACCACGCATGGAGAATGATGTCGTCGGTAGTTTGATTAATGACAGCCTCTATAAGGCAATGATTGAGAACAAAGTAAATCCGGTTTCGCAGCCTCAGGTTGTCGAGTCGGCCAAGCTTGAAGCAGGTAACCCGTTCGTGTATGAGGCCGAAGTCGAGATCCGCCCTGAGGTCGTAGCCAGGGATTATACCGGCCTGAAGCTGGAAAAAGAAAAATTTGAATTTGATGAGTCGATTGTCGAAGAGCGCCTGCAGCAATTAACCGAATCTCGCAGCAGTCTTGAGGTTAGTAGCCGCAAGAAATCCCGTGATGGGGACACGGTTATTATCGATTTTGAAGGTTTCATCGACGGCGCTTCCTTTGAGAATGGTGCCGCCAAGGATTATCAGCTTGAGCTCGGAACTGGCAGCTTTATCCCTGGGTTTGAAGAGCAGATCATCGGCATGAAGCGTGAGGATGAGCGCGAGGTTGAGGTCAGCTTCCCTGAGAACTATGGTGCTAAGGAGCTTGTAGGTAAGGCTGCTAAGTTTAAAGTTGTGCTGCACGAGATCAAGGAAAAGATCGCCCCTAAGCCGAATGATGATTTGGCCAAAGAGGTCGGCTTTGACAGTCTTGACGATTTGAAGGCCCGTATTCGTGACGACAGTATGCGCGAGCAGACTGAGCGGGTTGGTAATCAGACGCAGGAGCAGATGATGGATCTCCTGGTGAAGGCGAATGGTTTTGACGTTCCTGAAGGGATGATCA
>JAAXQE010000277.1 GCA_012974425.1 Geopsychrobacter sp.
CGTGACCGGCCAGCATCCCACCGAGCATGACAAAGTCGGCGCCCCCGCCGAACGCCTTGGCAACATCGCCCGGGCAAACACAACCTCCATCTGAAATGATTCTGCCGCCCAGACCATGGGCCGCATCGGCACATTCAATGACGGCAGAGAGTTGCGGATAGCCGACCCCGGTTTTGACCCTTGTGGTGCAGACCGAGCCTGGGCCGATCCCGACCTTGACCACGTCGGCACCGGCCAACAGCAACTCCTCCACCATCTCGCCGGTGACGACATTGCCGGCAATAATCGTCATCTGTGGGTAGGACTCACGTACGCGCGACACAAATTCGACAAAGGCTTCGGCGTAGCCGTTGGCAACATCGATGCAGATAAACTTGAGTTGAGGCGCTGCAGTGACGATCTCCTGCAGTTTCTCCATATCGCTGTCTGAGGTGCCGGTACTGACCATGATCCGCTGGTAGATATCATCATCGGCCTGACTCAGCCAGGCTGTCCACTGATCAACGCTGTAGTGTTTGTGGATGGCACAGAGCATTTTGTGGCGGGCCAGGGCCTCGGCCATGGCGAAGGTTCCGACGGTATCCATATTTGCGGCAATAACCGGGACGCCGCTCCATTTCAGCTTGCTGTGCAAGAATCTGTAATCGCGTTCGAGTTTGACCTCGGCGCGACTTTTCAGGGTTGATCGCTTTGGCCTGATCAGTACATCGCGGAATCCGAGTTTCAGATCTTGTTCGATACGCATAGAAGTTCCTCTCCGTTTCTGGCTGTTGGGTCAGTCCACATTGTAGCGAGCTGCACCCTTTTAGGCGATGTTTTTTTATATTGAACCAAGGGTCGTTTCAGTTGACCATTTTCGAATGGCAGTGCTAGAATTTGTCTTTTGCCAATGAGCCTTCTGTTGGCTGACTGTGGCGTGTAAGTATTTAAATTACGGTCGCTTATTGTTAGCTCCCCCCTCTTTTGTTTGGTGTTGCCCCTTTATGCAGTCTTCCAGTTTCGTTCATCTCCATTGCCATAGCCAATACAGCCTGCTTGATGGTGCCATCAAGCTTGATGAGCTTATCGCGCGCGCCAAGAGTTTCGATATGCCCGCGGTTGCCGTTACCGACCACGGTAATATGTTTGGTGCGGTTGAGTTTTACAGTAAGGCGCATGCCGCCGGGATTAAACCGGTTATCGGCTGCGAGGTCTATGTCGCCCCGGGCTCGCGTTTCACCAAGGGGAACGCGCGGGGTTCCTCTGAGGCTTCCTACCATTTGCTTCTGCTTTGCCAGAATATGGCCGGTTATCAAAATCTCTGTCGCCTGATCTCTGCGGCTTACCGCGAAGGGTTTTATTATCGGCCACGGATCGATTGGGATCTGCTCGCACAGCACAACGAGGGACTGATTTGTCTGTCGGCTTGCTTGGGTGGCGAGCTGCCAACCCTGCTCAATCTTGGCCAGGATGATGGTGCTCTGCAGCGGGCCAAGGAGATGGCGCAGATTTTCGATGACGGCCGCTTTTATCTCGAACTGCAGGAAAACTTTATCCCTGAGCAGAAAAGAGCGAACGATGGGCTGATCCAGCTTTCGCGTGAACTCGACTTGCCGCTCGTCGCAACCAACGATTGCCATTATCTGAAGAAAGAAGACGCCTTTGCTCACGAGGTTCTGCTCTGCATCCAGACCGGCAAGACGATGGATGATCCCAAGCGGATGCGTTTTTCCAACGATGAGTTCTATGTCAAGAGCCCACAGGAGATGGCGGCTCTCTTTCCCGAACATCCGGAAGCATTAGCCAATACCCTGAAGATTGCCGAGCGTTGCAATCTCGAACTCGACTTCAATACCTACCACTTTCCGCAATATGAGAAGCCGGCCGACAAGACCCTCGATGAGGTGCTGGCCGATATGAGCCGGCAGGGTCTCGAAGATCGTTTGAATGAGGTGCGTAAGGTCCGCGAGGTCAGCGCGGAGAGCCTGAAGGCCTACAACGAGCGCTTGCAGGTTGAGCTCGACTGTATCGCCCAGATGGGCTTTCCCGGTTATTTTCTGATCGTTGCCGATTTTATCAACTGGGGCAAAAATAACGGCGTACCGGTCGGGCCCGGCCGGGGAAGCGCCGCCGGTAGTCTGGTCGCCTGGGCGACAGGTATTACTGATATCGATCCGCTCCCCTACAATTTGCTGTTCGAGCGATTTCTGAATCCCGAGCGGATCTCGATGCCGGATATCGACGTCGATTTTTGTATCTACGGGCGTGAGCGGGTCATCGACTACGTGCGTGAGAAATACGGCCCAGAAAACGTTGCCCAGATCATCACCTTCGGCACCATGCTGGCCAAGGGGGTGTTGCGCGATGTCGGGCGGGCTCTGAATATCCCTTATGGCGAGGTCGATCGAATCGCCAAGATGGTGCCGAATGTCCTGGGGATCACCCTGAAAGACGCCATCGAACAGGAACCGAAACTCAAGGATTTGCGCGAAAAAGATCCCCAGGTCAAGGAGTTGATCCGCATCTCGCTGGCTCTTGAGGGGTTGACGCGCCACGCCTCGACCCACGCCGCCGGGGTTGTGGTTACGCCGAAGCCCCTGCCCGAATATTTGCCGCTCTATACCGATCCAAAGTCGGGCGGGCAGGTCACCCAGTACCCGATGAATTATGTCGAGAAGATCGGTCTGGTCAAGTTCGATTTTCTGGGCCTAAAGACCCTGACGGTTATCGAAGGCGCCGTCAGGCTGATCCGTGAAGGGGGTGTCAAGGATTTCGATCTGAAGCTGGTTGGTGATGACGATCGTAAGTCCTATGAGCTGCTGTCACGTGGGGAAACAACCGGGGTCTTCCAGCTTGAATCCTCGGGCATGAAAGAGTATCTGGTCAAGCTCAAGCCGAGTTGCTTTGAAGACCTGATCGCGATGGTCGCCCTCTATCGGCCCGGTCCGCTCGGCTCAGGGATGGTCGACTCCTTTATCAAGCGGAAGCACGGGCTTGAGAAATTTGATTACCCCTTCGCGCAACTCGAACCACTCTTGAAGGACACCTACGGGGTTATCGTCTATCAGGAACAGGTCATGCTGATTGCTCAGGTGCTGGCAAATTTCAGCCTGGGGGGGGCCGACCTGCTGCGCCGGGCGATGGGCAAGAAGAAGCTTGAAGAGATGACCAAGCAGAAGGGCCTCTTCCTCGCTGGCGCCAAGGAGAACAATCTGGATCTGAAGAAGGCCGAAGGGGTCTTCGACCTGATGGAAAAATTCGCCGCCTACGGCTTTAACAAGTCGCACTCGGCCGCCTATGCACTGGTCGCTTATCACACCGCCTATCTTAAGGCACACTATCCGGTTGAATTTATGGCCGCGCTCCTGACCGAGGATATGGAGAACACCGACAAGGTGATCAAAAATATCAGCGAAGTGCGCGCGATGGGGATCGAGGTCTTCCCGCCCGATATCAATGCCTCTGACCGAACGTTTACGGTGCGGGACGGGGCGATCCGTTTTGGTCTCGGTGCGGTCAAGGGGGTCGGGGCTGCCGCTCTCGAATCGATCATCGAGGTGCGCAAGGATGAGCCCTTCAGTTCGTTGCAGAATTTCTGTGAGCGGGTCGATCTGCGCAAGGTCAACAAGAAGGTGGTCGAGGCGCTGATCAAGTGCGGTGCCTTCGATACCCTGGGCGGCAAACGCGCCCAATTTATCGCCGCCTTCGAAGAGGCGATGGAGATCGGGCAGCGCCTGCAGAAGGAACGCGATTCGGGTCAGGAATCGCTCTTCGGCAGTCACGAAGTGGTGTCGGTTGCCGGGAATGGCTACGGGGTCTTGCCTGACATTGAGGAGTGGGACGAGCGCGATCTTCTCGCCTACGAAAAAGAAGCACTCGGTTTTTACGTCTCCGGCCACCCCCTTGATCGTTTCTCCGACGTGATTAAACGTTTTACCACCTGTAATACTGCGGGGCTTTCTGAACGTACCGATAAAGAGACTGTCCGTTTGTGTGGCATTGTCGCCGGGATCAAGGAGTTGATGACCAAGAAGGGGGACCGGATGGCTTTTATCAACCTGGAAGATCTCACCGGTTCGGTTGAATGCGTGGTCTTTCCCGAGGTCTATGCGGCCTCAATGGACTTACTCAAGGGTGAGGAACCCCTGCTCCTCGCCGGCGAACTCGATGTCGGCGAGGAGGCCTGCAAGCTTCTGGTCAGTGAGGTTTCGTTGCTGCGGGATGTCACCCAAAAACAGACACGTCGGGTCAATATCCGCCTGACAACCTCCGGACTGGATGAAATGCAGCTCCGCCAACTCAAGTCGATTGTTCAGCGTTACCGTGGAGGCTGCGAGGTTGCGCTGCATATGGTGATCCCTGATTGCAGTGAAACCACTATCCGTCTGCCCAAAAAACTTAAAATGGCGGCCTCTGACGAGGCGATGGCCGAGGCAGAGAAACTATTTGGCTATAATATTATGACATTTGAGTGACCTGGTCTCTCTTGTGTGCTTGTTGCTTGAACATGACGTCAAACTTCTATATGCTGATCCATTCGTTTTGCAAAGGAGCGATCGATGAGTAACTATCTTGAATTTGAAAAACCGCTGGCCGAACTTGAGGCAAAGATTGGCGAACTGCGTGATTTTTCTACCGATAATGTTGATTTCAGTAGCGACATCAAAAAGCTTGAAAAGAAGTCTGAAAAGCTCAGAAAAGAGATATTCTCCAACCTCAGCCGGTGGCAGCGTACGCAACTCGCGCGGCACGCCGACCGCCCCTATGTGCTTGACTATATCGATCTGATCTTCACCGACTGGTTTGAGGTGCATGGTGATCGTAACTACCGTGATGATCCTGCCCTGGTCTGCGGTTTTGCGCGCTTCGAAGGCCAGCCCTGCTGTGTTATCGGTCACCAAAAAGGGCGAAATACCAAAGAGAAGGTCTATCGTAATTTCGGCATGCCGAACCCTGAAGGTTATCGCAAGGCGCTGCGGGTCATGCAGATGGCCGAGCAATTCGGTCTGCCGATCTTCACCTTTGTCGATACTCCTGGGGCCTTTCCAGGTATCGGAGCCGAGGAACGCGGTCAGGCCGAGGCGATTGCGCGTAACCTGCGCGAGATGGCAACCCTTAAGGTGCCGGTTATCGTCACTATTGCCGGTGAAGGTGGTTCGGGTGGAGCCCTGGCTATCGCGGTCGGCAACCGGGTGCTGATGATGGAATATTCGGTCTATGCGGTTATCTCTCCTGAGGGTTGTGCGGCAATCCTCTGGAATGACGGTGCTAAGGGGCCTCAGGCTGCAGAAGCGCTAAAGCTGACATCGCGCGATGTAGATTCTCTCGGTTGCGTCATCGATGATGTGGTTCCCGAACCACTGGGTGGGGCACACGGCGATCATAAAACCGCCGCCAATACCCTCAAGGAATACCTGAAGCGTCATCTGGACGAGCTTTCTCAGCTTTCAGCAGAAGAATTGGTTGAGCAGCGCTATCAGCGGTTCCGCAACATGACGCAAGTCGAAGAGTAAAAACTCAATGCGTTTACTTGGTTTGCTTTTGCTGGCGATGCTCCTGACCTCCTGTGCTAAGCATCACACGCGTGTTATAGAAACACCCGAGACGCGGGAACTCAAGGGCTGGCAGAAGCCCTATGAGGTTGATGGCCAACGCTATCAGCCTCTGCGTGACCATCAGGGTTTTGCCCAAAAAGGGATTGCCAGTTGGTATGGTAAGAAGTTTCATGGCCGTCCGACCAGTAACGGCGAAACTTATGATATGTACGCCATGACCGCAGCCCACAAAACCCTGCCCCTTGGGGTTGAGGTCAGGGTTGTTAATAAACGCAACGGTAAGTCTATCGTTGTGCGTATTAATGATCGCGGCCCCTTTATCGCTGGCCGGATCATCGATCTCTCCTATACCGCAGCAAAAGAGCTTGATGTTGTGGAGCCAGGAACTGCTCCGGTTGAGATCGTTGCGCTCGGCTATCCACATCGTGAAGGCTCAAAGATAACCTACTCAGTCCCGCTCGATTATGATGCCGGAAGTTTTGCTGTTCAGGTGGGTGCATTTTCCCAATCAGATAATGCCAAACGTCTTGCCCTGCAACTAAAACCCCGCTTTGGACGGACCGCTGTTCATTTTAATGACAACGATGGCCGTGCGCTCTACCGGGTGAGGGTTGGCGACTTTCGTTCTTTAGATAAGGCCGAAGCCGCCAAGGAAAAGCTCCAAAAAGACCGATTTCCCAGTGCTTTTGTCGTCGCATTTGATTGAGAAAAACGACTTGGCGTGTGTTGAACTCCATAGTTTTTTTATAAAAATTACTCATGTCGCTTGACAACGGGTGGTTCTACACGTTTAATTGCGATTGATTTATTAGAGTAGTATGTGGGTCGGCCCATCAGGGGGGATGACCTGCTTGTCTTGTATTGAGGCAGTTTTATTTCACAAAAAATGGACGAGGAGTAGAAAAGATGGCTGAAGGTACAGTTAAGTGGTTCAATGATGCTAAGGGTTTCGGTTTTATCGAGCAGGACAACGGTCCAGATGTGTTTGCACACTTCTCTGCTATCTCCGGTGAGGGTTTCAAATCTCTCAACGAAGGTGAGCGGGTCAGCTTCGACGTGTCCGAAGGCCAAAAAGGTCCTCAGGCAAGCAACATTCAGAAAGTCTGAGGTAACTCAGTTGCTGGTTAAAAAGGGTCGACATTTGTCGGCCCTTTTTTTATGCTCGTCAATAGATTGAGATGAAACTTCAGGTGGCAATAAAGGACCAGAGACTGAGCTCTGACAGTTGACGCCGGATATGTGCTTTGAAAAGGAATGAAGATGTCCAACCCCGGAGAATTTCTGCAGGCCTGTGCTGAGGGTCAGGTCTGGCTATATTGTGACCGGTGTAACGCGCCGAAAAACTTCAACAGCGTTCGCCATATCGATTGCGAAGGCCACCCCTCCTACTGGGGAGCCGAACCCTGGTGGCATGATACCCGGGTCTTTGAGTGCCCCGATTGTAAGACCGAGCAACGCTCGCTCATCGAGTTACGCACTGATTGCTGATTTCAGTAACGCTTATTTTTTCTTTTTCTTCTGTTTGCTTGTCGAGAAACCGTAGTTACCGAGAAATTCTTCCTTGTAGGCTGAGAAGTCGTTGGCTTCGATCGCCTTACGCGCACCGGCGACCATGTTGAGGTAGAAGTGAACGTTATGGATGGCCGACAGGGTTGCCGACAGTATTTCATTGGCGTTGAAGAGATGATGCAGGTAGGCCCGGCTGAAATTTTTACAGCAGTAACAGTCACAGGCCGCATCGACCGGAAAGAAATCGCGCCGATACTCACGGTTGGTCAGGCGCAGTTTTCCGCGACTGGTAAAGACTGTCGCGCTGCGAGCGTAACGGGTTGGAATGACGCAGTCGAACATATCCATCCCCCGTTCGATACTCTCCAGGATATCCTCGGGGAGGCCGACGCCCATCAGGTAGCGCGGTTTGTTCTCGGGTAAAAATGGCGCGGTATAGTCAACGACCTTTTTCAGCAGCTCAAGCCCTTCGCCGACGCTGACTCCGCCGACCGCATAGCCGGGGAAATCCATCTTGGTCAGCTGCTCGGCACACTCCTTACGCAACTCCGGGTAGGTGCTGCCCTGTACGATGCCGAAGAGGGCCTGGTCCGCGCGTTTGTGATGTTTGAGGCAGTTCTCGGCCCAGCGCAGGGTTTTCTTGACCGACTTGGCAGAATACTCCTGGGTCGCCGGGTAGGGGATACATTCATCGAAGGCCATGATAATATCGGCGCCGAGATCGTTCTGGATCTGCATCGCTTCTTCTGGCCCGAGGAAGATCTCCTCACCGGTCAGTTCGTGACGGAAATGGACACCCTCTTCGCCAATCCGTTTCTTCGGCAGAGAGAAGACCTGAAACCCGCCGCTATCGGTCAGGATCGGCTTCTTCCAGTTCATGAAGTTGTGCAGGCCACCGGCCTTTTTGACCAGCGATTCACCCGGTTTGAGATGCAGGTGGTAGGTGTTGGAGAGGATGATCTGGGCTCCGGTATCTTCGACCTGTGCCGGGGTCATGGCCTTGAGCGCACCGTGGGTGCCGACCGGCATGAAGATTGGAGTTTCGATGGCGCCATGCGGGGTCTGCAGGCGGCCACGCCGTGCCGAAGTCTGTGAGTCTTTATGCAGAAGTTCAAAATTGAACATCGATTTCTCCGTGGGATCAGGTGCTGCCGGCAGTCGCTGGCGTCGAGCGCTAGACGTATAACAGAATAGCCGATTGCGTGCAAGGAAGAGTCTAGCGAAATGAGCGACGGATCGCTTGAAAAAATATTACAGCAGGCTGATTACTCTTCAATCTGTTTCCAGTTACGCTTTGATGACGATTTTTTATTGCCAGCCTATGGCTTGTTGCGCCTGCGCCGGGAATTGAATCGTCTCTTGAAGGCAGGCGCGGCTGATAACGGATATCCTGCTTATTTCAGAAATCTGCTGCAGCCTGCATTGCCGACAGATCCGGTGCTGCTGCGGCGGGTCCAGCAGCCCGCGCCAGGATTTGTATTGCGGATCGACAACCTTAAGCCCCAGAGGTTTCTGGCTGGTGAGCTGCTGAGTATTCCGGTCTGTTTCTTTGCGCGGGGGATGACCCTGGTCGAACCCTTTACCCGGCTACTTGAGGCACTCGGTCCGGTAGGGCTCTGCGGTAAGTCTGGTCGTTTCCAACTCGAAGCGATACAGGATGATTCCGAGCTGGCTGACAGTGGAAAACTCTGGAGCGGTGGACCCTTTCCGATAGCGCTGACAATCTCTGATCTGACCCGGCAGGCTGTGGAGCGCTCCGCCGCAACCGTTAAGTTTGAATTAATGACTCCAGCGCGCTTACTGAAAAATTCACGCCCACTGTTTCGTGCCGAATTTATGGACATTTTTCCGTTTATTCTGCGCCGCGTCACCGGAATGCTCGCCGTTTGGGCCGATCTGGAGGAGAGCTTCGATACGCGCCACCTGCTTGAGTGCGCATCAAGCTTGAGCGAAACAGAGAACCGTTTATCATGGCTGGACTGGCGCCCCCTGCAGCAGCATGATGAAGCTGGTGGACTGCGCGGGTCGGTTTGCCTCAGCGGTGACCAACTTGCCGAACTTCTGCCCATTCTGCGCATCGGCGAACTGCTTGGCATCGGCAAGGGGGCGGCCTTCGGCGCCGGGCGCTATCGTCTGAGTTAGGCGCGGCTGGTTGTTGGCGAGTAAGCTTCAGGTATAATAGAGGCGGAGCTTCAGATTGCTTCTCAGCCGAGGAGGTGCCTAATGAAAGATGCCTGGGACGACCGCAAGAAGGCGATTGAAAATGAATATTTTCACCGTCAGGAACAAAAGCTGATCGACCAGATGAAACGAAATGCTGAAGATAGCCTGGTCAAGAACCATTGTCACAACCACTGTCCCAAGTGCGGTGAAACCATTGAACCGATGACCTTTCGTGAGGTCCCGCTGGATCGTTGCCGCGGCTGCGGTGGTGTCTGGCTGGGACCAAATGACCTGAAGATTCTCGCCGAAAAGGACCATCGCAGCTGGTTTGACCTTTGGTTCCGTCAGGAAGAGAAGGATCTAACCGATGAGGAGTTTTAGTCTATGAATCTGTTTTTAATCCTGCTGCTTTGTGCGCTGATCGCTGCGGGCTATTATGTCTACCGGCGCCTGCTCAAGATTGAGCGTGAAATTCGTGCGGATCAGGTCACAACCGCTGCCGAAGACGCTAAGCCATCGCTTGTGACCGAAGCTGAACCGAGCAAGGCTGAAGCTGAACCGAGCACTGTTGATCCGCTGCCCGAACCTGTGGCTCATGATGTCGCACCGGAAGGGGTCGGACTGCGCGAGCAGATCGAACTTGCAATTGCAGCGCGCCCCGGACTGGCCCAGACCGAACTCTATGGAAAGTTTCCGGATGTTGAGCGTCGTGAGTTGCAGAAGTTGTTGCGCGAGCTTGATCAATCTGGCGAGTTGAGACGGGAAAAGAAGGGGAGTAGCTACCTGCTTTATCCTCTTTAGCAATATGATTACAAGATAGTGAAATAGAGAAACGCCCGGAAGCTGACTTCCGGGCGTTTTTGTTGATCTGTATGTGAATCCTTGAAAAGGATTAACGCAGGTTGTAAAAGACTTCCCTCCCTGCGTAAACCGCGACATCATCAAGCTCGTCCTCGATCCGCAGCAGCTGATTGTATTTACAGATCCGGTCGGTGCGGCAGAGAGAGCCGGTTTTGATCTGTCCGGCATTGGTTGCCACAGCTAGGTCGGCGATGGTGGTATCTTCGGTTTCACCACTGCGGTGGGAGATAACCGCGGTGTAGCCGGCGCGCTTGGCCATCTCGATCGCCTCGAGGGTTTCGGTCAGGGTGCCGATCTGGTTGACCTTGATCAGGATTGAGTTGGCGATCCCCTTGTCGATCCCTTCCTTGAGGATCTTGGTGTTGGTGACGAACAGGTCATCACCTACGATCTGGATCTTGTCGCCGAGTCTTTCGGTCAGTAGCTTCCAGCCATCCCAATCGTTCTCAGCCAGACCGTCTTCGATAGAGATGATCGGGTAGCGCTCGACCAGGTCGGCGTAGAAATCGATGGTTTCAGCGGCGGTTTTGAGCGCCTGCTTTTCGTTGGCAAAGTTGTATTTGCCATCCTTGTAGATTTCAGATGCAGCAACATCCAGCGCCAGCATAACTTCCTCGCCAGCCTTGTAGCCCGCAGCGGCAATCGCCTCCATGATGACCTGCAGAGCCTCTTCGTTGCTCTTCAGGTCGGGAGCAAAACCACCCTCGTCACCGACGGCGGTATTGTAGCCCTTGCTCTTGAGGACTTTTTTCAGGGCATGGAAGATCTCGGCACCCATGCGCAACGCTTCCTTGAAGCATGTTGCGCCAACCGGCATGATCATGAATTCCTGAATGTCGACGTTGTTATCGGCGTGCTCGCCACCATTGATGATGTTCATCATCGGCACCGGCAGCTCTTTGGCGTTGGTTCCGCCGAGATACTGATAAAGGGGCAGACCCGCTTCTTCAGCGGCTGCTTTTGCACAGGCCATCGAGACACCGAGCAGCGCATTCGCGCCCAGCTTGCTCTTCGACTCGGTGCCGTCCATGGCGATAAGCTTGCGGTCGATACCGACCTGATCGCTGGCATCGAGGCCGAGCATTTCGGCTGCGATGATCTCATTGACGTGCTCGACCGCCTTGAGGACCCCCTTGCCGAGGTAGCGAGTCATGTCGCCATCACGGAGTTCAATCGCTTCGCGCTCCCCGGTCGAAGCCCCACTCGGGACCGCCGCGCGTGCCATAATGCCGCTTTCGAGCGCTATCTCTACTTCAATAGTCGGGTTGCCGCGCGAGTCCAGAATTTCGCGGGCATAAACATCAATAATTTCGCTCATGGCATTCCCCTTGAAACAATATAGTGAAAAAAGGTATCGTCCTGGCTGCCGATTGCGGTCGGGACGGTTTGAAACGAAACATAATATAGCAGGGCAATCGCCGATGTGAAGCGCTTTCTGCCTTTTTATAAATTTATTAGCCTGATATCTGAATTGTAATTTTCATGACACCTGAAATTTCGATCATTGTGCCGATTCTCAATGAAGAAGAACAACTGAGCTGTCTGCTGACAGACCTTCTGCGCCAACAGGATGTCGATTTTGAAGTCATCCTCAGCGACGGGGGATCGATCGATAACTCAGCGGCTGTTTGTGCCGATTACGCGCGCTTTTGCGGTTACCCGCTCTCGATTCATGCCAGCGCAAAGGGGCGCGGTAGGCAGCTTAACGCCGGCATCGCCAAGGCCCGCAGTCGCTGGCTGTTGTTGCTGCATGTTGACAGCCGTTTTCAGGATGAATTCGCGCTGCGGCGTGGGCTGAATATGATGAAAGACTTCGGCTCCAATCTGGTAGCCGGTCGCTTTCCGCTTCATTTTCGGCGGGTTGCCGATCCCGGTCCCCAGGCAGGGTATTACTACTACGAATGGAAGGCGCGCCTGCCGCGTGCGGAATGTATCCATGGAGATCAGGGTTTTCTTATGAGTCGCGAAACCTTTCAGCGGGTCGGGCATTTTCGCGAAAACCTGCCGGTCATGGAAGATACCGACTTTGCCGAACGCCTGCGCCGTATCGGGCGTTGGGTTCTGCTGCCGAGCGAAATTTCGACCTCGGCCCGGCGCTTCGAAACCGAAGGCCTCTGGCAGCGCCAACTGCTCAATGCAATGATCATGTGTTTCCGCAGTATCGGCTGGGAAGCCTTCTTTGATGATGCCATCTCGGCCTATCGCCAGCAGGGGAGCGGGGAAGTGCTGCGCCTGCGGCCCTTCTTTCGTCAGATTAAACGTAGCATGAAGAGGCTGCCGTTCAGGCAACGGCTCGGCATCTGGTATCACAGCGGCAGTTACGTGCGTGGCCACGCCTGGCAGTTGGCCTTTGCCCTGGATGCCAAGCGGGCCTTCAGGAAAGGTCTGCCCGCCGGAGCAGGAAAGATGTCCTGGGTCAAATTGTTTGAGCCACTCTATAATCTGCTGACAAATAATCTCCCCGGACGCTTGGCTGCAACTCTGCTGCTGTGGCTCTGGTTTTATACCGCTTGGCTCGCATTATCGCTTACCGAGCGCTCAGCCCGGCCAACGACCAGGAATTTCGATTAGGAGTACCTGTAAGTCAAGCGCGCAACGATCGATCCTCCTTGAAGGTATTGTTCCAGGCTCAGACCAGAATCATGCAGCGAGCAGGATTTCATTTCTTGAGCCAAGCTGTCATAACTTCTTTTATATCTTTATATTGATTTCTGGATTGCTGATTTGTCCGGTTTAATCTATCTTTGGGCTCTATATTATAAGTTTCTAAAGGAGCTGGCGTGGCAGAGCCGATTGAAGAGCTGAAAAAGCAGCTTAAATCACTGGAGGAAGAAAATCGCCAGCTTCGCGACAGTTGTGAACAGTTGCAGGTGATACAGGGGAGTATGGAGCGCATTATCGGTGACAGCAATGCCAAGTCGTTGCGGGCCGAGATGTCGAGTATGGAGCTTGAACAGGTATTTTCTGCTTGCACTGATGCTCTCTGGGTGGTGCGCGAGGATGGTGTTGTGGTGCGCGCAAATCCGTCGATTCTCGAATTGTTAGGAAGACCAGTTTCTGAGGTCGTGGGTCGGCAGTGTCGTGACATTCTTCATTATCATCGCTGTGAGGGGGATACCTGTCCTTTACTCGCCGGGAAGGATGAAAAGCTCGAATATGATATCCAGCTCTCTACCACGTCGGTGGAGAACGGTGATTTTATTTTGAGTACCGCACCCTTGATCACCCTTGATGGTTCCAAGGGGATTGTCGTGCAGTTCAAGGACATCACCAGTCGCAAGAGGGCTGAGCACGAATTGGCCGCGGCGAATGTAGTGTTAGAGCAGATGGCGCGGACCGACGGACTGACCCAGATTGCCAATCGCCGCTGCCTGGATGAGGTTATGGAGAAGGAGTGGCGGTGGCTTGCGCGTGAGAGGGAACCCTTGTCGCTGCTGATGGGGGATATCGATTTCTTTAAGAAATTCAATGATCATTATGGCCATCAGGCCGGTGATGATTGCCTGCGGCGAGTAGGTAAGGCGCTGGACGAGGCGATGTTGCGCCCGGCTGATCTGGCCGCCCGCTACGGTGGTGAAGAGTTTGCGCTACTTCTTCCGCGTACCGCCCTGGACGGAGCGTTTGCGGTGGGGCGCCGGGTCCTTGCCGCGATCGGAGAGTTAGAGATTGAACACCAGGAGTCGGCGGTGAGTGATTTCGTCAGCATCAGTCTGGGGGTGGCCACCTTGATTCCATGCGTAGCTCAAACCCCGCAGGGTTTGATTGCCATGGCCGACAAGGCCCTTTATCAGGCCAAGGCGTTGGGTCGCAACCGCATTGCCTCGGTTCCGGAATAGCGCTGGTCCGATAAGGGGGACTCGAACCCAACGGTGACAATTAGGCCCGGATCCCATCTGGAACCTGGCGGGGGATATGAGTCGCGGGAAAAGAGATGACGCCGAAGTCGCCAGGGCAGTATTGGTTGGATTGATGGTCTAGTGGCCGCAGGATAAAAATTCTGCGCGCTGTTTGTTGCTCGCAAGGCCCGGGCAGGCTGATTGCCGATAATTAAAGGGATGGTTATCTACCAGAAGGGATCCTGTCCCGAGGTGCTAACCTCAACTGCAGGTATGGCCATAAAGTTTATCGAGCTTGCTCCCTTGGGTGCGGTAGCGCTATTGCACTATATCTCCGGTGCCTTGTTGGCAGATTTGCCGACCGGGGCGGATGCGATTGTGGCTCCGGTTGAACTTATTCTGTGGAATTAATTGAGAGTGCTTCCCTTTTTCTGTCGAGTATAGGCTGATGGTGGCCCCTTCCTTTCTTTTTGCCGCTGTGCTAAAACCGCGCAATCCAAAATTAGCTATGGAAGGAAAACCAATGGCACAAGCAAAAAAATCAGACAAAGTCAAAGTTAACTTTATCGGCAAGTTGGCCGACGGAACCATTATCGACAGCACCTACGCTCTTCCCGAAGAGGACGCATGCAGCGATGAAGATTGCTGTCATGAGCATGGCCCGATGGAATTGATCATCGGCGAGGGTGAACTCTATGTCCCGATCGAAGAGGCTTTGGTCGGCATGCAGGACGGCGAAAAGAAGACTGTGGTTATCGCTGTGGAGGACGCCTTCGGTGAGTACGATCCGGAAAACGTCTTCAGCATCGAGCGCAGCGAACTTCCCGAAGATATTACCCCGGAGGTCGGTTTGACCCTCGAGGTGTCTGGTGACGATGAGGAGCTTTATATGGTCACGATGATCGAGGTGACCGACGAAGAGGTTAGTCTCGACACCAATCACCCGCTGGCCGGGGAAGAGTTGACCTACGAGTTTGAGTTGGTCGAGATTCTCTAGAGCACTCATCTTTTGAATCGATAAAAAAAGGCAGATTGCTTAAGCGCAATCTGCCTTTTTTTGTTTGTGAGACTTTTTGGCTTCGCTACTCTCCTGTTCACCTGTTCAGATCGGCGTACCGGTTAGCCGGGGGCGGTCGGGGATCTTGATGATCATCAGACTGGTGTCATCGTTCAGTTCATCCTGTGCCGTAAATTTTTTCACCCGCGCCAAGATCCCTTCACAGATCTCTTCTGCGCTCTTGTGGTGCCAGGTCGCCAGCAGTTGCCGAACCCGCTCGATAGAGAACATCTCTCCCTGCGGATTGCGCGCTTCCCAGAGCCCGTCTGTGCCGATGATCAGAATATCAGCGTCGCGCAACATTCTGAACTGACTCTCGAACTCCGGCTCCTCAAGCACCCCGAGGGGCGGGCCTGTACAGTTGAGCTCTTCAAAGCATTGTTCTTTCGGATGGTAGATGTAGACCGGCCCCTGGCCAGCTGAGCACCAGTTGAGATAGCGGGTGCGCACATCGATGAGAGCTAAAAAAAGCGTCATGAGCTGCCCGGCTTCAACGTAGCGATTGAAGAACTGATTCAAACTGTTCATCAGCGCTACCAGGTTGAAGGGGGAGTGTTCGACTTCGGTCTGCAGAACCCCCTTGGCCATCGCCATCAAGAGTGCTGCGCCGGTGCCATGACCAGTGACATCTCCGACCGCAAGCCCGAGAAGATGCTCGGGATAGGCGTCTGGTCGGAAGAGATCGTAATAGTCGCCGCCGATATCCTCGGAATAGCGGGTTTTGACATGCATATCGAGATCGCAGGAAATAGCGCTAATTGAGGGGAGCAGGGTTTCCTGAATCTGCTGCGCCAGTTCGAGCGACGCTTTGAGTTGCTGATAGCGCTGTTCTGTCTCATGCAGGCTTTTCTCGAAATGGAATTGATGGCTCAGATCGCGGGCAATGAAGGATGCCCCGACAACGCGGTTCAGATTGTCGAAGACCGGCGAGATCGAAAGCGAGACGGGGGTGGGGATTTCCGCTTTTTTAAGGTGGGTGGTCTGGAAGTGACGAATTCTTTCGCCGTTGAGGATGCGGACAAGAATCAAGCTTGTTTCGTCGCTACGCTCAGGAAGGGAGAGGCGGGTAATCGATGTGCCGAGCATCTCAGCAGCGGCAAGCCCATAGATCCGCTCGGCACCGGCATTCCAGCTGATTATCTGGCCGTCAGGTTTCAGGCCGATAATCGCATCGTCGGAAGATTCAATCACTGACAATAGAAATGAGCTGATCTCGTCCATAGCCATCCATCATCTACTCTACTGTGATCATTATCTCATTGCGTCGCAAAGATACAAGCGGCTGAAGGGATGTTGATGATTGCTGACGGCCGCGAGCCCATCGGGAGGATGTCGATATCCTGTCCTGGGGTGTCTGCTTTTTCTTGGGTTGTCGTGCTCGGCCTGTCTGCCGCAAGTGATTATAGTCGCGGCATAGGCATTATAATGCTTGACCTATGGTGCTATTTCCGTATAAATCAAGAAAAGTTGATATAGTCATTGGCGCTAAAGTGGATCTATGCATGCTCGAGCTTTTTAAATCGTTGGCCGACCCGACCCGTTTGCGGCTGCTGAATATTTTGCAGCAGGGGGAATTTACCGTTCAGGAGCTGCTTGAGGTCCTGGGTATGGGACAGTCGCGTATATCGCGTCATCTGAAGATTCTGCTTGAGGTCGGTCTGTTGGCGGTCAAGCGTGAGGGGACCTGGGCCTATTATCGTCTGCAGCCGAGCGACCCGCTTGCCGAGCGTTTGCTCCCCCTGCTGGAGGGAGGGTTTGCGCAGCTCGCCGAAGCGGCAGCGGATCGGGCTGCGGTGGCCACAGTACTGGCGGCAAGGCGCGAGCGCAACCAGCTCTTCTTCGATCGCCATGCGCGCGACTGGGACCAGTTGGCCCGGCAGTTATTGCCCACGCCGAATTATGCCGAGCGTCTGCTGGCAAGCTTGCCGCAATCGCGCTGTCTGCTCGAGGTTGGGGTCGGCACCGGTGGGCTGCTCCAGGCCCTACACTCCCGGAGTGAGATGGTCATCGGGGTAGATCATGCCCCGGCCATGCTGGCTGCTGCGCGTCTGCGGTTGCAGGGCGCCGGTCTTGAGCAGATCGATCTGCGTTTGGGCGAGATGGAGCATCTGCCCCTCGAAACGGTGTCGGTCGATAGCACGGTCCTTAATATGGTCTTGCATCATGCCTCCGATCCGTTGACGGTCTTGCGCGAGATCTTTCGCGTCTTACAGCCGGGGGGACTGCTGTTGATAGCCGACCTGTTGCGTCATCAGGATGAGTGGATGCGTGACCAATTGGCCGATCAGTGGCTCGGATTTACCGCAGAGGAATTACTCGGTTGGGGGGAACAGACCGGGTTTGATAAAGTTTTTTGTGAGATACTGGCAGGTGCAAAATCGGAATATAGCGTTATGCTGACAGGATTTAAAAAACCATAATTTCCGCCTACCCCAGGCGAAAACAAACGCAACAAGGAGTTGTTAAGACGATGAGTGAATTTACTGATTACAGGGTCATGGATATGCAACAGGCCGCTTTCGGACGGCGTGAGATTGGCATGGCCGAGGTCGAGATGCCGGGCCTGATGGCGTTGCGCGCGGAGTTCGGTGCAGCCAAACCGCTGAGCGGCGCGCGGATTACCGGTTCCTTGCATATGACCATTCAGACCGCAGTCTTGATCGAGACCCTGGTTGAGCTTGGCGCCGAGGTACGTTGGGCGTCCTGCAACATCTTCTCGACCCAGGATCACGCCGCCGCCGCCATCGCCGCCGCGGGGATTCCGGTTTACGCCTGGAAGGGCGAGACTCTGGCCGAATACTGGTGGTGTACCGAGCAGGCCCTCAACTGGCCGGACGGCCAGCTGCCGAACATGATCCTTGATGATGGTGGCGATGCGACCATGATGGTCTTAAAAGGCGCCGAGTGGCAGAAGCAGGGCGTGCCGGTTATCGCCGCTAACGATCCTGAGGATGTGGTCGAACTGATCACCAGCCTTCAGGCCTCAATTGGTGAAAAGCGTATCGATTGGGCCGCCATTCAGGACTCGATCAAGGGTGTCACCGAAGAGACCACTACCGGGGTCCATCGTCTCTATCAACTGCAGCGTGACGGTCTGTTGCCCTTCCCGGCAATGAATGTCAACGATGCGGTCACCAAGAGCAAGTTCGACAACGTCTACGGCTGTCGCCACTCACTGGTCGACGGCATCATGCGCGCCACCGACGTGATGATCTCGGGCAAGGTCGCGGTAGTCTGTGGCTATGGCGATGTCGGCAAGGGTTGCTGTCAGTCGCTGCGCGGGCAGGGCGCCCGCGTCATCGTGACCGAGATCGATCCGATCTGCGCACTGCAGGCGTTGATGGAAGGTTATGAGGTCAACACCCTTGAGGATGTGGTCGCCGATGCCGATATCTTCGTCACCACCACCGGCAACTTCAATATCATCACCGCCAGTCACATGGCGCGGATGAAGCACAATGCCATTGTCGGCAATATCGGTCACTTCGACAATGAAATCGACATGGCCAGCCTGGCCAAGACCCCCGGTATCCAGAAGATCAACATCAAGAATCCGGTCGAGCACGGCAACCAGGTCGATCAGTGGCTGTTCGCCGATGGCCATGCGGTGATCGTCCTGGCTGAAGGGCGCCTGCTCAACCTGGGTTGCGCCACCGGTCACCCGAGCTTTGTCATGTCCAACTCCTTCACCAACCAGGTCATGGCGCAGATCGAGCTGTACACCAACGGTGAGAGTTACGAAAACGGCGTCTTCGTCCTGCCGAAGCTGCTCGACGAGAAGGTCGCCCGTCTGCACCTCGGCAAACTGGGCGCCAAGCTCACCACCCTGACTCCTGAACAGTCGGCCTACATCGACATCCCGGTAGACGGACCATATAAGCCGAATCACTACCGGTATTGATTAACAAAAAAGCCCCGGTCGTTTGACCGGGGCTTTTTTTTACTGGGTCATGCACTTAACTCCCCCTTGCCTCATAACCCTTTAGACACGTGAGATTTACCGAATGGCTTACCCTGGGACAACTT
>JAAXQE010000042.1 GCA_012974425.1 Geopsychrobacter sp.
CTAAGGCTTGAAACGACACGGGAAAGATGAACAAAAAAGCCCCGCCAAAAATGGCGGGGCTTTTTATATATAGAAGCTGGGGCATGCACTTGACTCCACAGCAGATTGAATTGTGGCGACAGTGAAGTAGGCACATCGCTCACGTGTGCCTCAGAAATTAGGAGTTGTGAGACGGATCTCCTGCTGAGAGATGTATTTTTTAAATCCTAAGGTGAAGCGGGACAGCAATATAGAATAACTCATAGGAAAGCCTCGGCCCGTATAAACAGGCCGGGGCTTTCATGTGATGTGAATGGTGCAATCTAGGAATTGAAAAAATGCTGACGGAGCTCATCGATTCAGTGAAAAAAGTCCCTGGCCAGAGAGGTGGATCCTGACCAGGGAGAGCTCCAAGTCCACCAGAGGCAGATTCTCCGGCGGGCTTTTGTTGACACGAATTGTTTGCGAGTATTACTTAAATCTCAACGTCAGCACATCATCATGGTACAGGTGGTTAATCTGGCTGTTGTCGAAGACCGAGATGCCGAAGCTATAGGCCTTGCTCAGGTCGTCAAACTGGACATCCTGAATCTTGGCCATGTCACCGCTGGTCACCAGCTTCCGGCGGATCTCCAGAGTCCAGACACCCTTGTCCCACTTGTTGCGCATCTCAATATCGGCACGCTGGCCCTGAAAGGCATCGATGACGATCCCAGGTACCACGTCGCCAGGCTTGAAGATGTCGACGAAGGGGGTCTTCAGGCTAGGAAGAACATAGTACTTGGCTTTCTCGCTGGGCGGGAAGTTCATGTACGCCGGGCCAGTCTTGTCCTTGTTGACATTGTTCACGTAGCCGCCGCCGGACTTGGTGTCTCCCTTGCGACCAAAGCCTTTGTTGGCTTTGCCGTTATTAGTGCTGTCCATGTACTGGTCATCGATCTGTCCCAGAGGACTGGTCCGTACGTTCTTGACGTGCCACATGTCGATGGTCTCGCCAGGATTGTTAGTGAATTTACGTCCAGCCGAGGTGTCACCTTCAACGTCCATGTGGCAGGAGATCGCGCAGCCCTCTTCAGCAAAACCCTTGGTATTGATGTTCCAGAACAGAGCGAACTTATCTTCGTAGTAGGTGTTGTCGTGCCCGGTCTGATCCTTATTCGACATCTGCTTCCAGGAACCGTCCTGCTGCTTAATCCAGGGGAAGCGTGCCAGACTCTTGGTGGGATCCTTGTACTGGAGCAGAAAATAGATGTACTCATCGTCATAGAGCGACTTCATGGTGACGGCGGTCTCTTTCATTCCTGCGTAACCATTGTTCGGCTCATAGGGGAGGTTGTCCAGGGTTACCTTCAGTGGGGCGGCCTTCTGCCAGGCGTTGTCAACCGCACCCGAGAGCAGAATCGGCTTGTCCGTTTTGACGCTGGTCAGGGTCGTGGCCGCCTGGGCGGTAACTCCGACGAAGAGCAGACCGACGATCAGGCCCAGAGTGCGAATCAGATAACTTTGCTTCATGACGTTCTCCTTGAAGGTGGTTGGGAAATCAACATTAGGCAATCGTAACAGACATTTTTCAACACGCAACTAATTGTGCCTTTATTGTTAACAGCCGAGTTCAGTCTTATTTCTCCTGATAAATCAGAAAACCCCGCCTCGTTCGCTAGGCGGGGTTTTGCTGTTCTATATGTCGTGGTTTATGGGAAAGAGTTGTTAATCAGCCGCAATCCCCCTGCAAAGCCCCCTGTGCCAGGGTTGTTGTCGCCTCAAGTAGAATCCAATTAAGCAATTGATCCTGGGGGCAGTCGGTAGTGCATCATTGTTTCTGTAAATTCATTTCAAGACCCAGCGCTGCAGGAAATAGGGTGTTGAAAAAGTGGGCCATTTCACCAGATATATGAGAACGTGCAAGAGATGGGATTATCGTTAGCCGTTGGCAACAGAATCGTTCTAAGGAGAGATACCTATGGGGTTTGCTGAAACGAAACTGAAATCCTTGGCTTTGAGCCTTGGTGCTGATTTGGTCGGTATAACCTCAAGAGATATTCTTGCAGACGGTCCACCCTCAGCCGATCCATGCTACCTTTTGCCATCTGCGAACTCGGTTATTTCTTTTGCGGTTTCGCTGGATAGGAATATCGCAAAAGATTTCATCAGCAAAAAAAAGTGGCAACCTCACTGCGATAACCGAAAAGCCATTGCGCAGACGCTTTATAAAATCGGCGATGCGCTTGTCGAACAACTAGGATCGGAAGGCTACCAAGCCATCAACGTAGACCCCAACAGCAAATATCGACCTGAGGATGCCGCTGCCGATGTGACAGAGATGACTGAGTTTTATCCAGATTTTTCTCACCGCTATGGGGCCCTGGCAGCAGGGATCGGGCGTTTGGGCTGGAGCGGAAATTTGCTGACAAGGAAACACGGAGCCCTCGTTGAGCTTGGGACTGTTATGACCTCCGCGATTTTGGCGCCTGACACACCCATTCCGGATAAAGAACATCCCTGCGACAGATGCAAAATGTGCAGCCTGGTCTGCCCTGTAGAAATGATTCACTCCAAGGCATCGACTCAAGTTACAGTCGCCGGCGTTACTGAAACCATATCCCGTAAGCGGCCCAACACCTGTTGCTGGATCGGCTGCACTGGATATGAGGGATTAGCAGCTTCCCAAACTTGGTCCAACTGGAGTCCCTACCGACTTGGCCGCACGATGCCCGAAGAAAAGCAGGAGCTTGACGCGCTCTGTATCAGTCTTCAAAAGGCGGACCCTCAGATGCAGGGCGCCGACAACAGCTTTAACAATTATCGGCAGGCGGTCTTCGATCCCGACTGGTTCTATTACAGCGTATGCGGTTTCTGTCGTGGCGTCTGTATGTCCAACCGGGAAGAACGACTTGCCAACCGAAAACTGATCACCGATTCGGGCACCGTTGCCCTAAAGCTGGACGGTTCCCACCAAGTGGCCGACAAGAACGCCATCGAGATACAGACCCCCTTCGGCCTGCGCGTAGTCGTAACGAGCGAGGAACTATCCAACGAACAACCAAAGACTCGGAAATGGCCGGGCCAATTCCCGCTGGATCGGGAGGTAATACAATACCTGCGTCAACAATTTAAGTCAGCGGACGTAAAGGACCGCGCTACTGATTAATGCGTTCCAAAATCAGGGTTTCATTTTTGAAAAGTAATTTGGATTGGCTAGGCTGACTTTCAAGAGTAGTAAGTTTTGACTGAGGGAAACCGTCTTGAATCTTGTTCTGGATTGTTTTGATTTCTCAAATCCTAAGTGATTCAAAAGTTACTAAATACCCTGCAAAGCGGCACACTTAGGCTGGGAGATGTTACTGATCTCGAATATTGAAAGTTCTGAAATTGGCGCATTTACCACGGATAGGATGTCTCTAAAGTTGTGTCAGATCGGAGTTGCGGCCAATCTCACTTGTCCTGTGAATTTTGAGACGAGGGTATGGCTAACATTGAATAAATGTGCATTCCCAAAGAAATGTATATCTAAATAACTGGGCCCAGTGGAGTTAAGTGCATAGCCCAGTATAGAAATTTTGGGGAGGATACCGTGCAGGAAAAGTCCCGACTAGGTGATCAGGATCCGCTGCCCACCGAACTCGACAACCTGCCCCACACGGACCTTACAGCGCTTGCGTAATTCGACCTGCCCGTCGACCAGGACCTGTCCATCGGCAATCAGCTGCTTGGCGGTCCCGCCACTGGAGCTGAGGCCAAGCAACTTAAGCAGATTGCACAGCTCGACAAACTCACGCCCATTCAAATCAAATTCTTCCACACCGATTCCTCTCCCCGATATAGGGGTATTTGTTTGTTTAGCTTCTCACCCTTGAAGAGGGCAAGCTATGATTTTTGGGACTACTTCTTTTCGGCGAGCCAGACGGCATGACGATAGCCACCCTTACCGGGCCGTTCGCAACGCACGCTAAAGCCAGCGGCGGCAAGGCGCTTGGTGAAGTTCGCATCGGGATTTTCACCCCAGACGGCAAAGGTTCCACCCGGCTTGAGAATCAAGCGGACCCGTTCAATCGCACGGCTTCCGTAAAGTGGATCCTTGTGCCAGTCGGTCTGGGGATGGGGGCCTCGATAGAGATCGAGAACGACCGCATCAAACCCGCCGCTGCGCTCTTGCCGGATCAGCTCGGCGACGTCGCCAATCTCGACCCTGACCCGCGGATCGGCGGCAGCCCCAGCCGTCAGTTCGGCGAGTGGCCCGAGGCACCATTCCAGAATCTTGGGATTGAGTTCGGCAACCACAACCTGAGCAGACTCGGGCAGGGCGTCAAGTACAGCACGCAGAGTGATAGCCATCCCTAAGCCGCCCACCAGAACCCGAGGTCCTGAGGCCTGCTTAAGTCCACGACAGCCCAGTTCACCGAGCGCTATTTCGGAACGTTGCGCCTTGCTGTTCATCAAGACCTGACTGCCGAGGGAGATAATAAAATCGGCCGCCCCGCGCTGACGCAGTTCGAGAACGCCCTCATCTTCGCTGATGAATCGGTCGAGTATCTTCCAGGGCAGAGCCATGGGACTTTCCTCACAAAGGAAGAGAGAAAACAAGGAGCCTGTCGGCGTGCCGGACAGGCTCCTTAAGGGGAGATAGCTGTTGAGACTTTCTCGGATGGTGCGGAAAACGTCCCCTTAATCCGGGAGCTCGTCCTTCTCCTCGTAGCCGACCGCGCACTCAAAGCTGGAGGGTACCGTACGGGCCGTCGTCAAACTGACATCGAGGTGATCCTTGCTCCATTCGCGGCGGAACAGGTCTTCGTAATGGCCGGGATTTGCTAAAATCTCGCTGAACATTTCATGCAGGGTTTTGCCGAAATGGGCAGCAAACACCTCGACCCAATTTTCAACGTCTATCCGCGCGACAACGTTCTTGCGCTTACTGATCCGGCAATAACCCTGTCGGGCAAGAGACTCACCGCTAACAACCATTGATTTTTTGGCCACGCCTAAATTCCTTTTGAGCCATGTGGGTCTAAACTGACAAACAGCCGTTCCCTGATTATGCCCGCCACGCTTTTGATACGCCCCGCCCTCCCGCTGGCCTGGATTCATAAATTGATCGATCTTTTTATAAGGCAAATCGGGCTCTGCTGTCAATTTGAACCGGCCCTGCTATTAAAGGAAAAACTTCCCGATTTGACCTCAAGCTTAAAACACAGTACCCTGAAGAGTGTTTAGGCGACACCCCGCCAGGGTGTACCGTCCTTGCCCCGCAAGGAGATCGTCAAGAATATCACCCCGTGTGATACTTCGCAGATCTCCTTTTCAATCAGAGTTGCGCCAGGTCTTAGCAGTTCCTGCAGACCGGGTCGCGGGTCGCTCTGTC
>JAAXQE010000267.1 GCA_012974425.1 Geopsychrobacter sp.
CCTATTTTGCAGTTGCCCCCGTTGCGAAATTATACAGCTCGCCGCTGATATTTTTCAGGACCTCATCACAGCCCTCGATCTGATGGCGATCTTTCAGGTAGGAGGGATCATTGTACGAAAGCCAGACCTTCCCGTTCTCATCCTCTGAGATCAAGGCTTTTTGCGGCAGATCGAGACCCGTTGCTTGAGTGCATTTTATCAACGGACTACCTACCTTGGGGTTGCCGAAAATCACCAGGGTTGTCGGACGTAGCTGGATGCCGACCTTCTGCGCGGCGGCGGTGTGATCGATCCGGTTGAAAATCGTCATCCCTTTGCGTTCAAGGATATTGACCAAGCGATCGGTGGTCGCAATGACTGAATGCGCGCTGGAAAGGCGGATTATGCCATCAGCGGAGAGTGCGGGAAGGGCGAGAGTTAAGACCAACATAAAGCTCAGAAGTTCGCGCATCGGTTCCTCCTTGTTTCGGGTGGCCTTTTGCTTTATCAGATTGGACTCCGCAGAGCATTGCCCTGCGGAGTCCAAAGGAAGTAGGATGCAATCATGGTGTTCTGTGATACCCATATTCATCTGTTGGCGCCGGAGTGGATTGAACCAGCGCAACGCCGGATCGAGACTGCGGCAGACTCTGGTATTGAGCTGCTGTTGCAACCCGGGGTGCGTTCTGGTGACTGGGATAAACTCATCGATCTTGCCCAGCGGCATCAGACTGTCTATGCTGCGCCGGGGCTGCACCCGATGTCTGCCGCCGAGTGGAACGCTTCCCGCTCTGCGCGACTGCGTGAGCTGTGTTGTTTATCTGAAGTCATTGCGCTCGGCGAGATTGGTCTGGATGCGCTGCTTGATGTTGATCCGCAGTTGCAGGAGCAGGCATTTTCAGGGCAGGTCGAGATTGCCATCGCAGCCGGGTTGCCGGTTTTGATCCATTGTCGTAAAAAAATTGGCCAAGTATTGGGAATATTGCGCCAGTCTGGAGTCGGCAAGGTCGGCGGTATCCTGCATGGTTTCTCGGGCAGTGTTGAAACGGCGCGTCAGGCCACTGAGCTTGGTCTGTTGGTCGGGGTCGGGCCGGTGCTGTTGCGTGAGAATACGCGCAGGCTGCCGGAGGTAGTTAAGGCGATTCCCGCCGCGGCGTTGGTGCTTGAGACCGATGCGCCAGATATGGCGACAGGGCCGGAAGTATTGATTGAGGTTGCCGAAAAAGTTGCAGAATTGCGTGGTTGGACACTGGCAGAAACAGCAAAGATCACTACGGCAAATGCCCGCCGAATTTTGAAATTATAGGATTGATAAAACATGAGCGAACATAGATTCAGTCGCATGAAATTACTGGTCGGTGGCGATGCTATGCATAGGCTGCAGGCTGCCAGGGTCGCGATCTTCGGCATCGGCGGGGTCGGCAGCTATGCGGCCGAGGCGCTGGCGCGGGCCGGAGTCGGACAACTGACCCTGGTCGATTTTGACGAGATCTGCGTGACCAATGTCAACCGGCAGATTCATGCCTTGACCAGCACCATCGGCCAGCAGAAGGTTGAGGCGATGGCCGAGCGCTGTCGGCAGATCAACCCACAGGCCGAAGTTGAGGCGATCCATCGTTTCTATGATGCCGAGGCGAGTGACGAGCTGCTCGGGCCGGGTTACGACTATGTACTCGACTGCATTGATCACATCACGGCCAAGTTGCATCTGCTCGAAAGTTGCGTGCAGCGCGAGCTGCCGATCATCAGTTCGATGGGGGCGGCCAACAAGCTCGATCCGACCCTGATCACTGTGGCCGACATCAGCAAGACCGAAAAATGTCGCCTGGCGCGGATTATCCGCAAGGAGTTGCGCAAGCGCGGCATCGCCAAGGGGGTGCAGGTTGTCTATTCGACCGAGGAGTTCCGCCCCTTGAGTGATGAGACCGCGGTCTGCGCCGAAAACTGCGTCTGCCCGAACAAGGAGGAGCAGCGCTGGAGTTGCGAAGATCGCCGCGTCATCCTCGGGAGCTCTTCGTATATCCCGCCGATCTTCGGCCTGACCATGGCGGGGGAAGTCATCCGGGCTCTGGTTGGGGAATAAAGAGTTTCTGGGCTCATCTATTTAAAGGACTGCTTTTATATGGATCCACTCTTCTGGCAAGTCCCGCTCCTTTTTGGCGTCGGTATTGTCGCCGGCATTCTCAACGTGCTGGCCGGGGGCGGCTCGCTGCTGACCCTGCCGTTGCTGATCTTCATGGGTCTGCCTTCGGCGGTGGCTAACGGCACCAACCGGATCGCGATCCTCTGCCAGAATATTTTTGCGATTCGCGGGTTTCGCCAGCGCGGTGTGCTGCCGCTGCAACTGGCTCTGCTCTGTACCCCGCCGGCGCTGCTCGGCAGCTGGCTGGGCGCAAACCTGGCGATCAATCTCGATGAGCTGATGTTCAAGCGGATTCTGGCGCTGATCATGCTCGGGGTGTTGATCTTCACCGCGCTCGATCCGATGAAGCGTTTTCGTCAGCAGGAGGTTGACTTTGGGGTCTGGCGCAAAGTAATTTTGGTGATCAGTTTCTTCGGCGTCGGCGTCTACGGTGGGTTTGTCCAGGCCGGGGTCGGGTTTCTGGTGATTACCGCCCTGCTGGTGCATGGACTCGACCTGGTGCGGATCAACGCGATCAAGGTCTTTGTTATCTTTGCCTACACCTTTATCGCTCTCGGGGTTTTCATCTATCATGACCAGGTCAATTATACCCTTGGTTTTGCCCTGGCGGCCGGCAACTCGATCGGCGGCATGCTCGGCCCGAAACTGGCCGTCGACAAGGGGCATGACTGGATCAAGAAGGTCGTGACAGTAACCGTGGCA
This sequence comes from Geopsychrobacter sp., assembly GCA_012974425.1. Lineage (GTDB taxonomy): Bacteria > Desulfobacterota > Desulfuromonadia > Desulfuromonadales > Geopsychrobacteraceae > Geopsychrobacter. The sequence goes on from JAAXQE010000267.1 coordinate 2,825, forward strand.
GTTTTTGCCTTGAAACTCTTGTTCTTCCCATAGCGCAGGCCCCTGATTCGGTTGACTGCCACCAGAGTCCCACGTATCATGAAAAGAGAGTCTGAAACTCCCCGGCAAGCGGAGGTTTCCGCGTAACGATCGGGGATTTCTGTGCCAAAAAGGGTCGGCGGGTTTCACTCTGTTAACCCTAGTTGAAAGGACAGTCCGGCGATGGCCGTTCGAACAATCCTCCATTATCCTGAACCGCTGCTGAAGAAGGTCTCTGCCCCGGTTAGCGAATTCGATGCTGCATTGAAGCAACTGGCGCAGGATATGGCCGAAACCATGTACGATGCCCCCGGTGTCGGTTTGGCGGCCCCACAGGTTGGCGAGCTGACGCGTCTGATCGTTATCGATTGTTCCGGCAAGGATAATCCTGCCGATCTGATCGTTGCGGTGAATCCTGAAATTGTCGAAAAAGAGGGCGAATCCTACGAAGAGGAGGGTTGCCTCTCGGTCCCCGAATACTACGCTCCAGTTAAGCGTTTTGAGCGGGTGACGATGAACTATCAGGATCTCGATGGTAACCCACAGCGGCGCCAGGCTGAAGGCCTGTTGGCCGTGGCGATACAGCATGAGATCGATCATCTGCAGGGAATCCTGTTTGTCGATCATCTCTCCCCCTTGAAAAGATCGATCTTCCGCAAGAAATACCAGAAGCTGATGCAGCAGAGAGACGAAGCATGACCCCGCAGACAATCCGTACCGTTTTCATGGGAACCCCTGATTTTGCTCTGGATACCCTGCGCGGCCTGATTGAGGCCGGAGTGCAGATGGTCGGGGTCTATACCCAGCCGGATCGGCCCAAGGGGCGGGGTAAGAAATTGACCCCACCACCGGTCAAGGAGCTGGCGCTGCAGCACGATATCCCGGTGTTTCAACCGCAGAAGTTGCGCGCCCCGGCGGCCGTTGCCGAGTTGCAGGCCCTGGCGCCCGACCTGATCGTGGTGGTCGCCTACGGCCAGATCCTGCCGCAGGCGGTGCTCGACATCCCACAGTACGGTTGCATCAACGTACATGCCTCGTTGTTACCGAAATATCGGGGCGCGGCACCGATCAACAAGGTGATCGTCGACGGTGAAACCGAATCTGGAGTCACCACCATGCTGATGGATGTCGGCCTCGATACCGGCGACATGCTGATCAAGCGCACTTTGAGCATCGGTGCGGACGAAACCGCCGGTCATCTGCATGACCGCATGGCTCCCCTGGGGCGTGAGGCGATGGATGAAACCCTGCGTCAACTCTGCGCCGGTACGCTCGAGCCCGAGAAGCAGGATGATGCCGAGACCTGCTATGCCGCGATGATGAAGAAAGAGGACGGCCTGATCGATTGGAGTTTGTCCGCGCAGCGGATTCACAACCTGGTGCGTGGCCTCGATCCCTGGCCTGCGGCCTATACCAGCCTGGCTGGCGAAACCCTCAAGATCTCAAAGACCCGGGTCGCAACCGGCGCGGGTGAGGCAGGGTCGATCATCGGCGCCAACGACAACGGCGTGAGTGTCGCCTGCGGTGAGGGGGTGTTACTGATCGGCGAGCTGCAACTGCCGGGTAAGCGCAAGATGGCAGTCAGCGATTTTTTGCGCGGGCATAGCCTGCCTGCCGGCACTCAACTCGGGAAGTAGGCTTAAAGTCATGACCGGTACAGAACATCTAATGCAGCCGCGCAAGCGGCTGTTTATTCTCCTGCTGGCCGTCGGCGGCAGCCTGGTGCTGGGCCTGACTTTTCTGCTCTGGTGGGTGCCGAGCGTCGGGCTGGAGAATATCCATCCGGTTTTGCCAGTTGTTTTTGGTATGGCTCTGACCGTTTTTTCGCTCTTTATCGTGGGTGGCCTCAGTCTGCTGGTGTTGACCCTGCTCTCCGGGCGCGATCTGTTTATGCTCCAGCCGTTGCGCGGGCTGGTGGTACGTTACCTCTTCCCGGCGATTATCTCCCTCGGCAAGCTGTTCGGTGTCGACCGCGACATGCTCCAGCAGTCGTTTATTGCGCTGAATAACCAGCTGGTGCATACGCGTAAATTGCGGGTTCCGGCCGAGCGTACCCTGATCCTGCTGCCGCACTGTATCCAGATGTTCGACTGCGCAATCAAGATTACCGGTAATGTTGAAAAGTGCGTGAGCTGTGGCAAGTGCGATATCAGCGGCCTGCTCGGGCTGGCCCAGAAATTTGGCATCGAAATGGCGGTCGCCACCGGTGGCACCCTGGCGCGTAAGCTGATTGTCGAGAAGCGCCCCAAGCTGATCATCGCGGTGGCCTGCGAACGCGATCTGACCTCGGGGATCCGGGATGCTTATCCCCTGCCGGTGATCGGTATTCTCAACAAGCGCCCGAACGGCCCCTGTTTCAATACCGGTGTCCTGCTCCCCGAGGTTGAACAGGCGCTAGCAGAGTATGTGATCCCCGCAGTTCGGCCGGAGGAATGAGAACTCTCCTCTCCACCCACCTGCCGCTGGCAGAACGCATCGCACGACTCAGAAGGATTGGCTGTATAAATTGACTACTGATAATTATCCCCTGGATGCGCGCCGGGCCGCCTTTGAAATTTTACAAAGGGTCGAGCAGGGCGCCTATTCGGACCGTACGCTTGATACCGTCCTCAAACGCAATCGGGGCACCGATCCGCGCGACCGTGCGCTGCTGACCGAACTGGTCTATGGCATTCTGCGGCTGCGCGGGCGGCTAGATTTCGCCCTGACTCAGGTGAGTCGTCAGCCCTTCGACAGGCTCGAGCCAGCTGCCCGTCAACTGCTGCGCATCGGGGCCTATCAACTCCTCGAACTGGAACGGATTCCGGTCCGCGCGGCGGTCAATGAAACCGTAGAGCTGGCGCGTAAACTCGATTTGGAGCGGCTCGCCGGACTGGTCAATGGAACCCTGCGTGCCCTCGATCGACAACGCGACGCGATAAGCTGGCCGCCGCCCGAGAAGGTCCGTGATTACCTGGAGCATGTCTGCAGCATGCCGAAATGGCTGGCACGCGAGATCATGAGTCAGTTGCCGAATGCCGAGGCACGGGCCCTGGGTGAAGCGCTCAGCCAGGGTGCGCCGATGAGCCTGCGCGTCAATACCCTGAAAACCGATGCCGCAAGTTTCAAGGCCGCCCTCGATGCGGCCGGGTTTGCGTATCGACCATGTGCCTATGCCCCGGAGGGGTTGATCATCGAACAGCGCGGCATCGGAGCGCTGCCGGGCGATGCCGAGGGTTGGTATCAGGTGCAGGACGAGGCGAGTATGCTGATCGCGCATCTGCTCGATCCGCAGCCGGGGGAGAAGATCCTGGATGCCTGCGCCGCACCGGGCGGCAAGACCACCCACATCGCCGCCTTGACCCGGAATCGCGCCCAGATTCAGGCCCTGGAACTACATCCACAACGGGTCGATCTGCTGCTGCAGGGGGCGGCGCGGAACGGTTGCACCTCGATTGAGGCCAGGCAGTTCGATCTGCAGGATTTCCCCGATTTTCTCGAAATAGAGAGCTTCGATCGGGTGCTGGTCGATGCCCCCTGCAGCGGCCTGGGGGTGTTGCGGCGTAATCCTGAGAGTCGCTGGACCCGTCTGGCGGTCGATCTTAAAGAGTTGGCTGCCCTGCAGCTGAAGATTCTGTTTAACGTCGCTCCCCTGGTGCGACCCGGCGGGGTGCTGCTCTACTCGCTTTGTACCTTCAGTCGCGCCGAAACGACGCAGGTTGTCGAGACCTTTCTCGAGAACCACCGTGAGTTTGTCGCTGAGTCGTTTGCAGAACAGATTCCCCAAGCCTGGCAACCACTCCTCGATCCAAGCGGAGCCTTGCGCAGCTTTCCCCAGCGCCATGACGGAATGGACGCATTTTTTGCCGTAAAGCTGCGGCGACGCAGCTGAATAAACACCAGGAGGACCACAAAATGGTCAAGATAGCCCCCTCGATACTCTCTGCCGACTTTGCCCGTCTGGGTGAAGAGGTTCGTGCCATTGCCGCCGCTGGCGCCGATTACGTGCATGTCGATGTGATGGATGGGCACTTTGTGCCGAACATCACAATCGGACCGCTGGTGGTTGGTGGCCTGCGGCCGGTGACCGATATCCCCTTCGACGTCCATCTGATGATCGAAAATCCCGATCTCTATATCCCCGAATTTGCCCGGGTCGGTGCCGATATCATCACCGTGCATCAGGAGGCGGTTTCCCATCTGCATCGCACCGTGCAACTGATCAAGAGTCTCGGCAAGCAAGCCGGAGTTTCGATCAATCCAGCCACTCCGGTCAGTACCCTTGAGGTGATTCTCGCCGATATAGATCTGGTGCTGATCATGTCGGTCAACCCAGGCTTCGGCGGTCAGTCCTTCATCGAAAGTTGTCTGCCGAAAATTAAGGAGCTACGTGAGATGATCGATGCGCGTGGCCTGCAGATCGAACTCGAGGTCGATGGCGGTGTCAAGCTCGATAACATCGGACGGATTGCGGCGGCCGGCGCCGATGTCTTCGTCGCCGGGAGTGCCGTCTTCGGCAGCGATGATTATGCCGGAACCATCGCTGGGCTCAAGGAGAATGCCGCCAAGGGATGACGTCTGCGAGACTTAGGGCCGCACTGGCCTGCCATGAGGTGAAGAGCTTGCCGCTCAAAGGGATGCGCGCCGCCGCAGTTCTTGTGCCGCTTCGCCTGCATAACGGAGAACTGCAACTCTTACTGACCAGGCGTAGCGCTCTTCTGCCCCGCCATGGCGGCGAGATCTCTTTTCCCGGTGGTGGGGTCGAGCCGCTTGACGGCGATGACTGGTCGGCGGCGCTACGTGAGAGCCACGAAGAGATCGGCATAGCCCCGAGCCTGGTTGAACACCTCGGGCGGTTGGATGATTGCTATTCGATCCATGATTATCGGGTCAGTTGCCATGTCGGACTGTTGCCGACCGAACTGGAATTCTCCCTCGAACCGGGTGAAATTGCCGAGCTGATCGAACTGCCCGTGGCGGCCTTGGCCGACCCGGCTATCTACCATCAGGAGAACTGGCAGCATGCCGGGCGCAGTCTGCCGGTCGATTTCTATACCCTGGAGGATTGTGTCGTCTGGGGGATGACGGGCGGGATACTCAGGCAACTGTTGCAGCGTCTTGCGCCCTTGCTTTGATCCGCACCGCGAATAATCGAAACCATAAAGAGGCCGCAGAGGTGAATCTGCGGCCTCTTTGTTTTAATCGAGCAGATGGCTGAAGAAACGCTTCGCCTCGTCGATCGGGATAGCAAAGGAGACCTTCTCTTTCTGGCCATCGGCGCGCCGGATATTTATCGCCATGACCCGGCCGAAGTTATCGAGCAATGGCCCGCCGGAGTTCCCAGCAGCCAGTTCAGTATCGATGCGCAGCAGGGGAACGCCCTGATACTCTTCAACCCGTACAATGGTGGTCGGGGTTACCGAGAGGCCGACCTCTTCGCCATAGCCGATGGCGATGCTGGAATCCCCCACATTTGTTGAGGAGGACTCGCCCAGTTGCAGGACGGCCAGATTCTCAGGCGGGATGGCGAGCACAGCAATGTCGAGTTTCTCGTCACTCAGGATCATCCTGGCCTTCAGGGGGCTCCCTTGCAGGAACTGAATTTTTATCTCGTCGGCTCCCTCCACAACATGCAGGCTGGTGACGGCATAGCCGCGATCAGAGATGATGAAGCCACTGCCGGTACTCTTTTCGGTCAGTACCTTAAAGACACTGGGGCTGGCCTGGCGGATCATGTCGGGCAGCGCCAGAGCTTTCGGGGCTGCTTCAGTCAGGCTGCGAGCCTTGCGTGGTGTTTTCCGGGTATTCATCTGCTGGCGCTTCCCGGTCGGGGTGCGGTTCAGTTCATCGGCAACCTTGCGCCACGAGCGCTGCAGGATCTGCAAGGGGAGTTCTGCCAGGATTTGACTCTTCATATCGGCCAGGGTGTCGCGGGTCAGGTGGCGGATCCACTTGACCTCCTGGGCCATCTCCTGGGCATCAAAAAAGTTACCCTTTTGCACGCTTTCGCTGATGTAGCCTTTTCCGATAACGCGGATCTTCTTGCGATCCTTATCGACGTAATAGACCGCCACGTGGCCTTCAAGGTGGGCGCTGTAGCTGAACATATTGACCGGTGAGGCGAGAAAGCAGGTGCCGAAGGTCGCCATGGCAGCCAATGGGCTGCTGTTACCCAGACCATAGGTGTAGCGCAGGTCGAGGGTCAGCAGGAATGAGTCCGGTTCGCCCTCCTGGCGAAAAGTCTTTTGATCCTCAATGCGGTAGCCGGGTAGAACCTTGATCTGGCCACGAATGACCGTTTTTTCCAGCCCTTCGGCGAGGCCGTAACCAAAGTCCTCGGTTTCGGTGGAGTAAAACTGATCCAGGGTCTCCTGGTACGAGGTTGCCCAGAGGTTGGAGTCGTAGAGTTGCGGGTCGACTGAGATGCTCAGATAGGCTGGCCGGTTGATCCGCTCATCGGCAAGGAGGTTGCCGGGAAAGAGGGTTGCAGCCAATACACAAAGTACGAGGCAGAGGGTGTGGCGGCAGCAGGGTAGATGCATAAGTCAAGATCTCGCGTTCAATAGTGTTGGTATGGCACTTGAGGTTCAGCTTTAAGACACTTTCCGACAAGCCTGTTCCGTTCACTATAGCGCAATCACAGAATAAATCAATAAGCACTAATGAGTATCAGGTCATGATCTCCTGCTCGAGCAGCAGATCGAGTCGCCCCTGCTCATCGAGGGCAAAAAGATCATCGCAATCGCCGATGTACTGAGCGCTGACGAATATCTGCGGTACGCTATGCAGCCCGGTGCGTTGACGCATCTGGTTTTCTATGTTGCTATCCTTAGTGATATCGTATTCGATAAAAGAGATCCCCTTGATACCCAAGAGTTCCTTGGCACGGTGACAATAGGGGCAATAGTTCTTGGTGTAGATTTCTAGCTGTTTCATTGATTCAATTCCCAGCCTGACGAGATCGGATGATCATGTTATGATAGCGCGCAAAATCGGCGCAGGAGGGTAGTTTAGCCGATGAGATTTCTTGTGCAACATGGCTTTACCTGGAAAAAAATATCCTTAGCCTGAGGTTTAGGCTAACTGCTTGAAACAAGTGATTCATGGGGAGGATTTAAGGTGAAAAAGTATTTTTTACCATCGGTTTTGTTGCTTGTTTTTCTGTTGAGCGGATGTGCGCGGAAGGTTGACCTGGGTCCGGGTTACCAGAGTATGAGTGCGAATTTTCTGCAGGCGATGCGCTGGACTGATTTTCAGGGAGCGGCCACTTATTTAACGGTGGATAACCGCCAGAAGCTGCTCGCTAGTTTTGAGCAGCTCGACGACCTGCAGATTGTTGACGCAGAATATCGCTATAGTCGACTGAATAAGAAAATGGGGACCGCCCAGAGTGAATTGATCCTTACGTATTACCTGCTTCCTTCGACCCGCGTGAAAGACTGGGTATGGCAACAGGACTGGGCATTGATCCCGGCTGACCGCAAACAGCGCGGGACATGGCAGCTGCAGGGGGCGCCGCCGAGTTTTCCTTAAATTCCTCGATGGCTACTAAAAAACTTCCTGTTTTCAGACTGTTGAACTCATATAGGGGAAGCATGCAAGGGGAAAAATGACCTTGATTTTGCCTTGCCGTTTGTGGTATCTACCTGCATACTGTATACGATTTCCGGGTACTGTAAACCGTCTACTCATCGGACATTTATCCCCTTTTAAGGGGTTCTCGGCCCCCCTTTCCGGAGGGTCGAAGCGGGTTAACAGGAGGCCAGTTTGTCAGAAGTAATTTTTTCCAGCTGGGGGAGAAAAATTGTCGACAACCGCCAGGGGCAACCACAGCCTTTAAGCGAGTTGAAGATAAAGCTCCCGGCTCAATATCTTGAAGAGGGTGAGGTCAAGGGTTTTATCGGTTGGGATGGCATCATCCTGCTCGACAGGACAGTTGACGTTGTCGCCATGGCGGCCGAGTACATGAAGCGCGTGCAGGAGAAATACTGCTGCGGCAAATGTACTCCCGGCAAGAAGGGGACCAAGGTTCTACAGGATACTCTGGCGAGAATTCTGGCTGGTCGTGGTCAGGAAGAAGATCTGCAGACCATCGAAGACCTGTCCCTGCTGCTGGACAGTTGTAAGTGTACGCTCTGTATGACCGCCGCAATCCCGGTGTTCGATACCGTACGCTATTTCCGTGACGACTATCTGGCCTATGCGCGTGGCGAGAAGACTCCTGCGGACGGCCTGAAATATGCCGACAAGCTGACCGCGCCCTGCATGGACCGTTGTCCCGCGCATATCGACATTCCGGCTTACATCGAGGAGATCAAAGACCGGCGTTTCGATGAGTCGCTCGGTTCGATTCGGCGTAATATGCCGATTCCGGCGGTGTGTGGCCGCGTTTGTCCTCATCCCTGTGAGACCGCTTGTCGGCGTGCGCTGATTGATGAGCCGATCAGTATCATGGTTCTCAAACGGGTCGCCGCCGACCATGAATGGATGCATCACAAACAACCACCCATGCTGCCAAAGCGGAGCAAGGGCAAGAGGGTCAGCGTCGTTGGCGCCGGGCCTGCAGGTGTCACCTGTGCCTACTATCTTGCTCTCGAAGGCTACTCAGTCGATATCATCGACATGCTTCCCGAACCGGGCGGAACGGTTGCGGTCGGTATTCCGGACTACCGGATGCCACGCCACCTGCTGCGCCGCGATATCAAAATTGTTCAGGACCTCGGGGTTGATATCCAGTTCAACACCAAATTGGGGCGCGATGTTTCGTTGCGCGACCTCAAAGAAAAATATGATGCCGTATTCCTTGGCACCGGTGCCTTCAAGTCGAAACCGATGGGCGTCGAGGGTGAAGATCAGGGCTATGAAGGCTTCTCCGAAGGCGGGATCAACTACCTGCGCAAGGTAGCCCTCGGCGAGCCGATTGTGACCCCCAAGCGGGTCATTGTGGTTGGTGGGGGTAATACCGCGATCGACTGCGTGCGGGTGGCTCTGCGTGAAGGTGCGGAAGATTCGATCCTGGTCTACCGCCGGACGCGCAAGGAGATGCCGGCCGAATCTTACGAGGTCGATGACGCCGAAGAAGAGAACGTCCAGTTCGAGTTCCTGCGCAACCCGACCCGCCTGATCCATGAAAATGGTAAGGTCGTCGGCGTTGAGGTCGTGGTGATGGAGTTGGGTGAGCCGGATGACTCAGGCCGCCGCCGTCCTGCACCGGTTCCTGGCAGTGAGTATGTCATCCCCTGTGATCTGGTTATCCCGGCGATCGGCCAGGATCCTGATCTGGCATATCTCGATGACAGTGATTACGGTATCGAGCAGACCCGCTGGAGCAGTATTGTCACCCACAATGGCACCATGATGACCGACAACGAAGGCGTTTTTGCCGGCGGTGATTGCGAGTATGGCGCCATGACCGTGGTGCTGGCTGTCGGCCATGGACGCCGGGCGGCGCGGACGATCGACCGTTATCTCAGCGAAGGCAAGGCCTATCTTGATCAGGAAGACGCCATGGAAGACGTGCTGAACAACTTCGGCGTGTTTGACAAGGTCGAAGAGACCGGTCTGGTCGGGGGCTTGCACCGTGAACATCAGCCGAAGGTTGATGGCCACGAGCGGGCCCAGAATTACGATGAAATCGAACTTGCCATGCCTGAAAGTCAGGCGGTTGCCGAGGCTGAGCGCTGTCTGCGCTGTTACCGCGTCGGCATGATAGCAGTTGGCTGATAAAAACGGCTTATACAGAGCGAAAGGGTCGAATCAGCTTCGACCGCTTGCCTGATGTGGAGAAATCATGGTCAACCTCAAGATAGATGGTCGTGACGTAGAGATTGCCAAGGGTGGTACCATCCTTGCGGCCGCCGAAAAGATCGGCATCAAAATTCCGACACTCTGCTTTCTGAAGAAGATCTCCCCGACGGGTGCCTGTCGCGTCTGCGTGGTTGAGATCGAGGGGGCCGACAAGCCGATGACGGCCTGCAATACCCCGGCGATTGAGGGTATGGTCGTCACAACCCAGACAGAGAAATTGCACAAGATCCGTCAACAGGTGATCCAGCTGACGCTGGTTAATCATCCGCTCGACTGTCCGGTCTGCGATGCCGGTGGCGAATGTGATCTGCAGAACAGTTGTTATGAGCTTGGGGTAGATGCTCAGCGTTTTGCGGGGGAGAACCTCAATCACGCCGATATCAATGACTGGCCACTGATCCAGCAGGTCCCGTCGCGCTGCATCCTCTGTGAAAAATGCGTCAAGGTTTGTCATGAACTGGTTGGCGCCAGCGCACTTGAGGTTAAGAACAAGGGGGAAGCCGCCTATATCGATACGGTTGATGGCAAGCCACTCAACTGCGAGTTCTGCGGAAGCTGTGTCGCCGTCTGCCCGACCGGAACACTCAACTCCAAGCTGTTCAAGTTCAAGGCACGCCCCTGGGCGCTACGTAAGACCCCATCGGTTTGTACCTTTTGCCCCAGCCATTGCCAGATCGATATCAATACCCAGGGCAATGAAATCTACCGGATTACTTCGGACGATGAGGGGACCACAAATAACGGTAACCTCTGTATCGGCGGATCCTTCGGTTACGGCTATGTGAATCACGCCGAGCGGCTTACCCGGCCGTTACTTGACCAGAAACCGGTCAGCTGGGATCAAGCCTTCGACAAGATTGTCGAGGGGGTCGACGCGATTCGCAGCACAGTTGGCTCCCAGGCCCTGGCAGGGTTTGGCTCGCCGCGCTTGAGTAACGAAGAAAATTATCTGTTTCAGAAGATGTTCCGGGTCGGCCTGGGGAGCAACAATATCGACTCAGAAGCACGCTTCGGCACCCTGCGGGCCATGCAGGCCACCGAAACGGTACTGGGCTTGCGTGGTGCCAGTAACCTGCTCAGCGCCATCGGCAAGTCGGAAGCAGTGCTGGTCTTCGGCGCTGATCCTACCGCTGAAACTCCGGCCGTCGACTGGCAGGTGCAGAACGCCTGTCGGCGCAACGATGCAAATCTGATCGTTGCCGGCATGCGCAAGATCAAATTGAACAAGTTTGCCAATGTTTCGCTGACCTGTAAGCCAGGCACCGAACTGGAGCTGGCCAACGGTATCAGCCGCATGCTTTACGAGCGTAACCTGCTCGACGGCGATTACCTCAATCAATATCTCGAAAATCCAGAAGAGCTCAAGCTTCATCTCGACGCCATCGATATCGATGCGGTCTGCAGCAAGACCGGGGTGACCCGCGCTCAGCTGGAAGAGACTGCAGATCTCCTCGGCACTGCCAAGACGGTTTCGATCATCTTCGGCGCCGAGATCACCAAGAGTGCGCGCGGCTATGAGAAGTCGATCGCCATCTCCGACCTGGTCATCCTGTGCGGCGCGTTGCGCGGTGGCGATGCCGGTGGTCTCTTCCCCCTCGAGGAAAAAGGCAACATGCAGGGGATGCTCGATATGGGGCTCTGTCCCGAGTATCTCCCTGGCTATCAACCCTACGCAGAGTCGCGTGAACGTTTCGGTAAGGTCTGGCAGGCCGAACTGCCCGCAGGCGGACTGGATGCCATCGGGATTCTCGAAGGGATCGAGGCTGGCACAATCAAGTTCCTCTACCTGGCCGCGACCAACCCACTGACCTTCCCTAACGCCAACCGCTGGCGCAAGGCTCTGGAAAAGGTCGATTTCCTGGTGGTCCAGGATATCCTGCCGACCGAGGTCACCAAGCTGGCCAAGGTGGTTCTGCCCGGCGCCTCCTGGGCCGAAAAGGGCGGCAGCGTGACCTCCCTCGATCACCGGGTTCGTTCGCTCGAGAAGGCGATCTCTTCACCAGGTGAGGCGCGCGAGGATTGGGAAGTTCTGGCCAGTCTCTTCGCCCGTCTGCAGAAGCAGTCGATCAGTATCAGCCGCAGTGAGATTCTGGCCGAAGTCAGCAGCCTCAGCTCGCTCTATGGCGATATCTGCTTCGCCGGTGAGGAGCGGAATCGTCCCTGCCTCAAGCAGCCCTATCGACCAGCCCTCAAGGGCTTCCACTATCAGACGCCGAAGGTCGAAGAGGTCGAGACCGGTCTGCAGTTGGTCAGCGGCAAGTCGATCTATCATTTCGGTTCCACCTCAACTTGGGCGGCTGGTCCGCTTGAGATCGAAAGCCAGGGAGTTATCTCTGTCAGCCCGGCCGATGCTGCCGCTGCCGGTATCATCGATGGTGGCCGTGCCAAGCTGATCAGTCGGATCGGGACAACCAGTGGTTCGGTCAGGATCGATCCGAATCTGGCGGCTGGTCTGATCTTTGCGCCCTACCATTTTGCCGAACTCGGCATTCAGGGCTTATTCGCGGATGGCTGTAACCGCATCGGTGTTCAGTTGGAAAAAGTCTAAGGGGGCTATTGGTGCAATACGCTAACTATCAAGATAAAGTTGCCTATAGCCAGGATAAAGCCAACAAGGTCGCCCTTGCTGAAACGGCCCATGGACGCATGACCCTCTGGTGCCTGCTCCCCGGCCAGCATATCCATCCCCATGTCCATGCCGGAGATCACTATTGGGTGGTTCTCGAAGGCACGGGTGATTACCTCGCTGCGGATCAAGAGCCGGTTGCGGTTGCTCCCGGAACGGTGCTGGTCGCTCCGGCCGGCGAGTCACACGGTATCGAAAATAGCGGGACCGATGGTCTGGTCTTCGTCAGTATTTCGGCTGGCTGAGATTGTTGCTATAAACGAAAAGGCCTCCTGCTTCTAAAAGCAGGAGGCCTTTTTTTTTGACCCGCCTAACTGGCAGGTTGCTCCCCGCCTCAGGTAAAGCCAGAGCCGGCGGTGCATGCAAAGCAATGCTCGCCAACGGCAATGGCAGTCCCCCTTTCCGGTAGGCCCTCGAGTTCACTGATATGGGTCGGTTTTCCACCGAGCGGGATATGTGCCGCCTGGTTGAAATCACAATCGTAGAGGATGCCATCCCAAGCCACCGAGACCAGAGAGCGGCACATCAAGCCATCCAGGGTACAGGCGTTGAAACCAGCCTGCAGCTTCTCCAGGTAGGGCTCAAGATTGTCGCTCTGCTTCAACCAGTCGGCGAAGCGTCCCAATGGCATATTGGCAAAGATGAACAGGTTGTTGAAGTGCAGATCCCACTTGCGCGCCAGGTCGCGCTTGAACTTGCGTTCGGCAGCAGCCTGGCCGGTCGGCATGAAGGCCCCGGAAGGGTTGGCCACCAGATCGAGCTCCAATCCGCTCCCCGCGATACCGTAGCCAATCTCATTCAGCTTTTTGAGCATGCTCAGGGAGGGTTCCATCACGCCTGCGCCACGCTGAGCCACTAGTTGACCCTCATTGGTCGAAGGAAATGAGGCAATCAGGACCACCTTATTATCACGTAACAGCTCGAGGAGATGCTCCTTGCCGGGTTGTGACAGGGCGGTGAGGTTGGTGCGCAGCATCAGTCGTGTTGTCAAGGGCGCCAGCGCGCTGATCAGGTGTTCAATCTGCGGGATAAGCTCCGGTGCGCCGCCGGTAATATCGATGCAGGTAAAACGATTGCTTGTGGCGTAGGCGATCACCTGATCCATGGTCTGCCGACTCATGATCTCCTTGCGGTCCGGTCCGGCCGACAGGTGACAATGTCGACACTGCAGATCACAGAGCAGCCCGGTATTGATCTGCAGGGTCTGGGTCAGATCCCGTTCCAGGGTGATCTGGGCCTGGCTGAGGCGTATTTCAAAACTGTTGAGTGGCGCATCGGACATTTAGAGAGAAACCTTTTCCGCCAGTTTACGCATCTGCACCCCATGTACCAGCGAGGCCCCACCGCGGATCGCGTTGGCGACATGCACCGCCTCGGTCATCTCGCCCAGATTCGAGCCCTTCTCAAGGCAGGAGGTAGTATAGGCCTCGATACAGTAGGGACACTGCACCGCATGGGCAACGCCGAGGGCAATCAGGGCCTTCTCGCGCGCGCTCAACTCCCCTTCGGCGAAGACCGCCCCATAGTAATCGAAAAATTTGTTGGCCAGCTCGGGGGCATCCTTGCCGATCTCGGCAAATCTTTTTAGATCTTCCCGTTCGTAGTAGTCGCTCAAGTCATTCTCCCGCTTAAGAGTTTATTTCCCATATTAACAGAAAGCCGCAACCTCCGCCTAACGCTTCAGCTGGTACTTGCGCACCGCACGGTTATGTTCAACCAGGGTATTGGAAAACTGATGACTGCCATCGCCCCGCGCCACGAAATAGAAATAGCTGCTTTCGGCCGGTTGCGCTGCGGCAAGCAGCGCCTTAAAACCTGGGCTGGCGATCGGGCCAGGCGGCAGGCCGCGATTCCGATAGGTATTGTAGGGCGATGGGCGTTGCAGGTCTTTGCGGGTCAGGTTGCCATTGAAATTCTCGATGCCGTAGATAACCGTCGGGTCGGTCTGGAGCCGTATGTTGCGCTGCAAACGATTATGAAAAACCGCAGAGATCAGCGGCATCTCCTCGTCCAGCCCGGTCTCCTTCTGGATGATTGAGGCCAGAGTGAGCAGCTGGTGGATTTCCAGTGGGGGTTTGACGGTGAGAGTTTTGTGCAGACGCTCGATCTCTCGCCTGTTTTCGGCAACCATCATGCGCAACAGCTCAAATTCGCTGATGCCGGGGGCAAAACGGTAGGTTTCGGGAAAGAGGTAGCCCTCAAGCGATTGGGCAGCGATGCCTAACTCCTTCAGGACCTCAGGATTCCGTGCCGTACTCAGGATCGCATTCTGTTCGGCGATCCCCATCTGCTCCAGGCGGGCTGCAATCTGCTCCAGGTTGAACCCCTCCGGGATGGTCACGCTGATCTGCACAACGTCGCCCGCGACAAGGCGTTGCAGCACTTCACTCGGGGTGGCCGGCAGGGTGAAGGAATACTGGCCAGCCTGGATAGCGGCTTCCTGATTTTGCAGCTGCGCCAGCAGGCGCAGGCTCAGCGGCGATTGGATGACTTTTTTGGTGGCCAGCTGCCTGGCGACCAGAATCAGCGAACTGCCCGGCTTAACAGTCAGGGATGTATTCGGCGGCGGGGTGACTGGTGCGAGCCCCCACCAACTCAGAGCCAAGGCAATGCTGAGCAGTATGGCAAGTGCCAGGAGTCGCCGTTGTCTGGGACATAGAGTCATGATTCTGCCTAGAGATTGAAGCGGTTTTCGGTGCCGCTGCGCAGACGGGCAATGTTTTCACGATGCCGCCAGATTACAATACCCGCGATAACCAGGGTCGCCATAACCAGCGGGGGCGACTGTTCAAACAACAGCACCAGCAAAGGCACAGTCGCTGCGGCACTGATAGAGGCCAGCGAGATGAAGCGCCAGATATAGAGCACCGCAATGAAGACGCCCAGCACACAAAGGACCGAGAGCGGAGAAAGTACCAGAAAGATACCCAGCGCCGTCGCTACCCCCTTCCCCCCCTTGAAGCCAAGGTAGATCGGATAGCAGTGACCCAGAAAAGCCGCCAGTGCGACCAGGGCGATCTGGCTGACTTCCAGCTCAAAGTAATTGCTCGCCACAACCACCGGGAGCACCCCTTTGAGGCAGTCACCCACCAGGGTCAGAATGCCCATGGTCCGTCCGGCAACGCGATAAACGTTGGTCGCACCAATGTTGCCGCTGCCGGCTTTACGTACATCTTCGCCAGCCACCATACGGGTCAAAACAACCCCGGTCGGGATGGCACCAATCAGGTAACTGATAACTAATAAGATCGTGAGAGTCATGATGAATTTCTATGCAAGGGGAAAGTCGGGAGGGTTAGTCAAAGCCTCTGCCCTCAGGTTCAAGAACCCGGCGAAGTTTATGTTCGGCTAAAGAGCACCAGAGCCAGTTAACGGACTTTTTTACCATTCTCAGCGGTTAAAAAGCAAGATGTCCGGGCTTTATCGGGAGCGGCACAGGGTTTAGGGGGTATCGATTGCTTGACCC
>JAAXQE010000176.1 GCA_012974425.1 Geopsychrobacter sp.
CTAGGCCCTTGGGCAGCAGCGGCTGTTAACCAGCGGACAGACCAGATCATCAAAAAAATCCCCCTTGGCTAAGGGGGATTTTTTTGTGTTTTCTGCGACAGCCAGATTCGCTAGCGGCGGCCTATTCATCCCGTAAATAGGTCGCCGGTTTCTGGCCCAGCGCCTTCCAGGTTCCGGCCAGACCCAGCAGTAGGGTCAGGGCGATGCCCGCTGCCAGGGTTGCCAGGATCACCAGCGGGTGTGGACTGAAGGCGATATCCATCGGCCCTTTCAGGATCGCGGCGGCGGCGAGGCCTCCGGCGATGGCACTGATGATCCCGGCGGCGAGGCCGAGAATGACGAACTCTGTGGCGAAGGCGAGCAGGATATCGCGCCGCGTGGCACCGCAGACCTTGAAGATCACCGCATCGTGAATCCTGCGGTGTTGATCGGCTGAGACCGCGCCGGCCAGCACCAGGAAGCCACTCAGCAGGGTGACTGCCGCCATCGCGTTGAAGGCCGAACCGATCCGGTCGAGGGTACGCGAGACGTTACTCAGCAGTTCGCGGGTACTGATGGCCGAGATGTTGGGGAACTGAGCGGTGATGGCGCGGAAGACCTCATCCTCGCCGGCGGCAGAGACGTGGGCGGCGGCCAGATGGGTCTGGGGCGCATTCTCCAAGACGCCGGGAGAGAAGAGGATGGCGAAATTGAGTTCGAGGCTCGACCAGTCGACGCTGCGCAGGTTGCTGACTTTGGCCGTGATGCTGCGCCCGAGAACGTTGACGGTCAGACTGTCACCGACCGCCAGATTGAACCCCTTGGCGAGGTCGGCGGTGAGCGAGATCTCAGGTGGACCCTGATGGTCGACTGACCACCATTTCCCGGCGCTCAGACTGGCACCCTCAGGCAGATGCGCGGCATAGCTCAGGAAGCGATCACCGCGCACCGCCCACTGGACGTTGGGCGCGATCTTGGCCTGTTCGACCGCAATCCCCTTGATCGCAGTGATCCGGCCGCGCAGAGTCGGATAGCGCTCAAGCTTGGTGACCGCAGGCAGGGTTGCGAGGCGCTGTTCAAAATCCTTGACCTGGTCCGGCTGAACATCGAGAAAGAAGAAGGCGGGTGCCTGCTCGGGTAGACTGTCGCTGACCAGATCTCCCAAATTTGCCTGGACCAGGGCGATCATCACCAGTGCCGTCAGGCCCAGCCCGAGGGAAAAAAGCACACTGCTGGCGGGTGAGCCGCGACGATGAATATTGGCCAGGCCGAGGCGTAGGGATGGGTTGGCGGGTCGCGGCAGTCGGCGGCAGAGACCGATCATGGCCGTCGCCAGTAGGCGGAAGATCAGGAAGCAGACCAGGCCGCCGAGGATAAACCAGCCGGCGAGACGCCGATCCCCACTCGAAAAATAGGCGAGGGCTGCCAGCAGCACAGCAGTCAGGATGATCGCGAGCCAGATCTTGCGTCCTGGCTGCTTGCGGCTGGACTCGGCGTAACCCCGAAACAGGAGCGCCGGTGATACGCGCCGGGCGATGCCGAGTTCCTTCAAGGAAAAGAGCAGCGCAATCAGCAGCCCGAAGAGGGCGGCGGTCAACAGGACGGTTGGATAGATCGCCGGTTGCAACGGAATCGGCAGCAGCTCGCCCATACTGAAGGCAAGCAGGAAGGGGAGTGCCGCCCCGCAGATGAGACCGGCCCCGGCGCCGATAGCACCGAGAAACAGGATCTGCAGCAGGTAGGCGCTGAAGATGAGCTGGCTGGAAGCGCCGAGACATTTCAGCGTCGCGATGTGCATCACCTTGCCGTCCAGGTAGCCGCGCACCGCGCCTGCAACCCCGAGCCCGCCGATCAACAGGGCGCAGAGGCCGAGCAGGGTCAGGTTGGTCCCCAGGCGGTCGAGGACCATGCGCACCCGAGGCGCGGCCTTGTGCCAGGTCTGCAGGCGCCAGCCAGCCTGGGGGTATTCCTGCTGCAGGCTGGTGATGATCTGTTCGGCCTGATTCGGATCGGCCAGGCGCAAGCGGCTGCGATAGGTCACCATGCTCCCCGGGCGGATCAGGCCGGTGGCCGCCAGATTCTCGCTGCTGATCATGACGCGCGGGCCGAGGTAGAAGGGCCTGACATCGCGGTCCGGTTCGGCCTTGAGGACTCCGCTGATCAGCAGTTTGAGATCGCCGATTTGCAGCTGATCGCCGATCTGCAGGTCCAACCGCTGCAGGAGCATGGTCTCGACCAGCGCACCCTGTTCTCCGAGCGCCTGGGCGAGCGCTTGGGGCGGTTCGATGTGTAGCTGGCCGTAGAGGGGATAGAGACCATCAACCGCCTTCAACTCGACCAGGGCGCGCAGATCCTTCAGGGGGTTGCCGGCCATGGTACGTAGTTCGCTGACCTCCGAGACTTTGCCCTGGGCGGCGAAGAAGCTGCGCTGTTGCTCGGTGAAGGGGCGGTGCATGCGGCGGATCTCCAGATCGCCGCCGAGCAGGGCGCTGGCATCGGCCAACAGGCCCGCCTTGGCGGCGGCACTGAAGCTGCCGATGGCACTGATGGCGAAGACACCGAGAAAGAGACAGGCCAGAAAAACCCCGAAGCCGCGTAGCCCGCTGCGCAGTTCGCGGCGCGCCAGGCGTAAGGCTTGCAACAGAACCGGGGGCTCTCTCATCGCTTGACTCCGCTGGCTGGCTGGAGGGTACCGTCGGCCATGCGGATGCTGCGCTGACAGCGGCCAGCCAAATGTTCATCGTGGGTAATCAGGACCAGGGTGGTGTTTAGTTCCTGTTGCAGATTGAAGAGCAGTTCCATCACCATCTGCCCGGTTTCACGGTCGAGGTTGCCGGTCGGCTCGTCGGCAAGGATCAGCGCGGGGCGCGCGACGAAGGCACGTGCCAGGGCGACGCGTTGCTGCTCGCCGCCGGAGAGTTCACCGGGGAAGTGGGCGACGCGCTCGGCCAGACCGGTGGCGGCGAGGGCCCTGGCTGCCTGCTCCAGGGCGTCCGGCTGGCCGGAAAATTCCAGCGGCAGGGCAACATTTTCTAATGCGGTCATGGTCGGCACCAGATGGAAGGATTGAAAGACGATCCCGATATGCTGGCGCCGAAAACGGGCGAGTGCGTCCTCGTCAGCCGTACCCAGATCGACCCCTGCAACCTGTACCCGCCCCGAACTAGGTCGCTCCAGCCCGGAGAGCGCCATCAGCAGGGTGGTCTTGCCCGCACCCGAGGGTCCGACGATGCTGATGGTTTCGCCCGCTGCGATGCTCAGGTCGATACCACATAGAATGTTGACCGGCCCGGCACCACCGACTAGACTGAGGTGCAAATCTTCTATTTTCACGATCGGTTCTGGCATGTGCTCTCCCAAAATGCTCTGGTTTATTATCCTGCTGATGCTGATGTTGCCGCTGAACTCTCTGGCCGAGAGTCCCCTCCTGCGGATTGCCGTGCTCGGTGACAGTTTGACCGCCGGATACGGTTTGGCGGCGGCCGATGCCTTCCCGGCCCAGCTTGAGGCCGCCCTGCGCCAGCGTGGGCATCGGGTGCTGGTGCAGAATGCCGGGGTGTCCGGTGACACCAGCGCCGGTGGCCTGGCGCGTCTCGACTGGACCCTGGCCGAGCGTCCCGCCCTGGTGATCGTCGAGTTGGGCGCCAACGATGCGCTACGCGGTCTCGATCCGGCCGGGACCCGCGCAAATATCGCCGCCATCCTTAATCGCCTCAAGCAGGCCGGGGTCAAACCCTTACTCGCCGGGATGCGCGCCCCGCGCAACCTCGGCCGCGTCTATTATACCAAGTTCGACCAACTCTACCCCGAGCTGGCGCAAACTCATGACGTTGCATTCTACCCCTTTTTCCTGGAGGGGGTCGCCGGCCGTCCCGAGTTGAACCAGCGCGATGGGATCCATCCTAACGCAGTTGGAGTCGCCATCATCGTCGCGAATATCCTGCCGCTGGTCGAAGAGAGTCTGAACGAATTGCAAATGTCTCCGCACAGGGTCCTTGAATGACCTGCCCGGCCGTAAAGCCGTAGAACTGAAGGGCAGAGTTCTACGTGTTGCTCCCTGTCTAGGCCTTGGCAAACAGGCACTTCAGGTAGCGGCTTTCGGCAAAGTCGAGGGGGTGGTCGAGGGCGTGACCAGTCTCTTCGATCTGACGCAGGGGACGTCCGGCGCGGCTGGCTGCATCACAGACCGTCTGGCGAAAATCTGCGGGGCTGACCGGGCTCGAGCAGGAGGCGAGCACGATGTCTCCATCGGTAGCGAGCAGTCGTACACCCAACTGGGCGAGCCGCCCATAGGCATGCAGGGCATCCTTGACCTGGGAACGGCGCACAGCGAAGGCCGGCGGGTCGATAATCACCAGTTCGTACTGCTTGCCCTGTTTGACCAATTCTGTCAGCGCCTTGAAGGCGTCATCCTCAATGGTCAGATGTTTCGCCGCCGCGATACCCGGAATATGGGCATTAAGGGCGAAGTTACGCTCTGAGGACGCGAGGGCATGGCCGCTCTGGTCGATGCTGGTGACCTCGGTGGCTCCACCGCGCGCCGCCGCAAGCGAGAATCCGCCGTTGTAGGAGAAGACATTCAACACGCGACGGCCCTTGGCCAGCCTTTCGACGCGGGCGCGATTATCGCGCTGATCGAGAAAGAAGCCGGTCTTCTGACCCTGGATCGGATCGACCTCGAAACGCAGGCCGTTTTCGAGACAGGTCAGGGTTTCGTTGATCGACTCGCCGTAGATGATCTGGCCATCCTGCAGGCCGCGCAGGTAATCGGGCTGTTGCATCATCCCGCGGCTCAGGCGTAGCACGATCCGCTCCAGGGGCTGCTGCTCGAGCAGACAACTGAGGCAGTCGTAGAGATGGGGGAGCCAGGCGTGGGTGTAGAGTTTGACCACCGCGGTCGCGGCATAACGGTCGATCACCAGCGCCGGCAGGCCATCACTCTCGCCGTGGATCAGGCGATAGCCGTCGGTTTGGGTCCCTTGCAGCGGCTGGCGGCGGGCGAGGGCCTGGGCGATGCGCTCGGTAAAGAAGTCGCGGTCGATGGGGCCGGGCTTGCTGGCCCGCAGCGCGCGCATGCGGATCGGCGAGAGGGGATCGTAGAGCCCCACGGCGACGAAGCGCTTCTTGGCATCGAAAACCACCGCCAGATCGCCCGGCTCGCCCCGGTGACTCTCCTGCTTGATCCGTTCGGCGTAGAGCCAGGGGTGGCCGCGATGCAGACTGGCCACGCCTGAATTGGTGACCTGTAGCTTCACAGGTTTCTTGGCGCAAGCTGGCCATTCGGCCAATATGGAGTGCAGGGTG
>JAAXQE010000152.1 GCA_012974425.1 Geopsychrobacter sp.
TTACGTAATCTGAGCAGCCAGCCCTGTTTTGTCTTGAGGGCCCCTTGCGGACAGAGTTCCTGGCAGCAGAAACAGCGGATACATTTTTTGTAGTTGATCTGTAGTCGCTGCTGGCTGATGACCATCGCCTCGGGCGGGCAGTGTTTTACGCAGATTCCGCAGCGGGTGCATATGGCGTGCTCGGTGACCGGTCTGGCGGTGAGAGCCTGTTTGAGGAGGCGCTGCATGAAGTCAGGCATGCGCCCGTTGATGTCGGTGTTTTTGGCGGCCTTGAAATTAGAGATTCGCAGCTTTTCCAGGTCGCCATACAGTTCCACATCACTCAGTTGTGCACCGTTGCGACTGGTCTCAATGGCAATTTTCTGGGTCCAGGATTGAGCCGGGTTCAGTCCGACCAAGCGGGTTGCAACCGCATCGACTGCCAAGGGGTTGCTGCCGGCCAGGAGTGCACCGATCTGTTTCGGCGTGCCACTGCCCGGACCGTCTCCCTCCATGCCGACGACCGCATCTACAATCGACAGCGCCGGCTTAAGCTGTTCGCAGAGTTCCAGCAACATCAGGGCAAAGAGCCCCTTGTCACTACCCGCCTGCAGGTGCAGGCGCGGCTTGCGTAGGCCGACCACGGCGCCGAACATATTCTTGACCGCACAGGTCAGACCCATCATCTGATGGGTTTTAAGCTTGGGCAGATTGATGATGACATCGGCTTCAAGCAGTTCGCTGGCGACTTCGAGTTCTTGAAAAGTGCGTCCCCGGGGATGGATCTTGGTCGAGTCGACGAAGGGGGTGAAGGCGATGCCGAGCTCTTCGACCACGGCCATGATCCCGCATTTACGCGCGACACTCTCGGCACTGCCGATTCCGGGAGAATCGCCGAGGGAGACGATGCCACCAGCATCCTGAACCATCTGTGCGACCGCACGCACAATTTCAGGATGAGTGGTGACCGCCTTTTCGGCGGGCTTTCCGGCGAGCAGATTTGGCTTCAGCAGAACCTTCTGGCCGGGTTTGACAAAATGCGCCATGCCGCCCAGCGGTTCCAGCAGTTGAGTCAGTGCGGCACGCATTTTGTCGGGGCTGTAGCTGCTGAGCGGCTGCAGGGATACGCGATTTTTCTCAGGCGCTGCCAGCATCTTTAGCCTTCACTCCGTTTAAGCAGAATGCGGCGGGTACGCGGCCCATCAAATTCACAGAAGTAGATCCCCTGCCAGGTTCCGAGTAGGAGTTGGCCGCCTTCGACAATCAGAGTTTCACTGACCCCGACGAGGCTACTCTTGAGATGGGCGTCGCTGTTTCCTTCGGCATGTTTGAATTGTGGGTCTGCAGGGATCAGTTTTGCCAGGCCATACAGCATGTCGCGGGCGACATCGGGGTCGGCATTTTCATTGATGGTGATTGCCGCTGTGGTATGCGGGGTGAATACTGTGATGGTGGCGTCAGCGATCTGTTGTTCGCGCAGGACGCTATTTATCTTGCTTGTAATGTCGATCATCTCGCAGCGCTTACGACTGCGCACCGAAATTTCCAGGTTTTTCATCAGACCGAACCGAGAGCAGCGGCGACAGCTTCAATCGATTTACGGCGGTAGAGCAGGCCGGTGTGACCGATCCGGTCGAGAATGACATTGTCGATTGTCGCAAGATGGGCCGAAGCGGCCGGTAGCACGATATTATCCTTGCTGCTGTAGATATTGAACAACTTGACCTGCGCGGGAAACTCCGCGCTCGCGAGCCTCTTCAGAAACTCAGAATTCGGCACCAGGGCGTTGCTTAGGGGGGAGAGCGCAAAGGGGGTTAATTTGGAACCGGCATGGGGGGTGCCGAGGAACACGCAGCGTTCAACCTTGTCTTGTCCGCCGCGTAATTGCAGATAGTTGCGGGCAATAATCCCACCCATGGAGTGGCCGATCAGGTGAACTCGTTCGACATTCTGGCTATGGCGCAGTTCATCGACCCGTTTTGCAACCTGTTCGGTCAGGGCTTCCTCGTTGTGGTAGGAGGAGAGGTTGATGGTGACCAGATTACGGAAGCCGCGCCGTCTGAGGGACCATTTAAACCAGAACCAGCTTGCCCGGTTGTTGAACAGGCCATGCAGCAGCAGAATCGGGGTCTCCCCTTTGACATGTGGCTGCTTACGTGGCGACCAGAGGCCGAGGGGGATCAGCAGCAGGGTCAGGTAGTTGAAGAAGATCTCCTGGGTGATCAGCGAGAGGGCAAGCCACAGGGAGCGCGGGCGAAAACGCTCGGCCATCAGCAGGGGGTTGCTGTTGGCGTATTCATACCAGCACATGCTATAACTCAGGGTCACAACGAGGATTTCTATCAGGAGCAGAACCTGAAGAGTGGTGAGGATAATGTCCATCTGTGAAAGCGCACCTTATATTGAAGTTGGTCGTTTTTGGTTAAGCAAATAAGCCTGTCAGCGAAGTATGCCACGCCGTAAATAGCTGGTCAATTTATTGTGGTTGGGGAGTCGCAGCTAGCATGAAACAATTCATTGATAAATTTTTGCAGCACCTCGAAGTTGAACGCAATCTCTCGCCGCGTACCCTTGCCGCCTACCGCAGTGATTTGCAGCAATTTCTGGATTTTCTGCATCAGGAGCAGGTAGTGACTGAGGGGCAAACGCTGCTCACGCAGATCGACTCACTCCTGCTGCGGCGCTTTCTTGCGCGTCTTCATCAGACCAATAGTCGCACCAGCATCGGCCGCAAGCTCTCGGCGCTGCGGACCTTTTTCCGTTATCAGGTCAGGCTGGGAAATCTGGAGGACTCTCCGGCTGCCAGCCTGTCGACGCCCCGCCAGGAGAAGTATCTACCTAAAACCATGTCGGTTGACGAAGTCTCGCATTTTCTTGATCATCAGCGCGGCAAGTTGGCTCCTCAGGGGCTGCGCGACCAGGCCATCTTTGAGCTCTTCTACTCCGCGGGGCTGCGGGTCGGCGAGCTGACAACCCTCGATGTCGGTTCGATCGATCTGGCGCAACAACTGGTCAGGGTGCTGGGTAAGGGGAACAAAGAGCGACTCGTGCCGATCGGCAAGCTCGCGACCGGTGCAATTCGCACATACCTTGAGTCACGTGGCAAGCCGCTGGCGGATGATCCGCTGTTCCTTAACGCGCGTAACGGCCGGTTGAGCGCGCGCAGCGTGCAACGGCATATGAAAAAATATCTGCTCCTTTCCGGTCTACGCACCGATTCCAGCCCGCACTCGTTGCGTCATTCTTTTGCGACTCACCTACTGGATGGCGGCGCAGACCTGCGGGCGATTCAGGAACTTCTCGGTCATGCTTCCCTCTCGACCACCCAGAAATATACCCAGGTCAGCCTCAGTCATCTGACCTCGATCTATGATGCGGCCCATCCGCGCAGCCGTAAAAAATAACCAAATTGGTCATAATCGTCTTGACAGTCGCTCAGTGTCGGTTAAACTGATCTCCAATCTCAAAATAAATCACGCTTAATCTGATCCTAAAGGAGAAAGCCGATGGGTGTTTTAGTAGGCAAGCAGGCCCCCGAATTTCAAGCAACGGCTGTCATGGCCGATGGTTCGATGAATGCCGGGTTCAGCCTGGCCGATTACAAGGGGAAGTACATTGTGCTTTTCTTTTATCCCCTCGACTTCACCTTTGTTTGTCCGACCGAGCTGATCGCTTTTAGCCGTCGGATCAAAGAGTTTGCAGAGCGTGGCGTACAGATCATTGGTTGTTCGATCGATTCGCAGTTTAGCCATACGGCCTGGCGTAACACCCCGATCGATCAGGGTGGCATCGGGCCGGTCGCCTATCCGCTGGTCGCAGATGTCAAACATGAAATCTGCCAGGCCTATGATGTTGAATTCGAGCCCGCCGGGGTTGCCTTTCGTGGCTCCTTTCTGATCGATCAGGGCGGCACGGTACGCCATCAGGTGGTTAACGACCTGCCCTTGGGGCGCAATATCGATGAGATGCTGCGGATGATCGATGCCCTGCAGTTCACCGAAAAACATGGTGAGGTTTGCCCGGCCGGATGGACCCAGGGCGACAAGGGGATGACGCCCAGTGGGGAAGGCGTGGCTGCGTACCTTGCCTCGGAGGCGGATAAACTCTGATTGACTCTATAGCTCAGCATAAGACTAAAAAAAAAGCGGAAGTGCCTTTAATCGGACCTTCCGCTTTTTCGTGGAAAGGCGAGCCGCTCATAAAGTTAAGTGCAGCAACTCTCCTTCAGTTTGGGAGCAGCAGACATTTCGCTCCGCAAGAAAATGGTTGACAGTTTCGCAGATGTAGCTGATTTTAATTATTGTCGATTTATACTTTACTTAGCATTTATATATATTCTTCATGATCAAGAGGGAGTCTCTGATGGGCGAACAAAAGGGAAACTGTGAGGGTGGTGCAGGCAAATCGATCAAGATCCGCCGACTTCTGGCAAAGAGAACCGAAGAGGCCTGGAGGACGATCCCCCATTTCCATGTAACCATGATCGTGGATATGACCGATGTGATCCGGATCCGGCAGGAATTGGGCCTGTCGATTAACGATTTTGTCCTTTCGGCAGTCGTCAACGCCCTCAAGGAACATCCCTGGGTCAATAGTTGCTGGGATGGGGAGCAGGGCGTCGAACTCGAAAGCATCGGCCTGGCGCAGGCGGTTGCAACTGATTGCGGGCTCTATTACCCCGTGCTTAAGAATTGTGAAAAGCTCGGTCTAAAACAGATCAGCCGCATCGCGCGAGAAATGGCTGCAAAAGCCCATCGGGACAGTCTGACTGAAGAAGATCGCGCCGGTGCAACCTTTACGGTCACAAATATGGGCATGCTCGGAGTCGAGTCCTTCTCGGCGATCATCACCCCCCCCCAGGCCGCGGTTCTGGCGGTTGGTACCGTAAAAGGGGAGACCATCGTCGATGAACGGGGTGACCCCGGCGTGGCCCCGATCATGCGCATGACCCTTGGCGCCGACCACCGTCTGCTTGACGGGGCCGATGCTGCAGAGTTTCTGGCGACGATCAAGAGTTACCTTGAGGCCCCGGTGGTTATGCTCGCAGATTGAAGATTACTTTCAACCGTTAAAGTAAAAATCCCGCGGATTATTTTATGCCAGCGGGATTTTTTTGTGTTAGATGGTTAGGCGTATTTGATCAGCGGTTAAATGAAAAATCGATGAGCCGTCGTTTGCCAGCCTTGATTTCCGCTGTCACCGTCGTTCCTGTAGCGAGGGGCGTAGCTAGCCCCTCGACCGGGTGCATCTATACGGGATTGTCTTGGGGGCAGAGAAGGGGACGCCCATGTAATTAT
>JAAXQE010000313.1 GCA_012974425.1 Geopsychrobacter sp.
GCCGAATCTGGTCAGCATTCTCCAGCGGGTCCGCGAGTATAATTCTGATATCGATGAAGGGCTGGTCAACAGGGTCTACGGCTTTTGCGCCGCTCTGCATAAGGATCAGCCATACCTGCCGGGAATCTCTCAGCTGGAGCATCTGCTCGAGGTTACCGAGATTCTTGTCCAGCTCAAGGTTGATGAAACCACTCTGCTCCTTGGGCTTCTGCATGAAGTTCCTGCGGTTTCAGACACCGCTTCTGAGCAACTGCAGGAAGAGTTTGGCGAGACCCTCGCGCAGCTCGTCTCTGTCGGTCACCGCATCAGTCAAATCCCTTATCGGAACAGCAGTCAGACGCAGGTCGAAAATTTTCGCAAGATGTTTATCTCGATGGCCCGCGATCTGCGGGTTGTATTGGTGTGTCTGGCTGATCGTCTTTGTACGATGCGCAACCTTGAACCCTTTGCGTCCGATAAGCAGTTTCAGCTCGCGCGCGAAACCCTCGAGATTTATGCGCCTCTGGCGAATCGGCTTGGAATCAGCTGGCTTAAGGCCGAACTCGAAGACCTGTCGCTGCGTTATTATGATCAGGAGAAATTTCAAGAACTTTCCGGGCTTATATCCAATCAAAAAGATGAGCGCGAGCGCTATGTCGCACAGGTCAAGGATGAGCTGCGCGAACTGCTAAGAAAGAATGCGGTTCCGGGCGAAGTGTCGGGCCGCTCCAAGCATCTCTATTCTGTGTATAAGAAGATGGAGCGGACGGGTGTCGCGCTTGAGGATATCTATGATCTGACCGCGTTTCGGATATTGGTCGAGTCGCTTGCTGAGTGCTATGCCATCCTCGGGCTGGTCCATGCGACCTGGAAACCGATCCCGGGACGCTTCAAAGATTATATTGCGATGCCCAAGTCGAACCTCTATCAGTCATTGCATACGACGGTGATTGGCCCTTTTGGTGAGCGGATGGAGGTCCAGATTCGCACCCAGGAAATGCATAGTATCGCCGAGGATGGGGTCGCCGCCCACTGGAAATATAAGGAGGGTGGGGCGGTCTCGGCGACGGGGCGTGATGACCAGCGTTTCAGCTGGCTGCGGCACCTTCTCGAGTGGCAACAGGATGTCACTCTTTCGCAAGAGAGTTCTCGGCCTGGTCTGACCGACCTGTTTCCTGAAGAGCTCTATATCTTTACCCCGGGCGGAGACGTCAAGGAGTTGCCCAAGGGCTCGACCCCGATCGATTTTGCCTATGCGATTCATAGCGATGTCGGCAATCAATGTTTTGGCGCGCGCATCAACGGCAAGCACCGCCCGCTGCGTACTGAGCTGCAGAATGGCGATATTGTCGAGATTCAGACCCAGGCCTCGCATCGGCCAAGTAAGGACTGGCTCAATTTCGCTAAAACCTCCAAGGCGCGAAATAAGATTCGTCAATTTGTTAAGGAGGAACAGCGCGAAAAGAGCCTGGAACTTGGGCGTGAATTGTTCGAAAAAGAGTTGCGCAAGTACCAGTACAGTATTAAGCGCGCCCAGCAGCTTGATGGCTTCAGGCAGGGGGTCGAAGATCTCGGCTTCAAGTCTCTCGACGATGTGCTGGCGGCGGTCGGCTACGGCAAACTGACGGTCGGACAGCTGGTCTCTCAGGTCTTGCCGAAGTCCGAGACGAGCGCTGCTACGCCGGCCAAGCCCAGTTCCTTGAGCAGGGTGCTGGGAAAGCTCACCGGGCGTAAGCGTTCCACCAGTGCGGTGCGGATCGATGGCATCGATGATGTCATGGTGCGCTTCGCCAACTGCTGCAATCCACTGCCCGGTGAGAAGGTCATCGGTTTTATAACCCGCGGCCAGGGCCTGTCGGTGCACTCGGTCGATTGCGCTCAGGCACAGGCCAGCGATCCCGAACGCTTGATCGAAGTTGAGTGGGACATGGAGAAGGTGAGCAACCGGCCGATCAAGCTTCGCATCTTCTGCAACGACCAAAAGGGGATGCTGGTCGCGATCTCCGGTGCGATTACCGCCGCCGATGCCAATATCGTCAGTGCCAATGTGCATGCGACCCTAGATAGGGGTGGCATGAATATTTTTGAAGTCGATGTGGTCAATCTTGATCACCTCAACCGGGTGATTCGCGAAGTAAAGAAGATCCGTGGTGTCTATCGTGTCGAGCGGATGCGCCTTTAGT
>JAAXQE010000314.1 GCA_012974425.1 Geopsychrobacter sp.
ATCGGACCCTATTCGCAGGCGATCAAGGCCGGTAATTTCCTCTTTTGCTCGGGCCAGATCCCGCTGTTACCAGATGGCTCCCTGGTCGAAGGCGGGATTAGGCAACAGACCCTGCAGGTGATGGCCAACCTTAAGGCTGTGATTGAGGCTGCGGGCGGAACCTTCGCACAGGTGGTTAAGACCACCATCTATCTCATCGATATGGATGATTTTGCGCTGGTCAATGAAATCTACGCCGCAAATTTTGGTGATACCCCACCGGCACGTGCCACGGTCCAGGTTGCCGGTCTTCCCAGGGGCGTACGGGTTGAGATCGATGCGACCGTAGCGCTAAACGTCTAGCCCAATCCTTTGCAGGAGCTCTGCCAGTAACTGCTCGAGATCTACACCCGAAGTCGAGATTTGCGGGAATTGCCGATAGCTCGGGCCGCGTTTCTCAAGCAACTCCTTGATCCTGGCCAGCGGATCAGGGTCTTGCAACAGGGGTCGTATCTGCTGCTGGCATGAAATGCGCTCGAGAATCTCTTGCGGAAGGGCCGTCAGGCAGAATATCAGGCCCGTCCTTGCAAGTGTCGTTACGTTGTCCGGGTTAAGCACCAGCCCCCCGCCGGTTGCAATCACCAGTCTACTTTTTTGCGCCAGATCTTCGACCAGTTCGGCTTCGAGTCTGCGAAAGGCCGCTTCGCCCTGTTGGGCGAAGAGTTCGGCGATACTCTGACCGATCTGTGCTTCGATCAACTGGTCGGTATCCACAAACCGGTAGCCAAGTTTTACGGCCAGCAGGCGACCCAGGGTGCTTTTACCCGTCCCCATGAATCCGGTCAGGATGATGTTTGTCTTGCTCATGGTCATGCTTCTCGATTTTGGGTCCTAGGATATGAGACTGAAACGCTGAAAATAGGTAAAAGCCGGCGGTCTGTCAAGCTCAGGAAGTTAGCTGGTTTCTCATCGCATGCATATATTTTGCTAATGCTAAGCTTATTTGCTTGGCTTGGTAGTGCTTTTTTGGCATACTCCTTCGGTTTTGCAAAAACAACGATTTATAAAGGGTTTAGCTAATGTCAGAATCAATTCGTAATATCGCTATTATCGCTCACGTTGACCACGGGAAAACCACCTTGGTGGATGCCATGCTGATGCAGTCGGGGGTTTATCGAGAAAACCAGCAGATCACCGAACGGGTGATGGACAGCAACGACCTTGAAAAAGAGCGTGGCATCACCATCCTGGCCAAGAACCTCTCGATTCAGCACGGTGGCTTGAAAATCAATATCGTCGACACCCCTGGTCACGCCGATTTCGGTGGTGAGGTTGAGCGGGTCCTGAAGATGGTTGATTCGGTGCTGCTGCTAGTCGACGCTTTTGACGGCCCGATGCCGCAGACCCGTTTCGTTCTGAAAAAGTCTCTCGAGCTCGGTCTGAAGCCGATCGTTGTCATCAATAAAATCGACCGCCCTGGGGCTCGTCCAGAAGCGGTGGTCGATATGGTTTTCGACCTCTTCTGCGAGCTGAACGCCAACGAGAAGCAGCTCGATTTCCCGATCGTCTATGCCAGCGCCAAGCTGGGGTATGCCATGGCGGAACTGGCCGATGAATCGGACAATCTCGAGCCCTTGTTTGATGTTGTTCGTGATCGGGTTGACCCGCCGACCGGTGATCCTGCCGCGCCTTTTCAGCTGTTGGTTACCAATATCGATTTCAATAAATTTATCGGTCGCACCGCAACCGGCAAAATTGTCAACGGGGCGGTCAGGTCGGGTGAGACCGTGGCGCACATCGATCGCAACGGAATTATCAAGAATGGGCGCATCAGCAAACTGCTCGGCTACCAGGGTTTGCAGCAGATTGAAATAGACGAGGCTTTCGCCGGGGATATCATCACGATTGCCGGCTTTGAAGAGCTCGGAATTGGTGAAACTCTGGCGTCGTCTGCTGCCCCGGTGGCGCTGCCCTATGTCGCGATCGACGAGCCGACCCTGTCGATGAATTTTATCGTCAATAACTCTCCCTTTGCCGGCACAGAAGGCAAATGGGTCACCTCGCGCAACATTCGCGACCGGTTGACCAGGGAGTTGCGCACCAACGTGGCCCTGAAGGTTGAAGATACCGAGAATACCGATACCTTCAAGGTCAGTGGGCGTGGTGAGTTGCACCTGTCGGTTCTGATTGAGAATATGCGGCGTGAAGGTTTTGAGCTGGCGGTCTCCAAACCGCAGGTTATCATGCGTGAAATTGATGGTGTGCGCAGTGAGCCGATGGAGTACCTGACCATCGATGTCCCTGAAGAATATCAAGGCACTGTTATTGAGAAACTCGGGACGCGTAAGGCCGAGATGGTTTCGATGACCGCGATGGACGGGACCAACCGACTCGAATTTGTTATCCCGGCTCGGGGACTGATCGGTTATCGAACCGAATTTATGACCGATACCCGCGGTACCGGCGTGCTCAACCATGTCTTTCATGAGTATGGCCCCTACAAGGGTGAAATCGAAGGGCGCAAGAATGGCGTCCTGATTGCGATGGACTCTGGCGAAACAGTCGCCTATGCGCTGTTTAACCTGCAGGACCGCGGGACGCTCTTTGTCGGCCCCGGGGTCAAGTTCTATGATGGCATGATCATCGGTCAGAATGCCAAAGAGAACGACCTGGTCGTTAACTGTAACCGCGGGAAAAAGCTGACCAACGTCCGCTCTTCGGGGACTGACGAGGCGGTGCGCATCATTACGCCGCGGGCCATGAGCCTGGAGCAGTCGCTCGAATTCATCAATGAAGATGAACTGGTTGAGGTCACCCCCAAATCGATCCGCATGCGCAAACGCTATCTTGATGCCAATGAGCGTAAGAAGATGGAAAAAAAGAAGTAGAATTTCCGCCTTCAGGTAGAAAAGATTCTTTTAGGGCCGGGCATATATTGTCCGGCCTTTTTCTTTGTTACACTGTGCTCTGAAATATAACGAATCTTTGGAGGTGGGCGTGGCAAAAGGATGTCATTTGTGGTCTGCACGGGGTGAATTGTGTATGCCAAGGCGTAGTGGTCTGGAAGTGCGTGAAATGCTGGCCGCGACGAGTATTCAGCCGGAGGTCCATCTCTTCCCGCGCGCTGACGGCCCCGGTTCGTCTCAGGATTTACCCCAATTTGCGGCGATGGGCCATCGCCTGCCTATTTCGCGGGTCGAAGTCGAAGACCCGGGTTGGGCATGGTCCAGAGGCTGCTTGCGAACTCCGGGGGCCTGTATCGACGGGGAGCCGATTGTCTTTCGGGCTCTGCCGAGTGAAGACCCGCTGGCGACGGAGTACTTCGCTCCCGATTTTCATGAGAAACCACTGGCCCTGCGGCAGTTGGTTCCCGGCCGCAGCGAGTATTTTGTAAATAATATCCTGCTCCAGTTTGGCTTGAGCGGGGTGCGGATCGAGGCTGACCCGATGCCGGCACTCTACCGGGGGACCGGTCTGGGCGGATCGAACCTGGCCCACCTGGCGGCGATGCTGCTTGGCTCGGCGCTTTCGGGCCTTGACCTTGCCCAGGGACAGATATTCGTGACGGCGACTCAACTGGAAAATCAGTTCGGAGTTCACCGGAACGATCTGGGTGAAGTCAGCTATGGTGTCAGCCTTACCGGCGGGCAAGAAGCCCTGGCCGCTCTCCAGGGGGGCTTCTATGACAATGTCCATCTGCCCTGGTTTAATGGCCCTTTTTCTGTCGCCAGTCGGCCGCTGCTGGGGGTTGAGGATTACCCTGCCGTGCAGCAACATATGTTGCTGGTCAATGTCGGGCGCAGACGTGAAGGCGGTGTGACAAGCTCTGGAATCAATAATATCTGGATGTCGCGCTGGCGAGATGCAGACGGGGCCGCGCTGCATGCCGAAAAACCCTTGCTCGCATATCGGGCGGCCGAGGCACTGCGGCTACAGAATTGGGGGCTCTATGCCCATCTGGTTGCTGATTACCGGCGCTTGCGCGCGCTCTTATGTGAGGACTACTTAAGTGGCCAGGATGAGCTTGCGGCGCTTTGCCAGGATACAGGTGCGGAATATTTTCCGCTTGGTGCCGGTACCGGAACCTGTTTGGTCGTTGCCGCGGACCCAGGGGCGATCGCTCAACTAAATCTGCACTTTAACGCGACGGCTGATTTAACCTCGGGCCGGTTGGCCATGCCATTCAAGGTTCGTGAGAAGGGGCTTGAGTTTTATGGTTTTGCCGAGAATGGCTTGAGTTTGCCAGCCTCCCCGGAGAATCTTTAAGTTCGGAGTTTTTTTGAGGGGAGGGCGATACTTCAGAGCCCGAGGCGTTTCATTTTTTCAACCAGGGTGGTGCGATTGATCCCCAGCAGTTCGGCTGCGCGGGCCTTGACTCCTGTAGCCCTGGACATGGCCAGGCCGATCATCTTGCGCTCTAGGTCTGCGATAATCGCCGGCATGTTGGTGCCCTCTTCTGGCAACTGTGTTTGTAGCAGTGGCTGATTGCTCTTATCTTCAACAATGTTGGGTGGCAGGTCTTCTGGTTCGATGCGCTCATTGTCCGCCAGCGCAACGGTCCTCTCTATGACATTCTCCAGTTCACGCACGTTGCCCGGCCAGTGATAGGTTGCGAGCGACTTAAGCGCTTCTTTGCTGATGTGCATCAGCGGACGGTTCATCTCGGCGCAGATTTTTTCAAGAAAGTGCCTGGCCAGCAGCGGAATGTCGCCGCAGCGTTCATTGAGGCTGGGCAGGTTGATCGGGATGACATTGAGCCGGTAGTAGAGATCTTCCCGGAAGCTGCCGTTAGTGATCTCCTTGGTGATATCGGCGTTGGTGGCCGATATCAGTCTGATATCCATACGGATTTTTTGGGTAGATCCGACTCTCTCGAATTCATATTCCTGCAAGACTCTAAGTAGTTTCACCTGCAACTGCAGGGGCATATTGCCGATTTCATCGAGAAAGATGGTGCCGCCGTTGGCTACTTCAAATTTCCCTTGCTTGTCGGCTACGGCACTGGTGAAGGCCCCTTTTGCGTGGCCAAAAAGCTCCGATTCAAGCAGATCCGCTGGAATGGCGCCACAATTGATAGCGACAAAGGGTTTGTCGCGCCGGTGGCTATTATAGTGGATCGCCTTGGCGACCAACTCCTTGCCGGTTCCCGAGGCGCCGAGCACCAGAATCGTTGAGTCGGTCATTGCGACCTTCTTTATGCGGGTAAAAACTTTCTGCATCGGCAGACTGCTGCCGATGATGTTATCGAACCGATAGCGACCGTGGAGCTGTTGTTTCAGATAATGATTTTCTGCGACCAGTTGGCTTTTCTCGAGGGCCTTTGCGACCTGCAGTTTCAATTTTTCAAAGTTGAATGGCTTGGTGACGTAATCGAAGGCCCCTTCTTTCATCGCTTCGACGGCTGTCTCAGCAGAGGCGTTGCCGGTGATCAGGATGAAGCAGGTGCGCGGGGAGGTCTCCTTGACCCGCTTGAGGATATCGATCCCGCTGATGCCAGGCAGGAATAGATCACTGATAATCAGGTCGAAGCTCTGGTTCTGGAGCAGGCTGAGTGCCTGTTCGCCACTGTGGGCCGATGCGACCGCATAGCCGGTTCGACCGAGCAGGGTCGATAGTGCCAGGCAACTCTCTTTTTCGTCATCTATCAGGAGTATGTGGGCGGCTTGTTGCATCCGTTCTCCAGCGTCATATGATTGACGCGAGACTAGCATGCTGTCTGGATAAATACAACTGCTAATGAGCGTTGTTGAATTATGTTTGCTCTGTACGCGTGAAAGTGATAAATTATTGAACTGCGCCAACGTCCGAACGGAAATTCGTTATCCTGGAGTCATCGGATGATACAGTCTCTCGCTGCACAGGCTATCCTGAATCCCAGCCTTGATAGGCCTTCTGTTTCTGGGCTAGATACCCAAAGACATGCTGATACTCCTTCAGGGAGTGACAATTCGCAAATCGTTGCCGCTAAGTCCGCGACCGCTGCCAGGTCAGGGTCCGATTCGGTACAGATCAGCCAAGACGCTTATGCAGTTGCCAAATTGGTAGCCCGCGACCGTGAAGTCCGTAGCCATGAGGCTGCACATGCTGCTGTCGGAGCGCAATATGCGGGATCACCCTCGCTGACCTATAGCAAGGGTCCCGATGGTGTCTCTTATGCTACTGGAGGCGAGGTTTCTATCGATACCTCTGCTGTCAGTGGTGATCCGCAAGCAACCCTCCAGAAAGCCGAAATTATTCGCGCCGCGGCGCTTGCCCCTACTCAACCCTCTGCTCAGGATATGCGCGTCGCCTCTAAGGCTACAGTCATGGCAGCTAAGGCGCGTTCTGAATTGGCCGGTCAAGCTAGCGAAGAATTGATGAGTCCTGCTGGAACCGCCGAGAGCAAGGCTATTGATTCGGATATTGGAGTTGGGGGGTCACAGGAGAGCACTCAGGGCAATCGGCCCAAATCCGACCAGGGTTCTCTTTTGCGATCTATTGCCTAGGCAGATTAAAACTACCCACCCCGTACCATATCTGTTAGTATATGATTTGTTTGATAAGTAGGTGAATTTACAGGATTCACCCTTTTGATCCCGCCTGAAACCTTGAATCTCTTGCGCCATATGATACAAATAGAACGGCATTCCATCTTGACTTTAGTGTCTGTGGTCTGCTTTTATGTGTTTGTGGGTTTACCTAACTAGCTAAAATAATTAAACTATTTTAGTTTTAGTGAATTTTTTTAGTCATCTCAAAATATTCCAGATTTGTAAGATCAATTAACGTCAGAGGAGGACATTCTTATGTCTGTAACAAAGTTTAAGAGAATTATGGTCGCTAACCGCGGTGAGATTGCTATCCGGATCTTCCGTGCCTGCACCGAGCTTGGGATTGGTACTGTTGCTCTTTATTCAGAACAGGATCGCCTCTCTTTGCATCGCTATAAGGCGGACGAGGCCTACCTGATTGGCAAGGGGAAGGGCCCGATCGATGCTTATCTCGATTATGCTGAGATTGTCGATCTGGCGCGCAAGAAAGATATCGATGCCATTCATCCTGGTTACGGGTTTTTGTCGGAGAATGCCGACTTTGCCGAGGCCTGTGAGCGCGCCGGGATTGTCTTTATCGGCCCGACTGCTGATATTC
This sequence comes from Geopsychrobacter sp., assembly GCA_012974425.1. Lineage (GTDB taxonomy): Bacteria > Desulfobacterota > Desulfuromonadia > Desulfuromonadales > Geopsychrobacteraceae > Geopsychrobacter. Next base: position 7,108 of record JAAXQE010000314.1, read on the forward strand.
AACGCAGCCTCGGTGATAAGGTTGCCGGCCGCGAGGTGGCCCTGGCCGCCGGGGTGCCGATTGTGCCGGGCACAACCAGGCCGGTGCAGACTGAGGAAGAGGCTTTGCTCTTCGCTAAGGATTGCGGTTATCCGATCATCGTCAAGGCTTCTGCCGGTGGCGGCGGGCGTGGCATGCGCGTGGTGCGTAATCAGCAGGAGTTGAAGGAGGGGTTGAGTTCTGCTGCCAGTGAGGCCGCCGCATCGTTTGGCAATGCCGAGGTCTTCATGGAGAAATATATTGAAGATCCGAAGCATATTGAGGTCCAGCTTTTAGGCGACAACCACGGCAATCTGGTCCATTTGTACGAGCGTGACTGTTCGATTCAGCGGCGTCACCAGAAGGTTATTGAAGTCGCACCGGCACTCTCTCTGACCGAGAAACAGCGTGAAGAGGTCTGCGGCTATGCGCTGGCGATCGGCAACGCGGTCAAGTATCGCAATGCCGGTACCGTCGAGTTTTTGCTGGATGGCGCGGGCAAGTTCTATTTCATCGAGGTCAACCCGCGGATTCAGGTTGAGCATACCGTGACCGAACTGATCACCATGCGCAACCTGGTTCAGGCTCAGATCCTGGTGGCCCAGGGGCATAAACTGGCTGATCCCGAGATCGGGATCAAGAGTCAGAAGGATATCGAATTGCGTGGCGCTTCGATTCAGTGCCGCATCACCACCGAAGATCCGACCAATGACTTTGCGCCAGATTTCGGCAAGCTGAAGGTTTATCGCAGCGCGGCGGGTTTGGGTGTGCGTCTGGATGCTGGTAGCGCCTATGCAGGTGCGGTGATTACCCCGCACTACGATTCGTTGCTGGTCAAGGTCTCGACCTTTGGGCGCAATCTTGACCAGGCTTCGCGCAGCATGGATCGGGCCCTGCAGGAGTTCCGTATCCGTGGGGTCAAGACCAATATCAGCTTTCTCGAGAAGGTGATTACCCATCCCGATTTTTTGGCCAGCAAGTGCAACACCTCGTTCCTCGATACCCATCCCGAGGTCTTTGAATTGCCGGTCAAGCAGGATCGTGCCAACAAGATCCTTTCTTATATCGGCCATACTTCGGTCAATGGCTATCCCGGGATAACCCCTGAAAGGCGCCTGCATTCACGCGATCTGCGTGAAGCGACAGTTCCGGAGATCCCTTATGGGCAGGCTTTGCCACGCGGCAGCCGGGATATCCTGCGTGAAAAGGGCCCGGAGGGCCTGGCCTCTTGGGCGCGTAAGAATAATCAGCTGCTGGTCACCGATACGACCATGCGCGACGCTCATCAGTCGCTGATGGCAACCCGCATCCGGACTGACGATCTCGATCGGATTGCCGAGGCGACCGCACATCTGGCTGGCGGTCTCTTCTCGCTTGAAATGTGGGGTGGCGCGACCTTCGACGTGGCGATGCGCTTCTTGTGTGAAGACCCCTGGCAGCGCCTCGACCGACTGCGCGAAAAAATTCCGAATATCTGCTTCCAGATGCTGTTGCGCGGCTCAAATGCGGTCGGCTACACCAACTATCCCGACAATGTGGTGCAGGAGTTCGTCAAGCATGCGGCGCAGAGCGGGATCGACATCTTCCGCGTCTTCGATTCGCTCAACTGGACCAAGGGGATGCAGGTGGCGATGGATGCGGTGCGCAAGGAGGGTGCGGTCTGCGAGGCCTCGATCTGTTATACCGGGGATATCCTCGACCCGAAACGGGACAAGTACCCGCTTGAGTACTATGTGAATATGGCCAAGGAGCTTGAGAAGATGGGCGCACATATCCTGGCGATCAAGGATATGGCCGGCCTGCTCAAGCCGTTTGCCGCCGAAAAGCTGGTGAAGGCGCTTAAGAACGAAATCGGGATTCCTATCCATCTGCATACCCACGATACCTCGAGTAACGGGGGGGCGATGCTGCTGACCGCCGCCCAGGCTGGCTGTGATGTGGTTGATGCCGCGCTCTCCTCGGTCTCTGGTTTGACCTCGCAGCCGAGCATGAATGCCCTGCTGGCGGCGCTGGAGGGCTCGATCTGGGATCCGCAGCTCAATATGCCCGGCCTGCAGCAGTTGGCCAACTACTGGGAGACCTGCCGGACCTACTACGAGCCCTTCGAGTCGGAGCTGAAGAGTGGCACCGCCCAGGTCTATGATCATGAGATCCCCGGTGGCCAGTACTCCAACTATAAGCCTCAGGTCGAAGGCCTGGGTCTGGGGCACCGCTGGGAAGAGTGCAAGCAGATGTACCGCAAGGTCAACGACATGTTCGGTGACCTGGTCAAGGTCACCCCCTCGTCGAAGATCGTCGGTGACATGGCGATGTTTATGATTCAGAACAACCTGGAGCCTGAGGATGTCATGGCGCGCGGTCACGAACTGACCTTTCCGCAGGGCGTTATCGACTTCTTCAAGGGGATGATCGGTCAGCCGTACGGCGGCTTCCCCAAGGAGCTGCAGAAGATCATCCTCAAGGATGAAGAGCCCTTGACCTGTCGCCCGGGTGAGCTGCTTGAGCCGATCGATTTCAAGGCGAAAAAGGTTGAGCTGGAGAAGAAGCTCGAGCACGAGGTCACGGAACGCGAGGTGTTGTCTGCGGTGCTCTACCCAGGGGTTTTCGAGGAGTTTGATCGCTTCCGCCAGCAGTACTCAGATACCTCGGTGCTGCCGACCCCGGTCTTCTTCTATGGGCTCGATGCCGGTGAAGAGGTCACCATCGATATTCAGGAAGGTAAGACCCTGATTATCAAGCTGAATGCCATTGGCAAGGTCCATAGTGACGGCACCCGCAATATCTATTTTGAGTTGAATGGCATGCCGCGCTCGGCCGTCGTGACTGACCTGTCGGTCGAGTCGGACGTAGCAGCTCGCGTCAAGGCTGAGTCTGGCAATGATTGCCAGGTCGGAGCACCGATGTCCGGTAAGATCTTTAAGATGCTGGTCTCGGTTGGGGATGAAGTGAAAGAAGGCGATATCCTGCTGGCGACTGAGGCGATGAAGATGGAGACCAACGTTAAGGCCAGGCAGGACGGCATCATCAAGGAGCTTATCTTTAGTGAAGGGGATCTGGTTGAGCAGGGCGATCTGATGGTTGTTTTCGAATAGGGTTTTGGAATTGTCGGCGTTTGTAGCGCCTGCATATTCGTGATTGCAGTGCTGACGTGGCCGACTCTCAAAAGGGGTCGGCATTTTTTTATAAAATATATGTCGGGGGCTCTCTCCATCCCTTCCTCTTGATCGTGGATCTCGAGCAAGGAGTCCCCCGATTCGGCGGCGGGTTATGTCAGAGCAAGATCCTTCGTTGCTGGGAAAGTGCGTTATGCATCGTCAACTCACAGGGGAGCAATATTGAAGTTGGAGGCAACCGCCCCCAGGATGCCCCCGATAATGGGTCCGACCACTGGACCCCAGGAATGCCTCCAGTCCGAGTCGCGTTTATCTGGAATAGGCAATACGGCGTGAGCTATCCGTGGTCCTGAGTCGCGGGCCGGATTGATGGCGTAGCCGGTCGGTTCCCCTTACTCAGCCACCAGTCTTTCGTCGGCAGGCTGTCCTTGCGTCTCATCTCCATCATCTTCAGTCGGTCAACGCCTTTATCTGGGAGCACTCATGATATGCACCAGGGATTGGTCGACCCAGCCGGAAACCCTCCTGACCAGGGGGACCTCCCGTTCAATTGCATGGTTCAAGCACAAGCCCTTTCCGCACACCGAACAGGCGGCAACCGCCTCGCTGCTCTTGTCTGTCTTGGCACAGGGATAACACTTCATGAACCCTCCTCGCTTGGTGATCTTTTTCGGGGCATATTATTAATTGTACGGCCTGCTGATTATTGTAGATGACGCCAGGAGCTAGTCAACCTCAGCATCTCATCCACCACCGCCATCGGTTCGGCTATTTAATTCAGCTCTGCCGAATACCACGCAGGTTCTTCTGCTTGTCCCCGGTGAGCCAGTCGGATAATTTTCTAATCCGAAACAACTCGACTGCCCCTTGTTTTTCTCTTAAGTGCACTCCCTGTGAGCAATCGCGTAGGATAAGCCCCTGGTTAAAGGCCTAAGCCGACCAGCTAACATAGTAGTATCCCAGCCGCTATGCAAAATGTGCTGGGCTGAAAATGCCCATTCTTTGAAGCCTGATCAGATTTCCCATGACCATCGAAATGGAATCTTCATTTTCACTTGCAAACAATATAACATTGTATTATGATCGTTTTCGAACATGGCATTTTAGGGGGAAATATTCTCCAAAATTAACAGTGGGCACCCGGAACCCACCTCAAGAAATGAGGCGATCATGACGAGACAGCAAGCCCTTGCGGCCCTGACGAAAGACGAATCATTTGATCTTCTGATAATTGGTGGCGGTGCCACTGGTTGTGGCATTGCCGTTGATGCGGCCAGCCGAGGGCTCAAGGTCGCCCTGCTGGAGAAGAACGATCTCGCCGAGGGAACCAGCAGTCGCAGTACCAAATTGGTGCACGGCGGGGTGCGTTACCTGGAGAAGGCGGTAAAGCGTCTCGACAAGGCACAGTACGATTTGGTGAAAGAAGGCCTTCACGAGCGGGGCGTATTTCTTAAAAACGCGCCCCACATCTCAAACCCGATCGCCTTTGTCACCCCGCTGTACAAGTGGATCGATGTGCCGATGGTTTACGCCGGGCTGAAACTTTACGACCTGCTGTCCGGGAAGATGAGACTCGGCCATAGCTGTTTTCTGAGCCGTGGCGAAACCCTCAAGCGTTTTCCGATGGTGAAGGCAAAGGGTCTCAAGGCCGGCATCCTCTATTACGATGGCCAGTTCAACGATGCGCGGATGGCGGTAGCCCTTGCCATGACCGCCAAAGAGCACGGCGCGATCGTCGCCAACCATGTGGAAGTGACCGGCCTGCATAAGGACGCGGGCCGGGTTGCCGGTGCGGTGGTGAAAGACAGGCTGACCGGCGCTGAGTGGACGGTGCGCGCCAAGGGTGTCATCAACGCCACGGGCCCCTTCGGTGACCGCTTACGTAAAATGGATGACCCCTCCGCGGCTTCGGTCATTACCGCCAGTTCGGGAATCCACATTGTTCTCGATAAGCGCTTCGCACCGCCAGAAAACGGTCTGATGATTCCCAAAACCGAGGATGGTCGCGTGCTGTTCGTCATTCCCTGGCAGGGCCATGCCCTGGTTGGCACCACCGATGATCCCGCCGAAATTACCGAGCACCCACGTGCCACCGAGAAGGAGGTCGACTACCTGCTCCGGCATGTCGGGGAGTATTTTGACATCGAGATGACCAAGGCTGACATCAAGGCCACCTGGTCCGGGCTTCGCCCGCTGGTTGCAGACCCCAAGGCGGCTGACACCTCCAACCTGGTGCGCGACCATGTCATCTCCATGAGTGACAGCGGCCTACTGACGATCGTTGGTGGCAAATGGACCAGCTACCGGAGAATGGCCGAGGACACCACCAATCAAGCCATCAAAGGCTACGACCTTAAGCCCGCGCGTTCCTGTCAGACCAATCACACCCCGGTGGCAGGCGGCACCCATTATCAGCCCGATGGCGATAAGCAGTTGGTCGAAGAGTACGGTCTCGCAGCCGACGTCGCCGGCAATCTCAATCGTGCCTACGGCGACCGGGCCAGGGCGGTCGCGCAACTGGCCGCCGAGGGGTTCGGCTCCCGCCTTCATCAGGAGCACCCCTACATCGAGGCCGAGGTGGTCTATGCCCTGTGCCACGAGTTTGCGGTGCACGCCATCGATGTCCTGGCCAGGCGCCTCCCGCTGGCCCTGATCGACAAGGCCGCCACCGCGCAAGTAGCCCCGCGGGTGATCGAGATGATGGCTAAAAAGCTGGGCTGGGATGACAGCCAGTGCGAAGCCGAATTGGCCCTGGTGACGCAACGTCTCAGCGTAGCCCTGTAGGGACCAACTTGACCACCAACTATTGAGAAAGGGGACATAGCGATGTTTCGTCGTACCAAGATTGTCGCAACCGTTGGCCCAGCCAGCGAATCCGAAGAGATGTTGCTGGCCCTGATAGAAGCCGGGGCCGATGTCTTTCGCCTGAACTTTTCCCACGGCGACCTCGCCGCCAAGTCGGCACTGATCCGGCGTATCCGGCACCTGGCGGAACGACACGAGCGTGCAGTGGCCATCCTCGGGGATCTGCAGGGGCCGAAGATCCGCACCGGGCTGATGAAGGGGGGCACCCTGAAACTGGTTGCGGGGAGCGAAGTCAGCATCACCACCCGGGATCTGCTCGGGGAGGGAGATCTGATCCCGACCGGCTACTCGGAGTTGCCGCGCTGTGTAGCGGCGGGGGAGCGGATCCTGCTCGATGATGGCCTGATGGAGTTGACGGTTTTGTCCGTCGCGGCTGATGAGGTGCGCTGCCTGGTCAAGTTCGGTGGCGTCCTCAAGGACCGCAAGGGGATCAACCTGCCCGGAGCCGCGGTTGCGGCGCCCTGTCTTACGCAAAAGGACCTTGTCGACCTGCAGTTCTGCATCGCCGAGGAGGTCGATTATATCGCGCTCTCCTTTGTCCGCAGTGCTGCCGATGTGCTGGCGCTCAAGGAGATCCTGCGCCAGGCGAATTCAGATATTCCGGTCGTGGCCAAGATCGAGAAGCCGCAGGCGGTGGAGGATTTCGATGCCATCCTCGCGGTGTCCGACGGCATCATGGTGGCCCGCGGCGATCTTGGGGTGGAGATGAACCCGGAGCAGGTCCCGTTGATTCAGAAACGGATCATCCGCAAGTGCAACGAGGCGGGCAAACCGGTGATCACCGCCACTCAGATGCTGGAGAGCATGATTGACCACCCGCGCCCGACCCGGGCCGAAACCTCGGATGTCGCCAATGCCATTCTGGATGGTACCGATGCCGTCATGCTATCGGCGGAAACCGCCGCAGGAAAATTTCCAGTCGAGGCGGTCTCGCTGATGGTGCGGGTGGCTCAGGATGTCGAGTCAGACCCGGTTTTACAAGAGAAGGTATTCCAGCCGATAGCCGAGATGCAGGGGGAACGCCATCTCTCCGAGGCGATCGGTCAGGCCGCCTGTCGGGTGGCGGAAAGTGTCGGAGCAGGGGCGATCCTGGCCTTTACCCAAACCGGCAGCACCGCAGCTCTGGTGGCCAAATACCGACCCGCCCTGCCGATTTATGCCGTTACTCCGTCGCCACTGGTTCAGCGTCGGCTTGCGCTCTATGCCGGGGTGCGCTCCTTTCATGTCGATATCGAAGGGGGTACCGAAACCCAGATCCGCATGGTCAGTGAGGTGGCCATGGCGGCGGGTGTGCTTAAGGCCGGTGACGTGGCGGTCATCACCATGGGCAGCCCATCCAATACGTCCTGCGCCACCAACCTGATGAAGGTTCATCGACTGGAAGCGCCAAGGTAGGTACGCCAAGAGAGGCTCTGCCCGGGGTGCAAGGGGCACAGGCGATGATGGGAACTATGGGAGGGAGTTTGCCCGCACCTGTTTCGCAACAAAGCGGATCTGCCTGGCGATTAAGCGCAAAATCACCATCAAATTAACCAATCAAGGAGAACAGCTCATGGCAAAAAAAATCGCAATTAATGGTTTCGGCCGTATCGGCCGCAATGTCCTGCGGGCCGCGCTGAAATCTTCGGCCGTGGAGATCCTGGCCATCAACGACCTGACCGATGCCGCCACCCTGGCCCACCTGCTCAAATACGATTCGGTCCATGGGATCCTCGATGTCAGCGTCGAGGCCGAAGCGGACGCGCTGATCGTCGCTGGAAGGCGCATCCAGGTTTTTAAGGAACGTGATCCTGCGGCGCTGCCCTGGAGTAAACTCGGCATCGAGATCGTCGTCGAGTCGACCGGTTTCTTTACCAGCCGCGAGGGTGCAGCAAAACACCTGGAGGCCGGCGCTGCCAGGGTCGTGATCAGTGCCCCGGGTAAAGACGTTGATCTGACCCTCTGCATGGGGGTCAACGAAGGGGATTACGATCCCGCAAGCCATCGGGTCATCTCCAATGCTTCCTGCACCACCAACTGCCTGGCGCCAGTCGCCAAGGTCCTAGCGGTCGAGTTCGGTATCGTCAAGGGGCTGATGACAACCATCCATTCCTACACCAACGATCAGGCGATCCTCGACCTTCCCCATTCGGACCTGCGTCGCGCCCGGGCCGCCGGGATGTCGATGATCCCCACCAGCACCGGGGCTGCCAAGGCGGTTTCCCTGGTTCTGCCCGCGCTCAAAGGCAAACTGGACGGCATGGCGATCCGGGTGCCCACCCCCAACGTTTCGGTTCTCGACCTGGTGGTCGAACTGGAAAAAACCGCCTCGGTTGCGGAAGTAAACGCTGCCTTGAAGAGCGCCGCCGCAGGTCCTCTCAAGGGCATTCTGGAATTCTGCGAACTCCCTCTGGTTTCCAAAGACTTCAACGGCAATCCCGCCTCTTCCATTGTTGACGGTCTCTCCACCAGCAGCATCGGCGGCAACCTGATCAAGGTTCTGGCCTGGTACGACAATGAATGGGGCTACTCCAATCGGGTCCTCGATCTGGTCGAGTACCTTGCGGCGAAGTGACCAATTCTCCATGGCAAAAGGGGCGGATTCACCAGAATTCGCCCCTTCCCCCATCTTCACTCGGAGATGAATTATTCTCAATAAAATGACCATCAGGGATCTCGATCTCAAGGGGAAACAGGCGTGCAATTTCTGCTGCCCCAGGACCACATTATCGCCAGCGAATTGAAGGCGGATGCCGAGTACCGAATCTGCGTAACGCCAGCTTCGAGCCCGACTGGATGGCCCTCGACATCGGCCCTGAAACCATCCGACTTTATCGCGCGGCGCTTGAAAAGGCGGCGACGGTGCTCTGGCATGGCCCCATGGGGGTTTTGGAATTCGATT
>JAAXQE010000201.1 GCA_012974425.1 Geopsychrobacter sp.
CAGAGAGGTTAACAGAAGGGCGGCTTAATGCAATAAAGCAGGAGCGTCCCCTTATCCCAAGCCTTTGATCGCCGAGGAGACAACAATCTTCCTGGCCGTCGCGTACAGCTCGTGATTCTTCTCGATATCCTTGATCGGGTAGAGGTAATTCACCATAAATCCATAGGCCTGTGCGAGGCCCTTATCCGACAGGTCACCCTGCCAGTTGACCCGCTCGATGCGTGCGCCGTTGCCAAGGTGGAAGCGTTCGACCGGATCGATGGGTTGGCCGTCGGCGCGAGTGGTGTGAAAATAATGGTAGAGCAACCTCTCCAGCAGCGGCCGTACAACCTCACAGAAACCGCTCTTCAGATGCCAGCCTGGACGCTCGAGTTGTTCAACAAGATTGAACGGACCTGCCTGATCCGCTGAGGTCTCCATCAACCGCTGCATCTCTTCTGCGCCGATCAGAGTGGCCAACTCATCGCCACCAGCCCCTTGCACCCAGCGCGAGAAGCCGGGGATTGGCGACAGGGTCGAGAAGGTCTTGATGTTGGGCAGCTCCGCCTTGAGGCTTTCGACCACCCGCTTGATCAGGAAGTTGCCGAAGCTGATCCCCTGTAGGCCCTGCTGGGCGTTGGAGATCGAGTAAAAGATCGCCGTGTCGGCTTCTTCAGGCGACACATCGGGGGCTGATTCGTCGAGCAGGCCCTGGATACTGGCGGAGATGCCACTGGTCAGGGCGACCTCGACGAAGATCAGCGGCTCGCCCGGCATGTTCGGATGGAAGAAGGCGTAGCAGCGCCGATCGAGGTGCAAGCGGTGGCGCAGATCCTGCCAGGAATGTATTTCGTGCACCGCTTCGTAGGCGACCAGTTTCTCCAACAGGGCCGCCGGGGATTGCCAGTCGATCTGGCGCATTTCGAGCAGACCAACGTCGAACCAGGTGGCCAGCAGGCGCCGAATCTCCTTGTCGAGGGTCGCCAGTTCGGCGTCGGCTTTAACACAGCCGAGCAGATCCTGGCGCAGGTCGACCAGAAACTTGATCCCCTGCGGCAGGGTATTGAACTGGTGCAACAGCTTGAGCCGTGGTGTGATCAACAGGTCACGCAGTGACTCCTCAAGCGGGCCACAGTCGACATCGGCGCTGGCCAGGTAGCGCTCGCACTGCTCGCGCAACGCCTGGCGATCCGGGCCGAACTCGCGGGCCAACAGGCGCAGAAAACGTTGACGGCCCGCGCTGCTGAGGTCCTGGTAGAGTCCGCCGATCTGCATCGCGTGCTTACGCGCCGAAACCTCTCCGCCTCGCGCCTCCAGCCAATTTTGAAACTGGCGACGCAGAAGCTCCTCGTCGCCGTTGGCAAGATCCGCGCCGATTTTCTGGTTGCGGTCGCCGAGCAGGCTGCCGGTGAGGTTTGTCCAGCTGCGGCCAATCGATTTCAGACTGTCTTTAAGCATGGCAAAACCCTTGTCAGTTCAGATCAATAAAAAATCAAATGAAGAATCGCGCGCACGCTCACACCACAGATGGCACCAACGATGGCGGGCCGCACAATTGAAGCGGTCTTTGGACCGGCGGACATCAACAGAGCGATCCCGACGAGATCGAGGGGGTTAACCATGAATCCGGCGAGGCGGTTGATATCGGCGATACTGAGGGTGCCTTCCTGGACCAGCTGCATCGAGACCCCGAGCATGGCCGTGCCACCCGCCATGAACTTGGTGACAATCGGCAGGACAGCGGCCGAGGAGAGTCCGAAGAGATTAAACAGCGGGGTCGCCAGGGTTTCGATCAGGCCGATGATGCCAAAATACTGGATGAGATTGACGATAAAAATGGCGATGAGGATGATAGGCACCGATTTCCAGACGATCTCGACCGCTTCCTGACCACCGGCGATCAGCAGGTTGACCGTGCTGGTCTTGTTATCGCGCTCGATCTCCAGCGATTCGGTGATTACATCTGACCCCAGAGATCTGGTGAAGAGATAGTAGGTGGTGCTGGCCGCAACCAGTCCACCGATGATCGAGGTCAGGATGACCCCGCCGACATCCAGCCCGATGGCCGCCATCGGAAAGACCACGTTGGCCTGCGACATGGCAAGGACCATGGCCAGGGTCGCAGCGATCCCGCGCCGCGAGGTGCCATTGCTCTCCATCAGGCGCAATGAGGCAATCGGCGCGGCAAAACCGACGAATAAAAGCTGCAGGGCGGCGAACACGCCCATGCCGGGAATCCCGAAACGGTTGAGTGCCGGGGCGAGAAGCTTCGATATGCCGGCGACGATGCCGCGCGCTTCGAGAAGCTTCATCAAGGCCATCATGATGACCAACACCGGCAGCAACACATAGAGCGCCAGATCGACGGTGGTCTTACCGGCGACTAATATCAATTGGATGATCTGTTCCAAGCGAATCCCCTGTTGAGTCCCCTAGGCAGCTCTTCTTTAAGCCTGCGCAGCTTTTTTTGCGGCAATAATATCCTGTACCAACTCCAGCCCGGTCTTAGCGCAGGGCGGCAGATCGACATCGGTTGTGCCGAGCGGCGTGGTGCGCGCTCCCCAGTTAATCAGATGCGCACTCCAGGTGAGTCCACCGCCGAAGGCGGGGAGCAGCAGCTTGGCGCCGGGGGTAACCCGCCCTTCTTCTACGGCCTCGACCAGAGCCAGCGGCGCGGTCGCGGCCGACATGTTGCCGTAGCGCTGGATATTAACAAAGACCTTCTCTTCGCCGGCGCCCATCCGTTTGGCCAGGGCATCGATAATCCGCAGATTGGCTTGATGCGGAACCACCAGGTCGATCTCCTCTTTGGCCAGGTTCTCTTTTTCGAGGACATTATCACAGGCCTTGCTCATGCCGATGACGGCGCGCTTGAAGATCTCCGGGCCATTGAAGTTCCACTTGGTATCTCCGAGAACCAGGCCCTGATTGATATATTTCGTCCCCCAGCCGGTGACGTCGAGGATATCGCGGTGCTTACCGAAGCAACCCAGCGACTCGGCCACAACCCCTGATTTCTGGTCACTCGCCTCCAGCAAGAACGCAGCGGCGCCATCGCCGAACAGCACCGCGACATCGCGATCCGACCAGTCCATCAAAACCGAAGTGACCTCGGCGCCGATCACCAGCGTACTCTTTACGGAACCGGTCTTGATCATGGCAGTCGCCACGCTCAGGGCGTACATGCCGCTGGTACAGGCGGTATTCAGATCGATGCAGGCGGCATTGTCGGCGCCCAGGAGCTGCTGCACGCGGGAAGCGGCATTCGGCACCATCTGATCGAAGGAGCAGCTGCCGAAGATAATCAGCTCGACATCGCTGGCCGTTTTCCCGGCGGCGGCCAGCGCCCGCTCACAGGCGATATGAGCCAGATCGCTGACCGGGACATGCGAGATACGCCGCTCTTGCATGCCGGTCCGGCTTTGAATCCATTCATCATCGGTCTCGAGAAAGGTTGAGAGGTCGGCATTGGTCAAGATTGCAGGAGGGGTACATTTTCCCCAGCCGGTGATATCTGCGTAACGCATCACTGTCTCCTTAGCAGGATTTCCAATTTGTACAATTCTTGTAAGACTACGATCATCACCGCAAACAATCAACTCTGAACAAGCCAGAAGGAACAATCATGCATAACTCATTTTAATGCCAGCTTGCCTGACAGCACCCGAAAACTGCGGCATAATTGGGGTAGGCGCCCCCTTGACCCGTTGCCGGATCTCTCATGCGCAGACTGCGCAGGCCAGAAAAGGAGAAGAATTATGCTGCCGACTATCCGCAAAATTCTGTTCGCCGCCGGGCTCGGTAATGACACCAGTTACGTCCTTGGTCATGCCCTGAACCTGGCCCAGAAACATGAGGCCAAAATCTATGTCATTCACAGCCATGAAGCCCTGAATATCACCGACCAGAGCCTGGCCGAAATTTACATGCTGCAGGAAGGGATTGCAGATGCCTTCGAAAAGTCACTCCTGGATACCGAAGAGAAAGTCAGGGTCTATCTGGAGGAGGTCTGTCAGGACGCGCTGCAGAAAAACGCTGCCGCTCCTGAGCTGATCGCCGCCATCCAGGTCACGCGGCATACGCCAAAGGCGGCAATCCTTGCGGCAGCCAAAGAGTTTGGCGCCGATCTGATCGTGATGGGCTCACACCGCCACTTTGTGCTGAACGACGCCCTGCTCGGATCAACCACAATGAAAATCCTGCACAGTGCTACAGTTCCGGTGTTGGTGGTGCGGATTCCAGAGGTGATTCCGCTCGACTGACAGCCAGGGGTTGCGGGAGCGGGCTAAGGCGAGGGAGTTTCTGAGACGAGCAGCAAATTTAGACAATATCTGCATGTCATCGCTCAGTTGGACTTCGCCTGAGCCCATCTGGGTGGAGAAGAACTGGGCGGCAGATTGAGTCCTCAGTTTTTTTCCTGACGAACTTCTTGACAAATATCCAATTTCTCATACTATTATCGTTATGCAAAATTCGCATAACGATAATATCAAAACAACGATTGATGTCACCGGGGTCATTTTTGCCGGCGGCAAAAGCGCGCGCATGGGGAGCGACAAGGCCGGTTTATGCATCGACGGCCAGTCACTCTTTCAGCGCGTCTCGCGCGCCCTTGGTCAGGTTTGCAGCCGAGTCCAGATAGCTGGCGAACGCCCCGATCTGGCCTCGGCCACCCTGCCGTCCTTCGCCGACAGCTATCCCGGTTCATCCCTCGGCGGCCTACACAACGCGCTGGCAAATGTAGCGACTGAATGGATTCTGGTCCTGCCCTGCGATCTGCCTTTTCCGTCCCCTAGGCTGCTCCAGACCCTGCTCTCCCGGCGGGAAGGGGTTCAGGCGGTTATCCCGCGCACCAGCTACGGATCTGAACCGCTGATCGCCTGCTATCATCGTTCGGCTCTACCGCTGGTTGAAGCCCAGATCACACAGGGCAACCTACGCATGACCGACCTACTCGCGCGCCTGCAGGTCTGTTACCTGGAAGAGCAAGAGCTGCCAACCGGCTGGCGGCGCGCCTTGACCAACCTGAACCGTCCGCAGGAGCTCGAACGCCTGCAGTCTCCCCCCCCGGTTGTGACCCTGGTCGCCCGGAGCGGGACCGGCAAGACCACCCTGCTGGTCAAACTGATCGCCGAGATGAGCGCACGCGGCTGGACGATAGGCGCGCTCAAACATGACGCGCACAGGTTCGAGATCGACCATGAAGGCAAAGATACCTGGAAGATGGCGGCGGCGGGTGCAGCCCTGACTTCGATCAGCTCGCCGGCCAAGACTGCGCTTATCCAACGCCATGAGTTTGAGCCTGAATTTGAGCAGCTGCTTGCGCCCTTTGTCGGCAAGGTTGACATTTTACTGACCGAAGGCTTTAAACGGAGCAGCCTGCCCAAAATTGAGGCACATCGTGCGGCCCTGAATCAACCCCTGCTCTGTCGCGGCGACTATGCCGACCCGGCCCTGATAGCGGTTGCCAGCGACGCTGCGCTGCAGCTTGACGTGCCCTGCTTCGATCTGAATGACGCCGAGAGATTGGCCGATTTCATCGAGGAACGCTTCTTGAAATGAGGACCGGCAGTATGAAATCAATCCAGGTCCGGACTAAAATATGGCTCGAGGTCGATGGCGAGCCGCTGATCGGTGCCGGGCGCGAGCGACTGCTGCTGGCGATCGAGAATGGAGGATCCTTAAATGCGGCGGCGGCGGAACTCGGCATCTCCTACCGCAAGGCCTGGTCACAGCTGCGCCAGATGGAACTGCATGCGCCCTTCGCCTTGGTCGAACGCTCCAAGGGCGGCAAGGGTGGCGGCTCGACCCATCTGACGCTTGAGGCCAGGGAGCTACTGACCCGCTACGCCAAGCTGAAAACCGAGCTGAGGAGCCTGGCCGACGAGAAGTTCTGCATGGAAGATCCCCGATGAAAAGCGTTTGCCGCTGCCTGATCGGCATCCTGCTGCTCACCTTGCTGCCGAGCTTGGCACAAGCGACCGCGCTGTCGGTGTTTGCCGCCTCATCGCTGACCGAGGCGCTGCGCGATGTGGCGCAGGCTTACCAGACCAGATATCCTGCTGATAAAATCGTGCTGCACTTCGCCGGCAGCCAGGCGCTGGCGACCCAGATCGAACAGGGCGCACCGGCCGATCTGTTTATTGCCGCCAACACCACAGCGATGGCGAGATTGCAGAAGAACGGGCTGGTGGAGGATCCACGCGCGCTGCTCCACAACCGCCTGGTTCTGGCGGCGCAGCCGGAACTTGGCGACCAACTCGCTTCGATCAGAGATCTTGCCCGGACTAAGCTGCTGCTGGTGATCGGTAACCGCCAGGTCCCCGTCGGCAGA
Organism: Geopsychrobacter sp.; assembly: GCA_012974425.1. GTDB lineage: Bacteria > Desulfobacterota > Desulfuromonadia > Desulfuromonadales > Geopsychrobacteraceae > Geopsychrobacter. The sequence goes on from JAAXQE010000201.1 coordinate 6,314, forward strand.
TACACCCGCCAACTCTTCGCCAACCTGAGCGCCGACCCGGCCTATGGCCCGGCCACGCTCGGCAAGATCGAGCAGAATATCGTCAGTGAAGAGAATAAGGTCAAAACCATTGTGGCTAAATTGCTGCTCGACGAAATTGACGCGGGCATCGTCTACCAAAGCGATCTAAGTAGCGAAGCGGCCCAGAGGCTGCTCGCTATCCCCCTGCCCGCACAGCACAACCCTCTGGCAACCTATCCGGTCGCCAGAACAGTCGCGCGGCAGGCAGACTGCGATAAATTTATGGCCTTCCTCTTCAGCCCTGAAGCACAACAGCTCTTTGCCAAACGCGGCTTTTTAAATGGAGCGACAGAGTGAAGCGGCCACGCCTCTTTAGTCTGGTGCTGGCGACGGCCGGTTTGCTGCTGGCGCTGCTGATTCTGTTGCCGATCATCGCCCTGCTGCTGGCCAGCAGTCCGGGTGCCCTGCTCCAACTGATGCTGCGCAGTGAAGTACAGCAAGCCCTCTGGATTACCCTGCTCACATCGCTCTTGGCGCTGCCGCCGATCTTCCTGCTCGGGCTGCCTGCTGCCTATGGCTTGTCACGCCTCAACGGCCGGCCGAGACGCATCCTCGAAACCCTGCTGGAACTGCCGATGGTCATGCCACCGGTAGTCGCCGGACTGGCGTTGCTGCTTGCGTTTGGGCGGCGCGGCCTGATCGGCGGCCTCTTGGCCGATATCGGCCTGCGCATCCCCTTTACCCTGCTGGCGGTGGTTATCGCCATTCTGTTTGTGGTGACCCCCTATTTCGTGCGGCGCTGCACCATGCTCTTTTCCGGGGTCGACCGCAGGCTCGAAGATGCCGCCCTGCTGCTCGGTGCCTCACCCTTTCAGGCCTTCATGCGGATCTCCCTGCCCCTGGTGCGGCGTGGCCTGGCCGCTGAAGCGATCATGGCCCTGGCTCAGGGGATCGGTCTGTTCGGCACGATAATTCTGTTTGCCGGCAATCTGCCGGGCCGCACCCAGACTCTCTCGCTGGCGATCTACACCGCCTTCGAGTCCGATCCGCAGCAGGCGTTCGGATTGGGCGCCCTGCTATTATTAATATCCCTACTCCTGCTGACGGCGGTCAAATGGGTCGCACCCCAGGAGTCGCCACAATGAGTGGACTCGATTGCCGAATCCAATATCAGCTGGCGCACTATGAGTTGGCCGTAGACCTGACGGTCAAACCCGGTGTCACCGTATTGCTCGGTCCAAATGGATCGGGCAAGAGCAGCCTGCTGCGCCTGATCGCCGGGCTCGCCAAACCGAGAGCGGGGCGGATCAAGCTGGGCGACCGACTGCTTTTCGATGCGCATAAGAAGATTGATCTGCCCCCCGAACAGCGCCACATCGGCATGGTCTTTCAGGATCTGGCGCTCTTCCCACACCTGAGTGTCAGACAAAATATCGCTTTCGGCCTTAGTCTTCGGCGAATCGCAAAAAACGCCATCAAGCTACGCGTCGATACGCTGCTCGACAAGCTCGGGATCACGCAGCTTGCCGAGCGCAGTGTCACCACCCTGTCGGGTGGTGAGAGGCAGAAGGTTGCCCTGGCACGCACCCTGATTACCGATCCGCAGTTACTCTTACTCGATGAGCCGACCGCGGCCCTCGATCCTTCGGCGCGCGGTGCGATCAGGCGCTGGCTGCACGCGATTCTCGCTGAGTTGCAGATTCCGACCCTGCTGGTGACCCATGATGCCGAAGAGGTCGCCTGGTTCCGCAAGCGGGTGGCGGTGATCGAAAAGGGCCAAATCGTCCAACGCGGCAGCTACCACCAGCTGCTGCGTGAACCACTGAGTGATTTTGTCGCGCGCTTCGCCGGAATTAACCTGATCAATGGTGAGGTCCGCGAACAGGGAAACGAAAAAAGCTTCCATAGCAGCGGCGGTTCACGCCTCCATGGTATCTTTGCTGGCGTTCTGCCTGGACCAGCGACCCTGGCGGTCGCCCCCTGGGAAGTCGCCCTCTTCGCAGTACCACCCGGCGGCAGCCCGCAAAATGTCATTCCCGGCCGGGTCATTGAACGTATTGTCCTGGGAGACCGGGTCCGGGTAACCTTGCTGTCCGCCGAGAAACTGGTCGCCGAGATCAGCCTTAACGCCTGGCAGCAGATGGGTGAGTTTGGCGAAGGTACGGAGCTCTATGCCGTATTCAAAACCCGTGAAGCTCGCGTGATGAATACTTAAAGAATCCGGCGTTGGGCGTTGGGCGTTGGGAATTTTTTTGTACATTTACGGCAAAACAACGAATTACTGACTTAAATAAGGAGAAAATCATGTCTGCAACTATAGTCGCAACCTGCATCAGTGAAAGTAAAGGCGAGCGCAAGACTCCGGTCGATCAGGTCGAACTGCGGCAGGAGCACGGCATCATCGCGGATGCCCACGCCGGTGACTGGCACCGCCAGATCAGCCTGCTCGCCAGCGAAAGTATCGCCAAGATGCAGGCGATGGGCCTGGATGTCGACAGTGGCGACTTTGCCGAGAACCTCACCACGCAGGGGATCGATCTGGTTAATCTACCGATCGGCACGCGGCTGAAGGTCGGCGAAACCCTGCTCGAAGTCACTCAGATCGGTAAGGAATGTCACAATCGCTGCGCCATCTACGAACAGGCCGGTGACTGCGTGATGCCGAAGGAGGGGATCTTCGCGCGCGTCATCGAAGGCGGCGTCATCAAACCCGGCGATGAAATCACGCGTCTCAACGGTCAGGAATAAATCATGCTCAGCTACGATGAAGCGCTAAGACTGGTCCTGGACAATACCTCTCCTCTACCAGCGAGGGAAAAACCGCTGGACGAAGCCGGAGGTTTGGTGCTGGCCGAAACGATCGTCGCCCGCTGGGACATGCCCCCGGCGGATAATTCAGCGATGGACGGTTTTGCCTTCGCCTTTAACAGTTGGTCACCAGAGCAAGCCCTTCAGGTAATCGGCCGCAGCTATGCCGGCCACCCTTTGCAAGAGTCTGTCACCTCAGGTTCCGCCGTGCGCATCATGACCGGAGCACCGCTGCCGGACGGTTGTGATACCGTGGTCCCGCTCGAGGACGTCGAAGAGAACGGCGACTCAATCCGCTTGTTGAAGGGCTGCAAACCACTCCAGCATGTACGCTTTGCTGCTGAGGAGTTTCAAAAAGGTGACCTGTTGCTGTTGGCCGGGACCTGCCTGCGTGCTGGAGAGATCGGCCTGCTTGCGGCGGCCGGATTCGCCAGAGTCTCTGTCCACCCGGCCCCACGCGTGGCGATCCTCTCGACCGGTGACGAACTGGTGGAACTCGGCGAACAACCGGGGGCGGGGCAGATCGTCAACTCGAACCTGCATCTGCTCAGTGCACGTTTGCGCGAAGCTGGCGCCGAGGTCATTCCGCTCGGCATTGCCTTGGACGATGAGGCCGATCTCGACCAACGTTTGCGCGCCGGCCTGCAGGCCGACCTGCTCTTGACCAGCGGCGGCGTCTCTGTCGGCGACAAAGATCAGGTTCAGGATGCCTTCGGCCGCCAGGGTTTCGAAAAGATCTTCTGGAAGGTCGCGATCAAGCCCGGCAAACCGGTGCTGTTCGGCAAGATCGGCTCACAGCCGGTCTTCGGCCTGCCCGGCAACCCGGCCTCCTCGGCGGCGACTTGCGAACTCTTTACCATCCCCGCACTCCGCCGCCTGGCCGGGCACAAAGATCCCTTGCCACCACGACTTAAGGTCCGCCTGGCCGAACCTGTCGAAGGCGGCCGCAAGCGCCAGGCCTTTCTGTGGGGCAGCCTGAAAGCTGACACTAGCGGCTACAGTTTCACCCCCTCAACCCGTCAGGGATCGGGGCAGAATCGTTCGCTGCAAGGCGCCTGTGCTCTATTACCGGTCCCGGCGGACTCCCCTGAGCTAGAAGCAGGCCAAGAGATAGAGGTGCTCTTGATGCGCCTCCCGCAAGGGACTGACGTATACTGATTGTAGATGCGTTGTTTTTTTCTGTTTTACGATGTATCTTGTAGAATCCCGGTCACAAGCTGGTCGGGTACTTCATAATATAACTGACAAATCCCCCCTCAAATGGGGAGCTTACTTTAAGGAGAGATATCATGTTCGGACTCGGCACTCAGGAACTGCTGATTATTCTGGTTCTGGTGATGATTGTTTTCGGCGCAGGCAAACTGCCCCAGGTCGGTGGCGCGCTCGGTAAAGGCCTACGTAATTTCAAAAAAGGCATGGGCGAGGCCGGCGAAGATATCGAAGAAGCCGATGTCACTGAGATCGAAAAGAAGAATGATAAGGACGAGAAGAAAGAGAGCTGATTTCAGCCTGAAAGTTATATTAAAAAAGAGCAGCCAGAAAATGGCTGCTCTTTTTTTGTTTGTTCACCAAATGCCCAGCGCCCAGCGCCCGAACTATCCGCCTATCCCCTGCATCTTGCGCCTTCGGTCCGCCACCACAGGCTCTTCAGCGATACGATGCCGCTCCGGTTTGATCTGCACTGCGCCGGACAGCAGTTGTGCCAACTCCTCGTCGCTGCAACCTTCACGCAGTGGAGTGCGCAGATCGACCTCATCATCACAGAAGAGACAGGGACGCAAAAAACCGTCCGAGGTCAGACGCAGACGGTTACACTCCCCGCAGAAGTGGTCTGAAACGGCGGGGATCACCCCAACCACCCCCTTGGCTCCTTCAAACTGGTAGAGCCTGGCGGGCCCTGCTGGCCCCTTACGTTCAATCTGTTTAAGCGGGCCGATGGCGCTTATAATCTCAAAAATCTCATCCGCGGGCACCCGGCTTTCGGGCGGATAGTCGAGGCCACCAGTCACCGGCATGAACTCAATAAAGCGCACCTGCCAGTCATGCTTGAAGGTCAGTCGCGCGAAGTCGGCAATTTCAGCTGAGTTGACATCTCGAATCGGCACCATATTGAGCTTGAGTGGCCAGAGACCGGCAGTTTCAGCAGCAGATATCCCGGCGAGAACCTGATCGAGCCCAGGGCGACGGGTGATCTGTTCGAAGCGTTGCGGATTCAGGGTATCGAGGCTGATATTGACCCGTTGCAAACCGACCCTTTTCAGCTCTACAGCCTGATCGGCCAGCAGCAGGCCATTGCTGGTCAGGCTCAATTCCGGTTGCTGAGGAAGCTGGCTGAGACGTTCGACAAAGGGGATTAATCCTTTACGCACCAGGGGTTCTCCACCGGTCAGGCGGATCTTACGGACCCCATTTTCAACCGCAATCCGGGCGACCCGGAAGAGTTCCTCAAAGGAGAGGACCTGGCCGTGGCCAACCGAGGGAACCCCCTCTTCGGGCATACAGTAACGACAGCGCAGATTGCAGCGGTCGGTTATGGAGATCCGCAGGTAGTCAATTTTTCGATTAAAGGTATCACGCAACTAAAATCACCTCGAAGGCTTGATGTTCATCGAGATTCAGAATACTCTCTTTCGCCGCCGACAAACAAGCAAATTGACAGCCTTCAAGCCCTGCGGGGGTTGTATGGCATTGAAACATCGTGCTAATCTGCAGCAGATTACAACATGAACAGATCAAGAATCATGGAGCAAAACATGAGTAAAGCACTAGGACTTATCTCGGGCGGCCTCGACAGCACCCTGGCCGCAATGACCCTGATGCGTCAGGGAATTGAAGTCACGGGTATCTCGTTTGTAACACCTTTTTTCGGTGCCGGTAAGGCGAAAATCGCCGCCGAAAGGATCGGGTTCCCACTGATCGTAAGTAACATCAGTGACATCCACTTAAAGATGGTCAAGGAGCCGAAGTTTGGCTACGGGCGCAACATGAACCCCTGCATCGATTGCCACGCGATGATGTTCCGCCTGGCGGGTGAGATCATGGAGAAAGAGGGTTTCGATTTCCTTTTCTCAGGTGAGGTGCTCGGTCAGCGACCGATGAGCCAGAACGCCAACGCTCTGCGCAGCGTGGCGAACCACTGCGACTATAATGACAAGGTTCTGCGCCCCCTTTCGGCCAAGCTGCTACCGATCACCCCGATGGAAGAGGCGGGCCTGGTCGACCGCGAACAGTTGCTCGACATTCAGGGCCGCTCACGCAAACCGCAGCAGGCCCTGGCGGTCAAATGGGGCTATACCGATTACCCTTCGAGTGGCGGCGGCTGCCTGCTGACAGAATCCGGTTTCTCTGATCGCCTGCGCGATCTTTTCGAGCACGACCCCCAAGCGAGCGTCAACGATGCTGAACTGCTCAAGGTCGGGCGTCAGTTCCGCCTCTCGGACAAGTGCAAGTTGGTCCTCGGCCGCAATCAGAGCGACAATGACGCCATGAGCACCCTGATTGAAACCGATCAAAACCTGCTGCGCTGCGCCAATCACAGCGGCCCGCTGGGGCTCCTATGTGGTCCGGCCGACGCATCCATTTGTGCTACGGCGGCGGCGATTGTGGCCAGTTACGGCAAGGGGAAGGACGAAGCCGAGGTCGATGTGCTCAGTGTGCGTAACGGAACGGAGACGACCCTGCGCGTGGCTCCCTTGGCGCGTGAAGAATCGTTGAAACTGCTACTCTGATCCAGATATCATAAGTTCTCAAGCAATACTCCACCCCACCACGGCATCCCCTCCATGGGGATGCCGTGGTTAAAGCGCTTAGTTCCCAAACTGCATTCCCCTGCTCCCCTCCTACACAACTCGGCATCTGATTTTCAATCCAATTTGGTCAAAATAGACCCTCTGTATAAATTTATGTTAATATTGACCATTCCGCAAAGCGGCAAGGAATCTATTAATATTAACCCAGGCGATACCGGCGGTGACCAAACAGATGTTTAATGGACTTCGTACACGCATATTACTGGTGGTGGGGAGTGTGATCCTGCTCACAACAATTGGAATCGCATTTCTGGTCCAGCGCGAGATGGAAGCCACCGTCCTGGATTCTGAGGACCGACATGCTCAGTATCTACTGCGTACTGCCTTTCTGAATGTGGAAAGCCAATACGAGAGTCTCCTTTTCCATCAAAAATCCACCCTGGAAAGGCGCAAACAAGAGCTGAAAAACATCGTCGACCTAGCGCATGTGACGATTGCCGAAGCCTATGCCAAATACCAACGCGGAGAACTCTCCGAAAGCGAGGCCAAACAACAGGCGATCGCGACAACACGCCAATATCGTTATGATAACAGCGTGGGCTATGTCTGGATTAATGACCTCGGCACACCGATTCCGCGCCTGATCATGCACCCGACCCAACCGGAACTTGAAGGCAAGCAGTTGGACGATCCCAAATATTTCACGGCGCTGGGGCTCGGGAAGAATCTGTTCGTGGCGATGGCCGAGATCGCTCGTGCAAGAGAGAGCGGCTACGTCGATTATCTTTGGCCCAAGCCAGTTGCGGGCGGTTTGACCGCCGATCAGCCGAAAATCTCCTATGTAAAACTGTTCAAGGAGTGGGGCTGGGTCGTCGGCACCGGGGTCTATGTGGATGACATCGAAAAGGATGTCCAGTCCAGGAAAAGTGCAATCATCGACGAGTTGAACAAGAGCTTTGCCAAAGTCAAGATAGCCGATTCCGGCTACCTCTTCATCTTCAACGGGGCCAAGCGGATGCTTGTCCACCCCAGCAGCGCTGGACAGGACATGGCCAGCATGACAAATCCAGGAACCGGCAGATTCCTAGTCGACGAATTCATAGCAGCCGCCCAGACACCCGATGTGACGCTCAAATATCTATGGGACAAACCCGGCTACAGGGGTGAATTCCATTTTGAAAAAATGGCCTATGTTGTCCATTTCAAGCCGATGGATTGGTATATTGCGGCCTCTGTCTATACCGACGAAATCACCCAACCGGCCAAGGCATTACGCCTAAGAATATTTTACCTCTCCCTCTTCTGCCTGGCGGCTGGGCTGATCGTAGCGATCATTCTGGCGCGCAACCTGGCCTTGCCCCTCCAGAAACTGACCCAGGCGGCGATCGACGTCGATGCGAGCGGTGCAGATGAGTATAACGAGAGCCAGATCCCGATCAGTGGCGCCGCCGAAACACAACAACTCGGGGCCGTCCTCGGCAACATGGTTAGATCGATGCGCCAGGCCATCAGAGAGAAAGATGAGGCTCTCTTCGCTCTGGCCGACAGCTATCAGGATCTGACCTACAGCAGCAACCGACTTGCCTCCGAGATTGTCGAACGCAAACAGGCCGAAAATGCGCTGCAGCAGGCCCACAATGAGCTGGAGACACGTGTCGAGGAACGCACCGCGGAACTGGCAACGTCCAATAGCCGGTTGCAATCCGAAATCGAGGTCCGTAAACAGGCGCAGTTAGACACAGAACGGGCCAATCAGGCAAAATCAGAATTCCTGGCCAACATCAGCCACGAGATCCGTACCCCCTTGAATGCGGTAACCGGCTTCTCGGCCCTGCTCTCCTCGGTGGTTTCTGATCCCGTTCAGCAGAACTATCTGGCCGCGATCCAGGCCTCGGGCAAAACCCTGCTTGTCCTTATCAACGACATCCTCGACCTCTCCAAAATCGAGGCCGGAATGATGTCTATCCATCCTGGCCCGGTCGACCCGCGGCATCTCTTTGGCGAAATCATGCAGATTTTCAGCATTAGCGCCAACGGCAAGCCCCTGCTCTTCTGTATCGATATTGATGAGGGTCTGCCTCCGGTGCTGATGCTTGATGAAGTGAGACTGCGTCAGGTTCTCCTCAATCTGGTCGGAAATGCGGTCAAGTTTACCGAGGAAGGGCATATCAAACTCTCTGCCACACAACTAAAGTGGAATCAACAACAGGATCGCATCGATTTTTCTATCTGCGTCGAAGATACCGGAATCGGTATCCATGAAGAGGATCGCGCACGGATTTTCGATTCTTTCCAGCAAATCGAAGGTCACAGCCGCAATAAATATGGTGGAACGGGTCTGGGCCTGGCAATCAGCAAACGTCTTGTTGAGATGATGAACGGTGAAATCTCCGTCACGGGATCAGCGGAGATAGGGAGTACCTTCCGAATTATTCTCAAGGACGTCGCGCTCGCTACGCCAGAGGAGACAGGATGCGCCAGGAAATCAGTTACTGGTGTCACACCACATAAGAGCCCCCTGCTAAGTGAAGCAGGACCGAAAACAAGTCTTAATCCTGAACAGAGTTCACCAATTCACAAACCGCTGGAACTTCTCTCCTCTCTGCGCGAGGATGTTCTCCCTGAATTTGAAAGCCTGAAGGGTGCAATCATCATAAAAAAGGTTGAGAAATTCGAACTTCTGCTTACCTCTCTGGGGAACACGCATGATATTCATGTTTTACGCAAATACGCTGCCGAACTCTCAATTTATAGAAAAAATATCGATGTTGCTGCGATGAACAGAACCTTAAAAGAATTTCCGCTATTGATCGAACAGCTGATTTCAGCCCTGGAAGGTAAACATGCATAAAAAGCATACGCCCCTGATTTTGATTGTTGACGATAACCCGACGAACCTGCAGGTCTTAGGTAAACTCCTCACAGAGAAGGGATACGACCTGAGTATCGCGCAAAGCGGACAGGAGGCCCTGAGCTTTGTAAATACCAATCAGCCGGACCTGGTCCTGCTCGATATCATGATGCCCGAAATGGATGGGTACGAGGTTTGTCGCAGGCTGAAGAGGGATGCTGCGACCCGGCATATCCCGATAATCTTTCTGACTGCAAAAATTGACGCAGATGAAGTTATCAAAGGGTTTGAACTCGGCGCCGCCGACTATGTCACAAAACCTTTCAACGCGGCCGAACTGCTGGCACGAATCAACGTGCACATCGAGCTGAACACCTTACGCGGCATCATACCGGTCTGTTCACAATGTAAAAATATTCGTGATGATGATGGACTCTGGAATCAGATCGAAGAGTATATCGAAAGCCACTCAAAGGCTCTGTTCAGCCACAGCCTCTGCCCGCCCTGCATGGATGAATTGTATGGCGATCAGCAATGGTATCGGGAGAAGAAGAAAGAGACATAGGGGGATTGGGTGCTGCCGTCACAGCGTAGTGAAAGACCTGACCGCACTTTCGCTGACACCGCCGCGACTGTCTACCGCGCGGATCTTCCACGAATAGCTCGTATTCGGCAGCAGGCTGGTAGACTGATATTCCCCGGTCGGGGCTACCGGCACAGAAGCGGGTGAAGCACTCCCACCGCCACCGCAAGACGTTAGTAACAGCGAGAGGGATAGAATCAGCATCAACAACCAACCCCTCGCTCTTCCCCCTCGCCACCCCCCGAACAGAAGTCCGCCTCCGGCCAGCAGCATAACCGCCTGCGGAAGAGCCGTGGTGATCGGGGTGCTGTCTGAAAAATCGGCATGCGTCGAAATCAACAGAAAATCGGTCACAGTATCGCCATCCAAATCGACATCACGCTGCCAACTGAAAGTAACCGGCCGCGCAACATCGACGGCCCCGTTTGCGGGAAACTGCAAAGTCGGTAGCGGCGGAGGGGTGTTACCGAGGTCAACGGGGGGAAAATTCTGCAACAGATGATAGGCGGCGGACACATTGAGCAGGCCGCTACCGTAATCGTCATCATCTCCCGGGAGGCCCAGATCGATAGACCCCTGCTGCAGGGCCGCTTCAAGCTCTGTCAGCGTTTTCGCCGGGAAGGCCTGGCGCAACAACGCCAAGGCGCCAGCAACCTGAGGGGCAGAAAAGGAGGTTCCGCTAACGTTTTCATACAGAAGGGGGGAAGAGGTCAGCGTGGCACTGCGCACCGCAACTCCGGGTGCCACTAAACTGGGAAAGATCTCACCCTGAGCATCACAGAGGGAAGGCCCACGGGCGCTGAATAATGCAACCTCAGAACGACTATCGACAGCGCCCACCGCCAGTACGCTACTCATATTCCCCGGCGGGATACTGCTGCCGGAAAGCGGGCCGCTATTGCCGGCCGAGAAGACCACCGCAGCTCCAGCCGCGCGCAGATGGCTCAGGGCCAATTGCATATTGGTCAAATCAAAGCCGCTTAAGCACTGACCTAGCAGGTTGTCAAAACCCCAGGAATTATTGACAATATCTGCACCGTCATCGGTCGCAGGATCATTATCCGGATCCAGGACCCAACCGAGAGCCTCCAGGATTTTGGCATTGGAGGCCTCCCCAATGTCGGGGAAGACTTTGGCGGATATCCACTCTGCTCCAGGAGCCACTCCGATCGCGCTGCCGCCTGAGTTGCCCCCGACCATGACTCCCATCACCGCAGTCCCATGCCCCTGGCTTAAATCTCCGCTGGCCGGGTCATAAGGCTGGGGACTGGGGGGGACATTATAGGGATCAAACCAGCCGTTCGCCCCCCCCCGCCAGTTGGCGCTCAGGTCGGGATGATTCAGATCGACCCCGGTGTCGAGGCTGGCCACCACCACCCCGAAACCATCAATCCCCAGGTTCCAGAGTTGCGGCGCGCCGATCAGATCGATATTCCATTCGACCCCCGCCACCGCCGCCGGAACAACAACCGGACGGGGCACGGTCCGATCGATACTGATCAGCTCAACACCAGGCCAGCTCGCAAGCTGCGCGATCAACTGGGGGGTGGCAGAAAAGGCCAGCCCATTGATCAACCACAGCGACCTCGGGTCCGCCACGCCCTGCCCGCGCAAGAAATCGATCAAATCCCCCTGGCTCTGCCGCGCCTGCTGCTTCAAATCTGCGACCAGCGTCCGCCGCGCAATCCCGCGTGACATCCCCTGCACTCGGGCGACAACATCCGAAGTCCGCAGCCGCACGATGACCGGTACCGGTTCAATCGCAGTGGTCAAGACCGCCCGCAATCGCGCCGACAGCGGCGCCGACCACATCGGAGCTGGAATCAGAATCAATAATAATGTCAA
>JAAXQE010000240.1 GCA_012974425.1 Geopsychrobacter sp.
TAACCTGATTCCGTAAATTAATAAAAAACACAGGAGATTCATCAGATGATTACAGCACCAATTACAGGTGATACGCACGAAAAGGTTCTGGTCGGCATTCTCACCGGCAGCCCCAATGATCTACCCAAGGTGGTCAAGGTGCGCGAGACCCTCGACCAGCTCGGCATCCGCAGCGAAATCATCGTTGCCTCGGCCCATCGCACCCCGGACAAGGTCTTCGCCTACCTGGATCGCGCCCACGCCGAAGGGGTGCAGGTGCTGATCGGCTGTGCCGGGGTGGCCGCCCACCTCGCCGGAGTCATCGCCGGGCACACCCGTCTGCCGGTGATCGGCCTGCCGCTGGGCAACGGTCCCCTCTCCGGCTGGGACAGCCTGCTCTCCACGGTGCAGATGCCGCCCGGGGTGCCGGTCGCCACGGTCGCCGTCGACGGAACACGCAACGCGGCGATCCTGGCGGCGCGCATCCTGGCCCTGAAATTTCCGGCCATCGACGCGGCCCTCGAGCAGCTGGCCGAGCGCGAGCGTGAGCGCTACGACCAGACCGCCGATGAGGCGCTGGCCGGTCTGTCTGGCGCGACTACTGCTTGAACCCCCTAGACGAAGGATAAGTCCACAATGCAACGCTCTCTAATGTCTGGCAATGAAGCCATTGCCCGCGGCGCGTTCGAAGCCGGGGTGCGGGTCGCCTCGGCCTACCCGGGAACTCCGAGTACGGAGATCCTCGAGAACGCGGTCAACTATCCATCCATCGACGCCTCCTGGTCGCCCAACGAAAAGGTCGCCCTCGAAGTGGGGATCGGTGCCTCCTTCGGCGGGGCCCGCGCCCTGGTGGCGATGAAGCATGTCGGAGTCAACGTCGCCGCCGACCCCCTGTTCACCCTCTCCTATATCGGCGTACGCGGCGGTCTGGTGCTGGTCTGCGCCGACGATCCGGAGATGCACTCCTCGCAGAACGAGCAGGATAGCCGCAACTACGCCAAGTTTGCCAAGGTGCCGATGTTCGAACCTTCCGACAGCGAAGAGGCCCGCGCCTTCACCCGCCTCGCCTTCGAGCTCAGCGAAGAGTTCGATACCCCGGTGATGCTGCGGACCAACACCCGCATCTCCCACGGCAAGTCGATCGTCAACCTGCAGGAGCCGGTGAGCGGCCTGCCCGAGCCGTCCCTGGTGCGCGATCCGGCCAAGATGGTGATGCTGCCGGCCAACGCCCGCAGACGCCATCCGCTGGTCGAGGAGCGGATCCGCAGGCTCGAAGAATGGGCCGGTGAACAGCCCTTCAACCGTGTCGAGGAGGGCACCGGGGAGGTCGGGGTGATCTGCTCGGGGATCGCCTACCAGTACGCCAGACAACTACTGCCCGAGGCGCATATCCTCAAGCTGGGGATGGTCTACCCGCTGCCGAAGCAGCTGATCCGCGACTTTGCCGGACGCTGCAAGACCCTCTACGTCATCGAAGAGCTCGACCCCTTCATCGAGGAGCAGATTCGGGCAATGGGGATCGAGGTCAAGGGCAAGGAGATCATCCCTCTCTGCGGTGAGCTGACCCCCGGCAGGCTTGAGACGGCCTTAAAGGGTGACGAGCAGGCCGCACCCTTTATCCACCCGGAGGAACTACCGGGACGACCGCCCAACATGTGCGCCGGCTGTTCCCATCGCGGGGTCTTCTACACCCTGAAGAAACTCGGCGCCTTTGTCACCGGCGACATCGGCTGCTATACCCTCGGCTTTTTGCCACCGCTGTCGGCCATGGACACCTGCGTCTGCATGGGGGCCGGGATCAGCAACGCCACCGGCCTGACCAAGGTGCTGCCACCAGAAGAGAAGCAGAAGGTGGTAGGGGTGATGGGCGATTCGACCTTTTTGCACACCGGCATCAACAGTTTGATCGATATGGTCTACAACGGCGGCTGCGGCACGGTCATGATCCTCGACAACCGGATCACCGCCATGACCGGCCGCCAGGAGAACCCCACCTCCGGCCAGACCCTGAGCGGGATCGAAAGCCCGCCCATCGACCTGCAGGCTCTCTGCCGGGTGATCGGCGTCGAGCATGTACAAATCATCGACCCCTACGACCTTGGGCAGACCACTGCGGTCTTGAAACAGGAGATGGCCCGCCCCGAGCTGTCGGTGATCATCGCGCGCCGACCCTGCATGCTCGACCGGCGCAAGGGACCGGAGCCAACACCACCCCTAAGGGTTGTGGAAGAGAACTGCAGCTCCTGCAAGGCCTGCCTCAAACTGGGCTGTCCCGCCATTGAATGGCAGCAGGACGGAGCCAAACCCCTGGCCCGGATCAATTCCAGCCAGTGCAGCGGTTGTCAGCTCTGCCTTCAGTTATGTAAATTCGAAGCGATCGAGGTCTGTGATGACGAGTGAGATTAAAAACATACTGCTGGCCGGGGTCGGCGGGCAGGGCACCCTGCTGGCCAGCGAGGTCCTCTCCGAGGTGCTGATGCAGGCCGGATACGATGTGAAAAAGAGCGAGATCCACGGCATGTCGCAACGCGGCGGCAGCGTCACCTCCCATGTGCGCTTTGGCAGCAAGGTTCACTCACCGCTTATTCACGAAGGGCAGGCCGATATCCTGTTCGGCTTCGAGCTGCTCGAGACCTACCGCTATCTGCCGATGCTGCGCAAAGGCGGGCAGGTGCTGCTGAACGAGCAGCAGATTCTGCCGGCGCCGGTCGCCATCGGGACCGATCAGTACCCGCAGGGGATAGCCGCGAAGATTTGCGCCGCCTGTCCCGCTACCAGGGTCGTTGACGGCCTGAATCTGGCGCTGCAGGCCGGGAACCAGCGCACGGTCAACACCGTACTGCTTGGTGCCCTATCGGGGATGCTCGATCTGGAGGAGAAACTCTGGCTCGAGGTCATCGCGCACAAGGTGCCTGAGAGGTTTCTGCCGGAGAATCTGGCCGCCTTCGCGCTCGGCCGCAACAGCTGATCCCGGGTGGCTGTCGCGCGCCAGGGGCTTCCTGACTCGAGGCATGTCTGGGGACAGAACTTTATCTCTTTAGAAGGAGGATCCTGTGAACGATATCAAGGATTTTATCGCCGGCTTTAAACGCTTCCAGAATGGTACCCTGGGACCGGACACCGAGCTTTTCGAGGAGCTCAAGCAGGGGCAAAAGCCGCGTGCGCTGCTGATCGGCTGCAGCGACTCGCGGGTCGACCCGGCAATTCTGACCGATTGCGCCCCGGGCGACCTTTTCGTGGTGCGCAACGTCGCCAATCTGGTGCCGCCCTGCGAGTCAGACGCCAGCTACCATGGCGTCAGCGCCGCACTCGAATACGCCGTCTGCCATCTGCAGGTCGAGCATATCATCATCATGGGCCACTCCCAGTGCGGCGGCATCAAGGGGCTGATGGACGGAATCTGCGACAGCGATGCGCACTCCTTTATCGGCAAATGGGTCAGTATCGCGCAGCGCGCCAAGGAGCGGGTACTCCTGGAGCTGCCGGAGAAGTCGGCCGAGATGCAGGTGCAGGCCTGTGAGCGGGCGGCGATCCTGCTCTCCCTCGACAACCTGATGACCTTCCCCTGGCTGCGCCAGCGCGTGGTGGATGGGACCCTGAAGCTGCACGGCTGGTACTTCGATCTGCAGGCAGGAACCCTGTCGGGCTATGCCCCCGGCAGCGGAAACTTTGAAATTCTAGCTTGATCCCTGTTCGTTGCGCTATTGCGGTGAAACGAACAGCCTTTTATTATGTTTAATTTTTAAGGAGAGAACAACATGTCAAGAAGGATGATAACCATCGACGGCTGTGCGGCCGCCGCCCATGTCGCCCATGCGACCAATGAGGTCATTGCGATCTACCCCATCACCCCCTCGTCCGGCATGGGCGAGATCTCCGACGCCAAGAGCGCGGCGGGAGAGAAGAACATCTGGGGAACCATCCCCAAGGTGGTCGAGATGCAGTCCGAGGGCGGTGCCGCGGGTACGGTTCACGGTGCGCTGCAGGCCGGTGCCCTGACCACCACCTTCACCGCCTCCCAGGGGCTGCTGCTGATGATCCCCAACATGTACAAGATCGCCGGTGAGCTCAGCCCGACGGTCTTCCATGTCTCGGCGCGTGCCCTGGCCGCTCAGGGGTTGTCGATCTTCGGCGATCACTCCGACGTCATGGCCTGTCGCCAGACCGGCTGGGCGATGTTCTGCTCCAACAACGTGCAGGAGGTCATGGACTTCGCCCTGATCTCCCAGTCGGCGACCCTGCGCAGCCGTGTCCCATTCCTGCACTACTTCGACGGATTCCGCACCTCCCATGAGGTCCAGAAGGTCGAGGAGCTCTCCGCCGCCGACATGCGCTTCATGCTGGATGACGAGCTGGTCCGCGATCATCGCGCCCGCGCCCTGACCCCCGACGCGCCCAAGCTGCGCGGTACCGCCCAGAACCCCGATGTCTATTTCCAGGGGCGTGAGACGGTCAACAATTTCTACGCTGCCATCCCCGGTATCCTCCAGGAAGAGCTGGACAGGTTCGCCAGCCGCACCGGCCGTCAGTACCAGCTGGTCGAGTATGTCGGTGCTCCCGATGCCGAGCGGGTCATCGTGGTCATGGGCTCGGGTGCCGATACCGCCGAGGAGCTGGTCAACTACCAGGTGGCTCAGGGTGAGAAGGTCGGCCTGCTCAAGGTCCGTCTCTTCCTGCCTTTCCCCAGCGAGGCCTTCGCCGCCGCCCTGCCCGCGAGCGTCAAGAAGATTGCCGTTCTCGACCGCACCAAGGAGCCCGGCAGCATCGGCGAGCCCCTCTATCAGGTTATTCGCACCGCCATCGGCGAGGCCATGGAGCAGAAGCAGATTTCTCTGACGAGCTATCCGACCATCGTCGGCGGCCGCTATGGCCTGGGCTCCAAGGAGTTCACCCCCGCCATGGTCAAGGCAGTGTTAGACAACCTCAGCCAGGACAATCCAAAAAATCACTTTGTGGTTGGCATCGAGGATGATGTTTCGGGCAACAGTCTGCAGTACGATCCCAGCTTCAAGGTGCCCAGCAACGTCTACAGCGCCATGTTCTTCGGTCTTGGTTCCGACGGAACCGTCGGCGCCAACAAGAACTCGATCAAGATCATCGGTGAGACCACGGACAACAACGTCCAGGCCTACTTCGTCTACGACTCCAAGAAGGCCGGCACCATTACCACTTCGCATCTGCGCTTCGGCAAGGAGAAGATTCCTTCTCCCTACCTGATTGACAGCG
>JAAXQE010000040.1 GCA_012974425.1 Geopsychrobacter sp.
CAAGACTTTTTCATAACCTGTAAAATACAAATTCTGGAGTTACAAAGTGGGACTTTCCATTCAAGAACAACTGCTCAACGCGGGTTTGGTTGACAAGAAACAGGTCAAAAAAGCCGACCACGATAAAAGAGTTAAAGGCAAAAAGAAACGAAAAGCAGGGGCCTCCTTCGAAGATAGGGATAGGTTGAGACTTCAGCAGCAACAAGTTGAACGTGCCCAGCAAGATTCAAAATTGAATGCCGAGCGTAATCAGCAGGCGCAGCAAAAAGCTGATCAGGCTGCAGCGCAACAGCTGATTAGCGCCAATCGATTACCGGTTGAAGAGGGGGATGTCAGCTATCACTATGTTTTTGATGGACAGATAAAGAAAATTTTACTTGAGAACGATGCCGCAGATAGGCTTTGCCGAGGGGTGCTTGGTTTGGCTGTGTTCAACGCTGAGGTTGTACTGATCCCTGCAGAAACTGTTGCGAAGGTCTTGCTGCGCAACAAGGATTTGATTCTGGTCTATAATGACCCGGCACAAATCGAGGATGAATATCCGACCGACTGGTAAGCTGTTCACGCGCATACCTCCGCTGGGCGATCTTTCCCAAGAATTCAAACTATGCAGAATCCTTCGCTTAATTTAACGCTCTGTGAAGACTGTGGCGGCCGCTGTTGCCAGGCAAGTCCCGGTATCTGGATTGACCCTGAGCGGTTCTTTGCCATCTTCTTTGCAGGTCAAGCTTTGCGTCTCGAGCAACTACGTGAACGCATCAATGAGTTGGATTTGGTGCTCTGGGAAAAAACTGGAGTGCCGCTGCCAGCGCCTCGCTCACTGCAGTCAGGTTGCGTGTTTCTTGCTGCAGATGGGTGTCGATTATCGGTTGCGCAGCGACCCTGCCAATGCCTGGCACTGATTCCGGATAGAGAGACCCTGAGTCAAGCGCAGGGCTGTTTCTGCCTCGAGCCAGAGGGGTTCAGCCGCGAGGTTGCCAGGCAGCGCTGGCAGGACTATTGGCAGGGTTCGTAAGATATCCATAATAAAAAAAAGGGTGCCCTTCGGCACCCTTTTTTTTATTATGGAGCAATTACGCTTTGGGTTACAGCACCTGCTTGAGGAACAGCTTGGTGCGCTCTTCACGCGGCTCAGTAAAGAAATGTTCCGGTGTGCCTTCTTCGACCAGTTTGCCCTGGTCCATGAAGAGCACCCGGTCGGCGACCTCGCGCGCAAAGCCCATCTCGTGGGTGACTACGACCATGGTCATCCCTTCGCGGGCCAGGTCCTTCATGACATCGAGAACCTCGCCAACCATCTCGGGATCGAGGGAGCTGGTCGGTTCATCAAAGAGCATGATCTTGGGGTCCATCGCCAGCGCGCGCGCAATGGCGACACGTTGCTGCTGGCCACCGGAGAGGCGACTCGGATACTCCTGCTCCTTCTCGGCGATGCCAACCTTCTCCAGCAGCATGCGGGCCTTCTCTTCGGCTTCTGCCCGATCCCGCTTACGCACGGTCATCTGCGCCAGGACGATATTTTCAATGACCTTCTTGTGCGGAAACAGGTTGAACTGCTGGAAGACCATACCGACTTCACGCCGTACCTTGTTGAGGTCGGTCTTGCGGTCAGCCAGGTCGACGCCATCGATGACGATGTGGCCCGAAGTGAGGGTTTCGAGGCCATTCAGACAGCGCAGAAAGGTCGATTTACCTGAACCCGAGGGTCCGATGATGACCACAACTTCACCTGGCTCGACATTGGCCGTTACACCATCTACGGCATAGACGGTTTGACCACGGCCAGTAAAGGTTTTTTTTAGATCGACAGTCTTAATCACTGACAGCGAGCCTCCGTTCAACCCATGCAATCAGTTGTGAGAGCACGGAAGTCAGCAGTAGATAGAGCAGGGCGACGGTAAACCAGATCTCAAAGGTGGCAAAGGTTGAGGTGATGACTTCGCGACCACTCTTGGTCAGATCGGTTATCGCGATAACCGAAACCAGCGAAGAATCCTTGATCAGGCTGATAAACTGCCCGGCCAGGGGTGGCAGAACCCGCTTGAGGGCCTGTGGAAGTACAATGTGGACCATATTCTGCGTCGCGCTCATGCCGAGGGAACGAGCGGCTTCGGTCTGGCCCTTGGGGACCGACTGAATCCCGGCGCGGATGATCTCGGCCACGTAGGCGCCGGCAAAAATAGCCAGGGCGCTGATGCCAGCGACGATCCGGCCGATATCAAGCACCGTACCGAGGAAGAAGTAGAAGATGAAGATCTGCACCAGGAGCGGGGTGCCGCGAATCAGCTCGACATAGAATATCGACAGACTGCGCAGGGTGGGATTTTTCGAAACCCGGCAGAGACCCGTTACCAATCCGATGATCAGACCGAAGAAACTGGCTACTGCTGATAACCAGAGGGTCATCAGCATGCCCATAGTCAACGGACCGGCCTTCCATTCGCTGTTGCTGCCGATGCTGTCATCCGCAAAGAGCTCTTCACCCTCTGACACGCGTAGGCTTGGAGTCTCAACGACCAAGGTCAGTTTTTCCCCTGATTCACTCTCAAGCTCGACCGACGTCGTATCGCCTAATCTATTGATTATGAGAACCCGGCCGTCGAATGGAATTTTTTCAAAGGTCTCCGCATTGTAGGCAAAGTATTGCGGAACCCGGTTCCAGCGCCAGGTGTAGTCAATTCTCTTGGTGGCAGCCCACAGCGATGCGGCGATAAGAAACAGTATGACCACAGTCAGGATTCGCCAGGGCCAGAGCTGTTTGGATAAACTATTCACCCTAATTATCTTTCATACCTATGGCAGATTGAACTGCCGGACATAAAAAAGGTGACGAAACCGGGAGTTACCCCTCGATTTCGTCACCAGTACCAAACTTAGTTTTGCAGTTTCTTGACCCAGTCGTCACTCAGGAACCATTTTTTGTAAATTTTGTCGTAGGTACCGTCGTTCTTCATCTGAACCAGGTAATTGTTCAGAAAGTTCAGGAAGTCGGCGTTGCCATGACGGACCGCCCAGCCGAGAGGCTCATAGGTGAAGGGCTCGTCGAGGAAGAACAATTTACCTTCGCTCTTCTGGGCGTTGGCGATGGCCATGTAGGGCAGATCGTAAACAAAGGCATCGATCTTGCCGTTAACCAGATCCATAATGCCTTCTTGCTCAGTCTCGAAGGAGATGTAGGTCGCCTGTTTGATCATGCGTTTGGTCGCCTGCTCACCGGTAGTGCCGAGCTTGGAGCCGACCTTGAATTTTTTGTTGTTCAGATCCTTGTAGGATTTAACTTCACCAGCATGCTGGTTCTTGACCAGAATGCTCTGGCCGACAACAATATAAGGGTTGGCGAATGCGATCTTCAAATTGCGTTCTGCCGTGACCGTCATGCCACTCATGATCATGTCGAACTTGTTGGTCAGCAGCGAGGGGATGATTCCGTCCCAGGCAGTACTGACCAGCTCAAGTTTCACGCCCATCGCCTTGGCGATACGTTTGGCCATGTCGACATCAAAGCCGATAATTTCACCCCTTTGATCGGTCATTTCAAATGGCATATAGCCAGGTTCCATACCGACACGCAGAACACCGCGATCCTGAATTTCGCTCAGGGTGTCAGCCATTACGGTGCAGGGCAGGGCGCCAAGCAGCAGGAAGAGTGCGCTTAGCAACAGGGCAATTCTTTTCATCGGTACCTCCATCTTTAAATAATGATTAAAAGAGACAAGCGCCGCAAAGCGGCAACCGCCATGAAAACTGACCGTTAATAGGATTTACCTTCGTCGAGCAGTTCTGAAATAAGCATTGAGGTGTTGCACTCCGGGCATTTAGGCAGATCGTCAACGGGAAGTGTGATGATCTGGGTATATCTGCACTTGGGGCAGATGACTTCTATCGATTCCTTTTTGCCTCTTTCCATGCTATATATCGCCGCTCTCTTTGGATTGGGCTAATTTTTTTTGAACTTATCGAAGTTGCTTATATCACAGCTCTTCAGCTCCGAACAAGAATTTAACTACATTGGACTTGTCTTGAATGCAGATCTCGGCAAATAAAAATCGTCAGCAACATTTCGCCGAATTTATGCTGGTTACCGTCACACTTTTTTGGGGGGCAACCTTCCCGATTGTAAAGGAAGCGATTGAGCTCCTGCCGGTGATGGCTTTTCTGTGGATCCGTTTTGCCCTGGCGGCAGTCCTGCTCGCCTTCATGGCGGGCCGCGCAGGTTTTGCGACTCTGGACAAACGTGGCTGGCGCAAGGGGATTCTGCTCGGCACGCTCCTCTCTTTCGCCTACCTATTTCAAACCTTCGGTCTCGAACGCACCAGCTCGGCAAATGCTGGTTTCCTGACTGGTCTCAACGTTGTCTGGGTCCCGCTGCTGGCTGGCCCCCTTCTCAAGAAGCCTGCAGCCTTCGGCGCAAAGATCGGTGTCGGCATTGCCCTTTTGGGTCTGGTTCTTCTGACCTGGCATACCCCCTGGTCGTTGAATCTTGGCGATATGCTGGTGCTGATCTGTTCTCTCTTTGTTGCATTACATATCCTTGGCCTAGATCGCTTCACCGAGGGCTATGATGCGCGGGCCCTGACATTTGTCCAGATCGCTACCATGGCGGTTCTCTGTTGTCTGGGCAGTCTGATCTTTGAGCCAGTCAGCTGGCCGCGTGCATGGCCGACCTCGCTAGTTTCGGCCTTTCTTATCACCGCTCTGCTGGCAACGGCCTATGCCTTTTGGGCCATGACCCGCTTCCAGCGTTTGACGACCCCAACCCGTGCGGCTCTCATCTACACCCTGGAGCCGGTTTGGGCTGCGATATTTTCGGTCTGGTTGCTGGGCGAAAAGCTGACGTCTATGGCTTGGGCAGGCGGTTGCCTGATTGTTGGCGGGATGCTGTTTGCCGAGGCATGGCCTCTACTCAGCCGTAAAAATAGCCGTTTGCACGTCGAACCCGATCTGAATGTCTAGCAACCCTTGATAATCAAGTGGCGTTCGATCCCTACTTTCTACCTTTACAACTCTCTTGCTTAACGTTTAATATCAGCGGTTAGTTTCCATCCATAGATCAGATATCCTTTTCCTATAGGTTAAATATAAAACCGCATGAATCAGAATCAGATACGTAACTTTTCGATTATCGCCCATATTGACCACGGCAAATCAACCCTGGCTGATCGCCTGCTGGAGGTTACGGGCGCCCTGAGTGCGCGGGATAAGACTGATCAGTTTTTGGATAAGATGGACCTCGAAAAAGAACGGGGCATAACCATCAAGTCCCAGGCCGTGAGAATCCCCTACAAATCACGTGACGGTCAGGATTATCTACTCAACCTGATCGATACGCCGGGGCATGTCGATTTCACCTACGAGGTCAGTCGTTCGCTGTCGGCCTGTGAAGGTGCCTTGCTGGTTGTTGATGCAGCTCAAGGTGTAGAGGCCCAGACCCTGGCCAATGTTTATCTGGCCCTCGATCAGGACCTGGAAATTATTCCGGTATTGAATAAGATCGACTTGCCGAGCGCCGAACCCGAGCAGGTCAAGCAGGAGATCGAAGAGATTATCGGTATCGACACCTCCGATGCCATCAGCGTCAGTGCCAAGTCGGGTCTCGGGGTAGAGGATCTGCTTGAATCGATCGTCAAGCGCGTTCCTGCTCCAGGCGGTGATCGCAACGCACCCCTCAGGGCGCTGACTTTCGACTCCTGGTACGACTCCTATCAGGGGGTCATCGTGCTCGTCAGGGTGATTGATGGCGTGTTGCGCAAGGGCGACAAAATAAAGCTGATGATCACCGGTGGTGTCTATGAGGTCCAGAAGGTCGGGGCCTATACGCCGCATCCGGTTACCCTCCCCGAACTGTCTGCCGGCGAGGTAGGTTTTGTCATCGCCAATATCAAGGTCGTCGATGATGCCAAGGTCGGCGACACCATAACCCACCTGCATAAACCATCTGATACGCCTTTGGAGGGTTTTGAGGAGATCCAGCCGATGGTCTTCTCGGGTCTCTATCCCATTGACTCGGCAGACTATGACGACTTCCGTGATGCCCTCGAAAAGCTGCGCCTTAACGATGCGGCCTTCAGCTTCGAACCTGAAAACTCGATGGCCCTCGGCTTTGGTTTTCGCTGCGGTTTTCTCGGCCTGCTGCATATGGAGATCATCCAGGAACGTCTCGAGCGCGAATTTGGCGTTGAGCTGATCACCACCGCGCCGACTGTTGTTTACGAGGTCACCACGGTCAAGAACGAACTGCTCAGGGTCGAAAGCGCCAACATGTTGCCGCCGGTCCAGCTTATTGCCACGATCAAAGAGCCTTTTGTCCTCGCCTCGGTTCACGTGCCCAACGATTATGTCGGTGCGGTTTTAAGCCTCTGTATCGAAAAGCGCGGCGTCCAGCGTGAAATAAAATATCTGACCTCGAATCGGGTCATGATTATCTACGAACTGCCACTCAACGAAATCGTGCTCGACTTCTTCGACCGTCTCAAATCGGTTACCCGTGGCTATGCCTCGCTCGACTATGAGCCCCTCGATTATCGGATCAGTGAGCTGGTGCGGCTGAACGTGCTGATCAACGGTGAGGTGGTTGATGCCCTCTCGCTGATCGTTCACCGCGACAAGGCCCAGCTGCGCGGCAGCGAACTGGTCGCCAAAATGAAAGAATTTATTCCTCGCCAGCAGTTTGAAGTCGCCATTCAGGCCGCGATCGGCAACAAGGTCATCGCCCGCCAGACGGTCAAGGCGCTGCGCAAGGATGTTACCGCCAAATGCTACGGCGGCGATATCTCACGCAAGCGCAAACTGCTGGAGAAGCAAAAAGAGGGGAAAAAACGGATGAAGCGGGTCGGCAACGTCGAGCTGCCCCAGGAAGCCTTTCTTGCTATCCTTAAGGTCAAAGACTAAAATTATGGGATTTTTCAACTCAAAAAAACTCACCGCAGTTAACCCTAAGCCCTGGTACCGTGAATGGTCTGAGGCGCTGATCGTTGCCGTTGTCCTGGCCCTGATTATCCGGACCTTTCTGTTCCAGGCTTTTAAGATTCCGTCCGGGTCGATGCTGGATACTCTTCTGATCGGCGATCATCTCCTGGTCAATAAGTTTATCTATGGCACCCAGCTGCCATTTTCGGATGAGCGCTTTTTGGCGATTCGCAATCCGCAGCGGGGCGATGTCATCGTTTTCGAATTTCCCGATGATAAAGACAAGTCCTACTTCGAGCGCCGCGACTTTATTAAGCGGGTTATCGGTGAGCCCGGTGACAGGATCGAGATTCGCGACAAGCAGGTCTACGTTAACAGTGAACTCTATGATATCCCTCAGGAAGTCCATAAGGATTCTCAGCTTGTCCCTGCGCTAGCCAGCCCACGCGACTTTGCGGGGCCCATCCAGGTTCCGGCAGGAGAGTATTTCGTCATGGGAGACAACCGGGATTACTCTTATGACAGTCGTTTCTGGGGGTTTGTTCCTGAAGAGAAGATCAAGGGCCTGGCCTTTATTAAGTACTGGTCATGGAGTTCTCGGGCGAGTCTGTTAGAGAAAATTCGCTGGGGGCGCATCGGTCGCCCGATTAACTGATTTTTAATAAAAAATGACGTTGACTTTACATGTCCCGTCTTGCTATTTTCTGTGAAATTTTATAACCCTTTAAGCCGATCCGAGAGATCTGCAAGGGAAAGACAAGTGAATAGACAACTCCAAAAAAATCCTCAAAGTACCTGTGCACCCCGTGTGTATCAGGTACTTTTTTTATGTCTGAAATCCCCCCGGGAGGTCGTCCATGTTAGCTGAGGCAACCGAGATACTGGATAGTGCTTCTGTCCAGCGCGCGTTAACCCGTATTGCTCATGAAATTCTTGAGCACAACAAAGGAACCGATAATCTGGTTCTGATCGGCATACGCACAGGTGGCGACTACCTAGCGGCGCAACTCCAGCAGAAGATATCTGAAATTGAGGGGATCAATGTGCCGCTGGGGACCATCGATATCACCATGTATCGTGATGACCTTGGCAGCCGCAACGACCTGGCCATGGGGCAAACCGATATCCGCTTTCCCCTCGGTGATCGCAAGGTCGTGCTGATCGACGATGTGCTCTTTACCGGGCGGACCATTCGCGCTGCGATGGATGCCCTGATCGATCTGGGCCGCCCGCGTAATATTCAATTGGCGATTTTGATCGATAGGGGCCATCGCGAATTGCCGATTCGTCCGGATTATATCGGACGTAATCTGCCGACTGCGCGGGATGAGCAGATAGAAGTCGAATTCGATGCTCAGCATGTCCCGGTCCGGGTCAGCCTACTCAAGTAATCCTGGAGGATTTGATGAACTTTCAACACCGTCATGTGCTGGGGATCAAACAGTTTAACGCAGAAGAGTTGAACTTTATCCTTGATACCGCGGAGAGCTTCAAGGAGATCAACACCCGCAGTATCAAGAAGGTCCCGACCCTGCGCGGTAAAACGATTATCAATCTCTTCTTTGAAGCGAGTACCCGCACCCGTACCTCGTTTGAGATTGCCGGCAAGCGCCTGTCGGCCGACACCGTAAATATCAGTGGTTCCGCTTCTTCGGTGGTTAAGGGGGAGACCTTAGAAGATACCGCACGTAATATCGAAGCGATGCACCCTGATATCATCGTCATGCGCCACAGCGCCAGTGGCTCCAGCGATTATCTGGCTGCCCGGCTTAACTGTTCGGTGGTGAATGCCGGCGACGGCACCCATGAACATCCCAGTCAGGCGCTGCTCGACGCCTTCACAATTCGTCAGCACAGGGGTAAGATTGCCGGCCTTAAGGTTGCTATCATCGGCGATATCGCACACAGTCGGGTGGTCCGCTCCAATATCAACTGTCTCAAAAAGCTCGGAGCTGAGGTTGTGGTTGCTGGCCCCAAGACCATGCTGCCACCGGGCCTTGAAATGCTGGGTTGTCGCGTCGCTCCCAGCCTGTCCGACGCGCTTGAAGACGCCGACGTGGTGATGATGCTGCGCATTCAGCTCGAACGCCAGGGGAAATCGCTTATCCCCTCATTGCGTGAGTATTCTCGATTCTTCGGTCTGAATGAAAACAATCTCAAGCTGGCCAAGCCGGATGCGATCGTGATGCATCCGGGTCCGATGAATCGCGGCGTAGAGATTTCGACCGCCGTTGCCGATGGCCCACAGAATGTCATTCTCGACCAGGTTGAAAACGGCGTGGCGATACGGATGGCCCTGCTGTACCTGGCGGCTGGCGGCGATAAAATGGTTGAAGGCTGAGTTTTTCGACTGATGCTTAAGAGGAGAAGTCCATGAGCAGTGTTTTGATCAAAAATGGTCGGGTTATCGACCCGGCAAACAATATCGATGCAACCCTCGATCTGCTGATCGAAAACGGCAAGATCTCGGCAGTCGGCACAGCGCTTACTGCCCCGGAGGCGGAGATCATTGATGCCAGCGGCCTGCTGGTGACTCCCGGTCTGATCGATATGCATGTTCACTTGCGTGATCCAGGCCTCGAATACAAAGAAGATATCATCAGCGGCACCAGGGCCGCGGTTGCGGGCGGAGTCACCTCTATCGCCTGTATGCCGAATACCAGGCCGGTTATCGACAATCTGGCGGTCTGCCGTTACGTCATCAGTAAGGCCCAGGAGCAGGGGAGTGCCAACGTCTTTCCGATCGGCAGCATCACGCAAGGGCTCAAGGGCGAGATCCTCTCAGAGATGGGTGAGCTCAAAGAGGGCGGCTGCGTGGCCTTCTCCGATGATGGCCTGCCGGTCGTGAGTAGCGAGATGATGCGTCGCGCTCTGGAGTATGCCGACACCTTCGATGCACCGATCATCTCTCACGCCGAAGATCTGTCGCTGGTGGCAGGTGGCGTCATGAATGATGGCCCGGTGGCGACCGATCTCGGTCTCAAGGGGATTCCCTGGGTCGCCGAGGACGCCATGACCGCACGCGATATCATGCTCGCCGAATTTACCGGCGGCCGCCTGCACATGGCCCATGTTTCCACTAAGGGAAGCGTGGAGATGGTGCGTCAAGCCAAGGCTCGCGGAGTTCGGGTGAGTTGCGAAGCGACCCCGCACCACTTTACCCTGACCGATGAGGCTGTGCGTGGTTACGACACCAACGCCAAGATGAATCCACCCCTGCGCGCGCAAGCCGATGTTGATGCCATCCGCGCCGGTCTGGCTGATGGGACCATCGATGCGATCGCTACCGATCATGCTCCTCACCATATCGATGAGAAGAACGTTGAGTTCGCCATCGCCATGAACGGCATTGTCGGACTTGAGACCATGCTCCCTCTGACCCTGAAGCTGGTCGAAGAGGGGGTTATCGATCTGCAGCAGGCAATCGCCTTGATGAGCTGTCGGCCAGCCAGGATTCTCGGTATTGAACGTGGCACCCTCGGCCAGGGAGCTGTCGCCGATATTACCCTGATCGATCCAGACCTCGAGTGGGAGCTTGTGCCGGAGCAGCTGTACTCCAAGAGCAAGAACAGCCCGTTTGCGGGTTGGAAGATGAAAGGGGCGGCGTTCAAGACCCTGCTCGCCGGAAAAGTTGTATTCGAGAGATAGACCTTAAAAACAGATAGATATAAGACAACACCTAGAATATAGATCAACTATGAGGACTCAATGAAAAAAGCAATTCTTGCATTAGCAGATGGACGCTACTTTACCGGACGCTCCTTGGGAGCAGAGGGTGAAATCAGCGGAGAAGTTGTATTCAATACCAGTATGGCGGGTTATCAGGAAATTCTGACCGACCCTTCTTACCGGGGTGAGATCGTGACCATGACCTACCCGCAGATCGGCAACAGTGGGATCAACAGCGAAGATGTGGAATCACGCCAACCATTCCTGTCGGCCTTTGTGGTTAAGGAGGCTTGCTCCTTTCCAAGCAATTGGCGCTCCGAGATGAGTCTCGATACCTATCTGAAACAACAGGGTATTGTCGGCATTGAGGGGATCGATACGCGGGCGCTGGTGCGTCACATCCGCGATTGCGGCGCCCAGACCGGGATTGTTTCGAGTCTCGATCTCGATCCGACCAGCCTCATTGAGAAGGCGCGTAAGGCCCCCTCGATCGTCGGTCTGGACCTGGTCCAGGAAGTCAGCTGTCAGGAGCAATACGCCTGGGAGCAGGGGGTCTGGGATCTGGCTGATGGTTATGCTGATGCCAGCACGATAGAGCGCCCGCTTAAGGTTGTGGCCTTCGATTTCGGGATCAAGCAGAACATCCTGCGTAACCTGACCTCCGCCGGTTGCGAAGTCATCGTTGTCCCCGCTAGCACCACTGCAGCGGCTGTCCTGGCGATGGCCCCGGATGGTGTCTTCCTGAGTAATGGCCCAGGTGATCCGGAACCGATCGGCTACGCCCAGGAGACCATCAGGCAACTGCTGGGCAAGCTGCCGCTGTTTGGAATCTGTCTTGGTCACCAGTTGTTGTCGATCGCCCTGGGTGGCAAGACCTATAAATTGAAATTTGGCCACCGTGGCGCCAATCAGCCGGTGCTCGACAAGGCGACCGGTCGGGTTGAGATTACCGCCCAGAACCACGGTTTCGCAGTCGATCCAGCTTCTCTCGGGGATGATGTCGAGGTGAGTCACATCAACCTGAATGATCAAACCGTGGAAGGGATCAAGCACAAGACCTATCCGGCATTCTCGGTTCAGTACCACCCCGAGGCTTCACCCGGACCGCACGATGCGCATTATCTGTTTGCGCGTTTTATCGACATGATCAAAGACTTTAAGAAGAATCAGGGCTAAAAACCACTGATTGTTGCGAAATAGACAAGGACGTTCCATGCCTAAGCGTACTGACATCAAAAAAATTCTGATCATCGGCGCCGGTCCGATTATCATCGGCCAGGCCTGTGAGTTCGATTACAGCGGCACCCAGGCCTGCAAGGCCCTGAAAGACGAGGGTTTTGAGGTGGTGTTGCTCAACTCGAACCCGGCGACCATCATGACCGACCCTGATTTTGCCGATCGCACCTACATTGAACCGGTTAACCCGGCCACTCTGACCAAGATCATTGAGCAGGAGCGTCCTGATGCTCTGCTGCCGACCCTCGGCGGGCAGACCGCCCTGAACACTGCGGTCGCGGTCGCCGAGGACGGAACCCTCGAAAAATATGGCGTAGAGCTGATCGGCGCCAACCTGGAGGCGATTAATAAGGCCGAGGACCGCACCCTGTTTAAGCAGGCGATGGCCCGCATCGGCCTGTCCGTGCCGCGTTCCGGGCTGGCGCACAACTATCAGGAAGCGATGGAGGTCATCGAGGATATCGGTTTCCCGGCGATCATCCGCCCCTCCTTTACCCTGGGTGGAACCGGTGGGGGGATTGCCTACAATCTCGAAGAATACAAAGAGATGGCGATTGCCGGCATCGATGCCTCGCCGACCGATGAGATTCTGATCGAAGAGTCGGTGATCGGCTGGAAAGAGTATGAACTCGAGGTCATGCGTGATACTGCCGACAACGTGGTGATTATCTGCTCCATCGAAAACCTCGATGCCATGGGGGTCCACACCGGCGATTCGATCACCATCGCCCCGGCCCAGACCCTGACCGACAAGGAATATCAGATCCTGCGTGATGCCTCAATCGCGATTATTCGCGAGATCGGCGTCGATACGGGTGGTTCCAATGTCCAGTTCGGCATCAATCCACGCGATGGTCGGTTGGTCGTCATCGAGATGAATCCGCGCGTTTCCCGCTCTTCGGCGCTGGCCTCCAAGGCCACCGGCTTCCCGATTGCCAAGATTGCCGCGAAACTCGCCGTCGGTTACCGTCTGGATGAGATCAAAAACGACATAACTCAAGAAACCCTGGCCTCTTTTGAGCCAACCATCGACTATGTTGTCACCAAGATTCCGCGCTTCACCTTCGAGAAATTCCCCCAGGCCGATGCCCGCCTCACAACCCAGATGAAATCGGTGGGCGAGGTCATGGCGATTGGGCGGACCTTCAAGGAGAGTTTTCAGAAGGCGCTCCGCTCGCTGGAGATCGGGGTGGATGGACTGGATAGTCGGCTCTTCGATTCGCCGGACGACTATCAACGCCGTCTCAGTTCGGCAGAACTGGATGAGCTTCGCCAGCAGTTGCGTGTCCCCAATGCTGAGCGTCTCTGGCATCTGGCTGATGCGCTGCGCGCCGGTTTCTGCGTCGATGAAATTTATGAACTAAGCGGCATCGATCCATGGTTCCTGCATAATATTGAACAGATCCTGGAAATGGAGGCTCTGTTGGTCACCCGTAAGACCCAGATCGCTAATGGCGATGAAAGCTTTTGCGAACTGCTCTCAGACGCCAAGAAGTACGGCTTCTCTGACCGCCGCCTGGCGACACTCTGGGAGATAACCGAGCTGGATGTTCGCCAGTTACGCCATAAGTTCAACATCCGTCCGGTCTTCAAGCGGGTTGATACCTGTGGTGCCGAATTTGTCGCCCATACCCCCTATCTCTATTCCACCTATGAAGAAGAGTGTGAGGCAGAACCGACCGACAAGCGCAAAATCATGATCTTGGGTGGCGGCCCCAATCGGATCGGGCAGGGGATCGAATTCGATTACTGCTGTGTGCATGGCGCATTCGCACTTTCGAAGGCAGGATTCGAAACAATTATGCTCAACTGTAACCCTGAAACGGTTTCGACCGACTATGACACCTCCGATCGTCTTTATTTTGAGCCGTTGACCCTCGAAGACGTGCTTGAGGTTGTCGACAAGGAAAAACCCGAAGGTGTCATCGTGCAATATGGCGGCCAGACCCCTTTGAAGCTGGCTGTCGCCCTCGAAAAAGCCGGTGTGCCGGTCATCGGTACCTCGCCAGATGCCATCGACCGCGCCGAAGACCGTGAGCGTTTCCAGGCGCTGTTGCACAAGTTGAACCTGCATCAACCCGAAAACGGCATTGCGCGTTCTTACGCTGAGGCCTTGAAGATCGCCGAACGGATCGGTTATCCGGTGGTGGTCAGACCCTCTTATGTCCTGGGCGGGCGGGCCATGGAGATTGTCTACGAAAGCGAGCGTCTGCAGAATTATATGAAGTTTGCCGTCGAAGCCTCGCCGGAGCATCCGGTGCTGATCGACAGATTCTTGCAGGATGCCATCGAGGTGGATGTGGATGCCCTGGCGGACGGTACCGATGTTGTTATCGGCGGTATCATGCAGCACATCGAAGAAGCGGGGATCCATTCGGGAGACTCGGCTTGCGCCTTGCCGCCTTATTCCCTCACTCAGACGGTGATTGAAGAGATTCGGCGCCAGACCATCGCCCTCGCCCTCGAACTGCAGGTCATCGGTCTGATGAATATCCAGTTTGCGGTCAAGGGTGAGACCATCTACCTGATCGAAGTCAATCCACGCGCCAGTCGCACGGTACCCTTTGTCTCCAAGGCCACCGGTCGGCAGCTTGCGCAAATCGCGGCCCGGGTTATGGCTGGGGAGTCGTTGAAATCGCAGAATGTCTCTGGGGATATCATCCCACGTCACATTTCCGTGAAGGAAGCGGTCTTCCCCTTTGTGAAATTCCCGGGAGTCGACACCCTGCTCGGTCCCGAGATGAAATCGACCGGCGAGGTCATGGGGATCGATTTCGAGTTCGGCAAGGCCTTCGCCAAGGCCCAGATCGGTGCAGGGGTCAAGCTGCCCGCCTCGGGAAAAATCTTTGTCAGTGTTAAGAATGATGATAAGGCGAAAATTCTCGAAGCTGTGATAAAGCTGCGCGATGCGGGATACAGCTTCATCGCGACGCGCGGCACCGCCGCCTACTTTGCAGGACAGGGGATCACGATCGAGGTGGTCAATAAGGTCAAGGAGGGGCGCCCGCATTGCGAGGACGCCATCAAGAGCAAGGAGATCTGCATGGTTTTCAACACCACCCTGGGTGCGCAGTCCGTTGCCGACTCCTACTCGATCAGACGTTCGGCCTTGATGCATGAAGTGGCTTATTATACGACGGTTGCCGGAATCTGTGCGGTTACCGATGGATTGCTGGCCATGAAAAGGGAAACCCTTGACGTTACCCCGCTTCAGGAGTATTATTCTGCTTCGTAAGACTTGAATGTCTTAATAATCGATACCATTATTTCAACGACGGGCGGGATTATCCCCGCCCGCCGTTTTTTTTCAAGGAGCAAATATGAGTGATTCAATTCCGGTAACTGCAGAAGGATATGTCCGCATGCAGGAGGAACTGAAGAATCTTGTGCGGGTTGAACGACCCAAAGTAGTTCAGGATATTGCCGAGGCACGTGCTCACGGTGATCTCTCGGAAAACGCCGAATATGATGCTGCTAAAAACAAGCAGGGTTTCGTCGAGGGGCGGATCAAGGAGTTGAATGACAAGATTGCCCGTGCCCAGGTCATCAATCCGGCCGAGATCGAGAGTGAAAAGATCGTCTTTGGTGCCAAGGTGACCATTGTTGATGTCGACACCGACGCAGAGGTTTCCTATCAGATCGTTGGTGAAGAAGAAGCCGAAATCAGGGATGGCAAGATCTCGATTACTTCACCGGTCGGCCGGGCCTTGATTGGTCACCTCGTTGATGATGAGGTCAGTATCACCGTCCCCTCAGGGGTGCGTGTCTATGAAATTACGAATATCGAGTATTCCTGATAATTCAAATAATGGCTGACTTGATTTTCACGGAGGGTTTTGTGAGAATCAAGGAGAAGATATTAATTACGGTTGGAGGCTAAAATGAGCGCAAAAATTACTCGGGACATGACTTTTCATCAGATCCTGCAACTCGACTCACGGGTTGCCGGTGTGCTTGGCGAATTCAAACTTGGCTGTGTCGGTTGCATGGGGGCCATGAACGAAACCCTCGAACAGGGTGCCATGGCTCATGGTCTGGATGTCGAGGTTTTATTGACCGCCTTAAACGGTCTCTTCAGCGAATAAGGCGGGGGAGGGCAGATGCCCACAAGTTCCCCTGACATCCCTGCCCTGGACCAGATTGGTCTGGAGCAGGCTTCAGGAGTTGGCCCCAAACTGCAGGAACAGTTGCGGAAATTGGGGCTTAATTCTATTGAAGATGCCCTCTATCACCTCCCTCTACGCTACGAAGACCGCCGCCAGTTTCATAGGGTCTCGCAGTTGCAAGCCGGTAGCCAGGAAGTCTTCTGTGCCAGGGTTCTGGCCAGCGGCGAGGCTCGAACCAGTCGTAGCAACCGACGCATTTTCGAGGTCATTGTCGGTGATGATAGCGGTCGTATTTCGCTCAAATGGTTTCATTATCGCAAAAAATGGCTCGAAAAACGCTTTCCGTTAGGGCAACAGGCTGTTTTTATCGGTGAAGTCAAAGGTTTTGGCGGGCATAAAGAAATTCACCATCCCGACGCTGAACTCCTGCCTGAGGGCGCTGATCCTACTGAAATATTGCGTAAGGATCCCCTCAAGTTTGGACGTATCCTGCCGGTTTATCCCCTGACTGAGGGCTTGACTCAATACAAGATCCGCAAGGTCTGGTTCGAACTTGTCAAGAAATATGCGCCCCATATTCAGTCACCTCTGCCGCTAACCCTCCTGAACAAACATCAGTTTCAGCCTCTGGCACAAGCCCTGTTCGCCTCGCATTGGCCAGAATCGACAGCTTCGTTGCCGCAATTGGAGCAGGGGAGAGATGCCGCGCGACGTAGTATCGTCTATGATGAGTTCTTCTTTTTGCAACTCGGTCTCGCCTTAAAACGTCATGGTGTCGAACTCGCGCAGGGGATCGCCTTCAAGGTCGAGCATCTCTATACCAAGCCACTCAACAAGAGCCTGCCGTTCCGCCTGACCGCCGCGCAACGCCGGGTTTTGGGCGAGATCAAACAGGACATGATGTCTCCGTCTCCGATGCATCGTCTTATTCAGGGTGATGTGGGCAGTGGCAAAACCATAGTCGCGCTTATGGCGGCGCTGGTTGCCATCGAGAACCAGACCCAGGTTGCGGTGGTCGCACCCACCGAGATTCTCGCCGAACAGCATTATGCGACCTTCAGCCAGTGGCTCCAGCCGTTGAAGCTGCGCTGTGAACTTCTGCGCAGCGGCACAAGCGCGGCAGAGAAAAGGCGGATTCTGACCGAACTTGCATCCGGCGAGCTGCATCTTTTGGTCGGAACCCACGCGGTCCTCCAGGATGGCGTCACATTCCATAAACTTGGCCTGGGCATCGTAGATGAGCAGCATCGTTTCGGCGTAAAACAGCGTGCGGTACTCAAGCAGAAGGGCGTCAACCCGGATATTCTGGTCATGACCGCGACGCCGATTCCGCGCACCCTCTCCATGACCCTCTACGGCGATCTCTCCTTGTCGGTCATCGATGAGTTGCCACCCGGAAGAAAGCCCGTAAAAACAGTGAATTACGCAGGTAGGCATCGGCATTCGGCCTATCAGGTCCTGGAACAGCAGTTAGTCCTGGGGCGTCAGGCCTATATCGTTTACCCCCTGGTTGAAGAGACCGAGAATTCGGACCTGCTTGCAGCAACTGAAGCATCCGCTGATTTGCAACAACATTTCCCGCAGGCGCGCATCGGTCTGTTACACGGACGGATGAAGCAGGCCGACAAGGATCTGATCATGCAGGGCTTCAGGGATCATCAGTTTGATATCCTGGTTGCGACCACCGTCATCGAGGTCGGGGTGGATGTCGCCAATGCGACCACGATGATCATCGAACATGCCGATCGTTTCGGACTGGCGCAATTGCATCAGTTGCGCGGACGTGTCGGACGCGGTGGCAATGAAAGTTTCTGTTTTTTGATCTCATCCGAACACTACAGTGAAGAGGCACGCCGCAGACTTGGGGTCATGGTCGAAACAAATGATGGCTTTCGGATTTCAGAGGCGGATCTCGAGATACGTGGCCCAGGTGAATTCCTCGGCACCAGACAATCGGGCATCCCGGACTTTCGTGTCGCCAGTCTGCTCAAGGATGGCTCTATCCTTGAGCAAGCCAGGCAGGACGCCTTTGAATATGCC
>JAAXQE010000028.1 GCA_012974425.1 Geopsychrobacter sp.
CTGGTCAGGCATAACGAATTTCGCAACAATAACATCGGCATCAAGGTCGACCGCAGCGCCCGGCCGCAAATTGTTGGCAATCGGATCGAAAAAAACCAGACCGGGATCGAGCTCTATCGCCGTACTGACCCGCTGATCGAATTGAACCTGTTTAAGGAGAACAGACGTGGAATCCATATCAGTTTCTCTTCCTACCCGCAGATTCGCCGCAATGATTTTATCGGCAACCAAGGATCCCTTATGCTTGAGTTTCAATCCTCAGAGTGGGAAGAACAGAAAGGCGCCGGCGCCAGAGAGCAACAGATTTCCTCAGCGGGAGCCTTTGCTGGCCAGAAGCAGAGCCAGGTAACCGAGAAACAGCGTAGTGCACCTAGCCTGGATGGAACTGTCGATGCCCGCGATAACTGGTGGGGCGTGCAGGAAACCCTGGAGTTGCAGAATCTCGGTGCTGAGGCTAATCTCTCCTGGATTGAGGACGGCCGCGACCAACCCCTATTTGAGGAAGACGGCAAGAGCTACCCGCTCGACCTGGTGCGCTGGCTGCCGTTTAGTCCGCAACCGAATATAGCTGAGGTTCAGCAATGAGAATTATTCTTGGTCTATTGATCTGTGTGATGTTTGTCCCGTCGGGACTCTTGGCCGCGAGCGGAATTAAAGGCCGGGTAGCCTGGCGGGGTGAGCTGGTTCCCGATGTCAGAATCAGGGCCTATCGCTCGATCGATGCCATCGCAACGCAGCAGGCTGTTGCCGTCTCAGAGCCAACGGCTCTGGATGGCACCTATCAGCTTGACCTGCCGCCTGGCCGTTACTATTTGACCGCGCGAAATTTCAGCTCCGCGCCCAAACCGGGTGATTACTTCTGCTATTACAGTGGAGCACCGATTGTTGTTGCGTCTGCCGGTTTTCGGCAGGTCGGCTTTAATCTGGTGCGTGTTCCGCAGGAAGAGGCTGCCAAACAAGTCAAGCGTTCAGGAGTCTGGGGCAAGATCAGCTTTCAGGACGAACCCCTGGAACGGACCTACCTCTATGTCTATAAATCGACCGAAGGTGACTTCAAGGGGCCGGCCTGGTTTATTCAGCCGGTTGAGAAGGGGACATTTCGAATGTCCTTGCCGCCAGGCGATTATTGGCTGTTGGCGCGCAAACGGCTGAAAGGCGGGCAATACGGTCCGATCGAGATCGGTGATTATTTTAATTTCTATTACGCCAACCCGCTGCATATCGCCAAGAATGAATTGAAGAATATTGAGCTGGAAACCATCACCCGTCTATCGATGCTCGAAGAAGATCCAGACGCTGTTTTTAGCGGGATTACGGGTTCGGTTGTCGCGCCGGGTGCGCTACCCGCCGCCGGAGTGAGGGTCTTTGCCTACCGGACCTCAGCTATGTCCGGGACCCCGGCCTATATCTCAGCCCATACCGGCGCAGATGGACGCTTCCGTCTTGCTATCCCTGAAGCTGGTACTTATTGGCTATTGGCGCGCGAGGTTGTTGGTGGCCCGGCAGCACAGGGTGAGCTCTATGGCAAACTCCAGACGGTTGAAAATGTCGGAATTCCATTGTCGGAACAACAGATGAGTCGGGAGGTCAGGATCGATGTTAGCCCGCACCCTTAAACTCCTGTTTGGACTGCTTTTGTTGCCCCTTCTGCTCCAGGCGCAGCCGGTGAAGATTGAATCAGAGATTCAATGGCAGGGGCTGGTTGAACTGGCAGGACCCGTCCAGATCAGTGCGAGCGGAGTTCTCCGCATTGCGGCAGGCACCCGGGTCAAGGTTCTGGATCCCGCTCACACGATCTCTGTCCAGGGGAAACTCCTGGTTGAGGGCAGCGCGGCGCAACCGGTCATCTTTGACAGCGTAGCGGGTTGGCAGGGGATCAGCTTTGTCGAGGCCGCGAGCGGGAGCAGGGTGCAGCAGGCGCGGTTCAGCAATTGTGCCCAGGCATTAGGCATAATCGCGACTTCACCTCTGATCAGTGGAAATCGGTTTAGCGACTGCGCAGCAGCGATCAAATTACTGCGCGAATCGAGCTCTGAAATACGCGGCAACAACTTTGTTAACAATGGCCTTGGCTTGGGGATCGAGATGCGCTCTTCTCCCAAGGTTGTCGGCAACAGCTTTAAGGGGCACAAGAAGAGCGGGATTAGCGCCTCAAACAACAGTCGTGGCCTGATTGAAAATAATCATTTTGAGAATAATGAACAGGGCTTAGGCCTGTTGCGTCAGTATCCGGACAAAATCCGCAAAAACAGCTTTATCAAAAATCGGGTAGGACTCTACTGTTATCAGACCCAGAATACCCCGTTGGTCGAAGATAATCTTTTCCGTGAGAATGAATATGGCCTGGTGAATTTTTCATTCTCGTTTCCGACTATCAAAAATAACCGATTTATCGCGAACAAGACGGCATTACAGAATGATCAGTTTGGCTCTGCCCTGGTTGAAAATAACCTGTTTGAGCAAAATGAGACTGCTATCTATAACAACCGCAAGTCGAACCCCAAGATCCGGTTGAACCGCTTTACGGATAATAAACTCGGCCTATTCGTCGATTACTCCTCTTATCCGTTGGTGCGCCAGAACAACTTTGAAAAAACTGGCGAGGGCGCCCGCCTCGGCATTTATCAGAGTGCCGATTGGGAGAAGCGCTCGGGTTCCAAACAGCTTGTGATGAAGAATGCCCAGCAGCGCGGCAGTAAGAATGCCATGCTTGGCCAGGCACCGACCGAGTATAACGATATCGTCGATTTAAGCGGCAATTGGTGGGGCGAGGATACGGCGGAGCTGAATGCTGGCCCGACCGATCTAAATTCCTCATTTTTTTACGACCGCAAGGACAAGCCGACGGTCACCTACGAGGGCTTCGGACCAGACAGCTATCGGCTCGATGAGATCCGCTTTCAACCGCTGCTGAGTTCACCGGTTGTCGGAACCGGGCCTGTCCCATGAAATATGTTTTGCTCTTTGTGGTTCTTTTCAGCTCGGTGTCTTTCGGCTTTGCGGCCCAAATCAAGGGGCGGGTTGTGCTGGGCGATGAGCCCTTGCCAGGCATGCGGGTTCGCGCTTACGCCAACCTGAATTCAGCAACCGCGCCGCTTGCCGAATCCACTTTGACTCCGGCCGATGGTCTGTTTGAACTCGAGGTTGCGGATGGTTTTGTCGCGCTTTATGCCGCTTCTGCCGATGGTCGTTATTTTGCCTTCTGTGGGCGTAATCCCCTCCTTGTTCAAGGTGATGCCCTGTGGGCCGGTCTGCAGGCGGTTGAGATCTTCCCGGTCGCCAGCTCAGCTTATGCTGATGAGTATAGCGCCGCCCTCGAAGGGGTGGTGAGCCTTGACGGTGAGCCGCTGGCTAATGTCTACGTCTCTCTCTATCTGGATGTTGCCGAAGATCTTAAGGGGCAAGGCTACAGACTTTCGGCACCAACGGATGATGACGGCTATTTTATGTTTGATGGCCTGCCTGAAAGCGGGTACTTTCTGGTCGCACGTAAGCGCCAGACGGCTGCGCGAGTCGGACCCCTGGCCGCAGGTGATATGTTAGGCGTGTTTGCCGGGAACCCGCTTGCGCTCAAGTCCGCCACGACAACCCAGGTCCGCTTGCCAATGGTTGTTCGTCAGCCGAGTGAGCAAACCGCTGGCCTGCCTGATCGACCCGGCGCGATCAGCCTGACGGGGCTTATCCTTGACGATTCCGGCCAGCCGCGTGCAGGCCTGCACGCTTTTGCCTATACGGATCCGGTAATCGGTCATCAACGCCCCGTCGCACTCAGCCCTGAAACGACAGCATCTGGCGAGTTTAAACTTAATTTTCGCGAACCGGGTACGTACTATCTGGGTGCCCGTCAGGCCTATGGAGATTCTCCCGCACCGGGTGAGTTCTTTGGCCTCTACGAGGGTCGTGCCGACCACGGACTGAAGATAATCTCCGGTAAGAATCAACCGATAGAAATTCAAGTCTTCCCGATCAATCTGGACTAAAAAAAAGGGTAAAAGATGTCTCAGAAAAAGCCACCTTCACTGGAAATACAAATTGATAATGACGTTGCCCAGGGGACCTATGTGAACCTGGCAGTGGTTAATCATAGCGACGCCGAGGTCACCCTCGATTTCATCTATGTCCAGCCCCAGGAACCGCGTGGTAAGGTCCGTTCGCGGATAATCGTTTCACCGCGACACGCCAAACGCTTGTTGAGGGCCCTGCAGGAGAATGTTGAGCATTACGAGCAGGCCTTCGGTGAGATCCCGCTCGATGGTCCGCGCGAGCAGCCGGAAGTTGGACCCTATCACTGATGCGGCGCCTGCTGCCGCTGCTCTTGCTGATTATCACCTGCTGTGTCCCAGTGCGTCCCCTCGAGTTTACCGATCTGGTGATTTCAGATCCTCAGGTCTGGCAGGGAGAGGTGCGCATAAAGGGCGTTATCAGGGTTACCCGTACCGGGAGCCTGACCCTCCTGCCGGGGACGAGGCTGTTATTTTCCCGGATCGATATTGATGGCGATGGCATAGGTGATGCCGAACTCTTTGTCGAGGGTGAACTGATTGCACGCGGCACCGCAGAGCGACCGATCCTGCTGACCAGTGCAGAGGAGAATCCCCAGCCGGGAGATTGGAAATACCTTTATCTCGATTATGCGCGCAAGGCTGAAATCGAGCATCTGATCGCGGAATATGCCTTTAGCGGTCTGCAGGTTCACTTCTGTCGCGCGCAAATTATTTCCAGTGAGTTTCGGTACAATGTTGATGGTGTGCGCTTTTCAACGGCGAATATCAGGCTGGAAAAGAGTTTCCTGCATCATAACCGGCACGGAATTCGCTTTGAAGAAAGGGGGGGCAGGGGGGTTGTACAACAGAACCGGATCAGCGACAATCAGGTCGGTCTGTTTGCCGTAACGCGCAGTCTGGGGCAGACCCGGTTCGAACATAATAATATCATTGACAATATGCCCTATCAGGTGAAAATGGGGCTGCAGCAGACAACGGATCTCGATTTCCCGCGAAACTGGTGGGGAGATGCCGGCGGCTTGTCAGCCGAGACCGTTTTTGATCAATTAAGAGATGGGTCGCTTGGGCGTGTGACGGGATCTGAGCCCCTTGACGCACCGATTCCTGTGATCCGCTAAGGAAGAAGGAGTTTAACCGATGAAAAAAGTCATGCAGCCGCTTTTTATTTTGCTACTGCTATTGTTCTGTCTCTCCAGTGCCTCGCTTGCCTGCGTTGGCAAGACGATTGAGATCGGCACAACAGGTTCGATTCAGCAAGAGGTGCTGGCCAATATTATCGGCGAGTTGATCAGTGAGCGCACCGGAACTTCGGTCAAGTTGATTGCGTTTAACAGCAATGACGAAGCCCACGCTGCATTGCTCAAGGCCGATATCGATATGTATGTTGAATATACCGGAGTCGGGCAGACGGTGATTCTGCAAGCTCAGCCATTGACCGATGCCGCCGAGCTCTATGCGGCAGTCAAGGAGCGTTATAATCAGGAGATGAATCTGATCTGGCTCATGCCGTTCGGTTTTGATGCTGCGCAAGGGCTCGGTGTGGCACTGCCCGCAGAAGCAGCACCGGTTGTGCGTAAGGATACGCTCAAGAAATTTCCAGCTCTGGCCCGTCTGATTAACAAACTCGGTGGCAAGATCGACCAGAACACCATCGCGTCCCTCGAAACTGAAGCATCCGCTGGTCAATCGAAACAGGTTGCGCGTGGCTTCCTGAAGAAGAACCGCTTGATTTAGGCCGACACGATGCTTGACCGCCGCCAATTTATCCGCCGATCCCTGCATGCTGCCTGCGCCGTCGGCGTGGGGGGGACTGTGCCGCAATTACTCTTGCCGCCCGCGGTGAATGCCGCCCAGGATGCGGTGATCGCCGTGCGCCGCGGTGAGGATATCCCGCTGTTGGTCCGCGAGACTCTCGCGGCTCTGGGCGGGATGGAACGCTATGTTCGCCCAGGTGAAAGCGTCGTCGTTAAGCCGAATATTGGCTGGGACCGCGCGGTAGAGCTGGCGGTGAATACCCACCCGCTGGTGGTTAAGACGGTCGTGCAGCTCTGTCTGGAGGCCGGCGCGGCAAAGGTGCAGGTATTCGATCGCACCGCTAACGATCCGCGCCGTTGTTATGTCACAAGCGGCATCCTGGCGGCCGTAGAGCAGATCGATTCCAAGCAGGTCGAGATAGTCTATATGGACCGGCGCGCCTATAAGGAGTTTGAAATCCCGAACGGCAAAGCACTCAGCCGCTGGTCTTTCTATCTGCCCGCGCTTGAGGCTGATCGCCTGATTAATTTGCCGATCGCCAAACAGCACTCGGTTGCGACCCTGACCCTGGGGATGAAGAATTTAATGGGGGTCATCGGTGGCAATCGCGGGATGTTGCATCGTAATATCGCCGAGTCAGTGACAGATATTAATACGGTTATCCACTCCGATTTGACAGTGATTGACGCGACACGAATTCTGGTCGCCAATGGACCACAGGGGGGACGCCTCGAAGATGTCGAAGTGCGTAACACCCTGATCGCTTCACCGCAAATAGCGACGGCTGACGCCTATGGCGCTACCCTGTTCGGCTATCAACCGCACCAGATCGAAACGATTGTTGCCGGTCATCAAAGAGGGCTCGGCGAGATTGACCTGAGCCGGGTTAAGCATCTCTGATGCGAGTAGACCGCAAATGGCGGATCATCATTCAGTCGACAACCCTGCTCGGCTTTCTCTGGCTTTTCCTGCAAACCGAATATCGCGGCACCGATGACCTTGCCTACCCGGTCAGCCTGCTCTTTCGCCTCGACCCCCTTGCCTTGCTGGCTGCGCTTTTCGCGCCGGGCGACTCGGACCTGGCTTTACTCTGGCCAGCCTTCCTATTACTCGGTCTGACCCTTGTTTTTGGCCGTTTTTTCTGCAGTTGGCTCTGTCCCTTGGGCACCTTGTTCGATTTTGCCGGCGGCCCGCTCAGGCGTCCTTCGAGCACTTTTAGCGGTTGGCCTAAGGCAAAGTACTACCTGCTTGCCAGTTTGACATTATCGGCTCTTTGCGGTTTGCAACTGTTCGGCTGGTTCGATCCCTTAAGTATTTTCCTGCGCAGTTTAACCCTTTCGCTCAATCCGCTCTGGAACCAACTGGCTAACGCTCTCTTCGACTGGCTCTATCAGGCTGATCTCCCCCTGATCAGCGCTGCGGCAGATTTTGTTTATCCCTTGTTTCGTGAACGACTTCTTGCCTTTGAACAACCGGTCTTCCTGTTATCCCTCTTGACTGCCGCCGTACTGCTTTTGTTGATTCTGCTTGAACGTGTGCAGGCCCGTTTCTGGTGTCGCAATCTTTGCCCTTTAGGTGCTTTACTCGGACTCTGTGCACATCACAGCCTCTTGCAGCGCAGCCCGCAGACCGACTGTGCCGATTGCAAGCTGTGTGCAAGCCAGTGCCGCATGGGCGCGACTGCCGATCTGTCTGCGCCTTCAGCTGAGTGTGTTCGCTGTCTTGATTGCCTCGATTATTGCCCGAGTCAGCGGATTGATTTCAGCTTCGCTAGGCAGGCGGTAAAGAAGTTTGACCTCTCCCGCCGGACTTTATTGGCCGCCTCATTGGGAGGTGCTGTCATGGCGCCCTTGGCCGCAGCCGCGCCATTGTCTGCCAGCTATCGCAATGATGTGATTCGCCCCCCCGGCGCTGTTGCCGAAGAGGAATTTCTGCGCCGCTGTATCCGCTGTGGTGAGTGCATGAAGGTCTGCATCGGTGCCGCCCTGCACCCCGACCTGCTACGCGGCGGTGCCTTCTCGCTCTGGTCGCCAGTGCTGGTCGCACGCCTCGGTTATTGTGAATATGATTGTACCCTCTGTGGTCAGGTCTGCCCGACCGGTGCCATTGGTATGCTCAAGGTTGAAGAGAAGCGTAAATTCAAAATTGGACTCGCTGTCCTCGATAAGGATCGCTGCCTGCCCTTTGCGCAGGCAGAGGAATGCCTGGTTTGCGAGGAACATTGTCCTACCGGCAACAAAGCGCTTGTTTTTGAGCGCCGCCAGGTTCTGGTGGGCAGTGAAACAAGGGAACTGCTGCAGCCGCGTGTGCTGACTGAACTTTGCATCGGTTGTGGAATCTGCGAAACACGTTGCCCGGTCAGCGGCGCGAGTGCGATTAAGATCATCAACGAAGGCGAAAGTCGCAACCGGCAAGGCTTGTTGTGAGATATCTGCTATTGCTTATCTATTTTTTTCTCTGTTTTCCCGCGCATGCCGAAACTATCAAATTAGGTTTCGAGCAAAACCTGAGAGGCTGGCAGGAGAAAGTATTTAACGGGAGTGTCGATTATCAAGCTGTAGTCGCTGACGGCCATCTGGTTTTGCGGGCAGAGAGTCGCGGCAAGGCCTCGGCCCTTATCTATTGGCAGGATATCGACCCACAGCGCTACCCGACATTACGTTGGCGCTGGAAGATCGACAAGATTCTGGAGAAAGGGCGGGCCGGAGAGAAGGCCGGTGATGATTATCCTGCGCGGATCTACATCATTTATGATTCCTGGTTACCAGCTTTTGCCCGCAGCATAAATTATATCTGGGCGAGTAAGCTCGAGCGTGAAATGATGGTTGTGAGCCCATACTATCGGCGTTCTGTCATGCTGGCGGTTAACTCTGGCAGTGAAGATGCTGGTCGCTGGGTGATAGAAGAGCGAGACCTGCGGGCCGACTATCGGCGGGCCTTCGGCGCAGAAGCCCCCCTGATCAAGGCGATCGCAATAATGACCGATGGGGATGATACCGGGGAGAATGTTACGGCCTGGTATGATTGGATTGAATTTATTTCAGCTGAACGGGAACCCTAGATTATTTTTCAAAAAAATCATGTCTAGGATTTTTGCATTGTTTCCACCCGGTTGCGACCGTTGTGCTTCGCCAGATAGAGAGCTTCGTCAGCCATTCGAATCAACTCGTCTTGAGATAATTCGCGATGCCCTGAAATCGTTGCGACTCCCAGGCTGATTGTCAGTTTCAGTGTGCCGAGATTGCCGGTGAACCTGTAGCCTTGAATCTCTTGTCTGATCCGCTCTGCGACCTCAGTCGCATGGGGCAGATTTGTCTCGGGCAGAACCAGGCAGAACTCCTCCCCACCATAACGAGCGGCTAAATCGTAGGGCCGCAACTGTTCGCGCAACAGGTCTGCGACCTTGACGAGAACATCATCCCCGGCTTGATGCCCATACTCGTCGTTCACCTGTTTGAAGTGGTCTATGTCGCACATGATCAATGAACAGGGGGCGAGGTTGCGCAGACAGCGATTCATCTCATTCTCGAGCATTTC
This sequence comes from Geopsychrobacter sp., assembly GCA_012974425.1. GTDB lineage: Bacteria > Desulfobacterota > Desulfuromonadia > Desulfuromonadales > Geopsychrobacteraceae > Geopsychrobacter. Next base: position 9,297 of record JAAXQE010000028.1, read on the forward strand.
AGTCAGCGAGCGTCGATTGCACAGCCGGGTTAAGGGATCAGTCTGGGCTAGCTCCATGAGGAGACGATTGCTGCGCTTAAGTTCATCCTGGAGGGTTTTCAGTTGCAGGTGGACCTTGAGCCTGGCAATGAGTTCTTGTGGTTCAAAGGGCTTGGTGATGTAGTCGCTGGCACCACTTTCGAGACCTCTTACCTTGGTGGCGACATCCGTGTGGCTGGTCAGCATGATAACCGGCTTGTCACGCAGATCTTCACGTGACTGCAGCAGGGCCAGAAACTTTAAACCATCTATCCCAGGCATCTCAACGTCACACAGGATGACGTCGACTGGATTGCTGACCAGTAGCTTGAATCCTTCGACTCCGCCACTTGCCTGCAAGACATTTTGAAACAGATGATTGCTCTTTATAATATCGCTGATCTGCTGACGGACCGTAGCGGAGTCATCGATTATCAGGAGTGTACGTTTCATGTCTGCCCTTAATTGGTTTGGTTATTTAGAGATTTTAATGGGACAGGGATGGAAAGTAAAGGCTATCTTAAGCTAAAGCTGAGGAAATCTCACAGTTTTTAACAACAACTGCTACCCCCACTGCAGTCGCAATTGGGTTCCTCACCGGTGATCCAGCTGTGAATAATAGCGCTGGCACAGCCGACACCTGCGTTGACGCTGAGTGCAGCCACCGGACAGTTGCCGACACAGGCCCCACATTCCATGCAGCGGTCCAGCTCGATGATCCGAGCCAGTCGTTCTTCGACGGCTAAAACAGCATGGGGACAGACGGTTGCGCAGAGGCCGCAGCCGATACATCTGTTTTGATCTAGTTTAAGGGTGGCGACACCCTTGAGGTACTCATGGTTTTGCATATGGAGTCCTGATTAGAAAGCTGCCCATAACCAGAGGGTCAAGGCCAGAACAGCAGCCCCCAATTGACAGGGGATCGCCAGGCGCATCTCTTTTTCGACACCCGAAGGAGAGGTGTAGGTCGATGAGCCGGTGAAGTTCATTGCGGTATAGCTCGATATTGCTGTGACCTGCAGCAGCAGGGCGATCTGATTAAGCAGGCCGCTGCCGGAGAAGAGGCTGAAGCTGAGCAGGAGAGCCAACCCCAGTCCAATCCAAACCCCTTTGAGTGAAAATGCACGTCCCGGTAACCAGGGGAGCAGCATTGGGGTGAGCACCGAGCCCGCGAGCAGCCCAACAAAACCGGTGAAGACAGCGCTGCTCCCACGTGTCCAGGCCGCGGCAAAATCGAAGATATGGCGACCGATCCCACCAAGCAGCAGCAGGGCCAGGGCAGCGTAGAGAATCTGCCAACGCAGCATGGTTATCTCGACCGGGGTAAGAATAGTCCGCTCGCGTAAGCTGAAGCCGACCCGACGCATAGCTACGGTTGCCTGCATATCTGCGCCAAAAAAATCGGGCAGATCACTGGCTTTAACCGGTCCGTAAATAACTGTGAAGCCGCAACCCTGCTTGACCAGATGGGCAGCGACACCCGGTGCGCCCAGTTGTGGCACAATCAGCCGTTTGTGTTCGATCAGGTTCTTTAAATCGACCATCTGGACGCAGCGGATTATTTCATCAGTGCCGAAGGTCCCTTTACCGGCTGCACACCAGACATTGACCCCCTTGGTATCTATGACCAGTATCCAGGCGTTGATCCCTTCAATTGAACTGCGCAGGGCATCAAAGCTCAGCTTGTAGTTGGCCGATATGAGGACCTCCGAGTGCTCATCGGGGGTGCCGATGGCGTAAAGACCAGGGGTGATACTGTAGCGATCCCGGCCAATTCCCCAGCGCATCGCGATGCGGCCGCGATAGTCGGCCAGGTTAAGCTTGGGTGCAATGATCGGGATTTCGCCAACGGCTGTATCGGTCCAAGCCTTAACAAAAGATTCAATCCGATAGCCGGCTCTCAAGTGATTCTTAAGCGGCGGACAGCACGATTTTGTTTCGATTTTAGGCGGACAGCAGACCTGTACCGATTGAGCTTTCTTCACCGGAGGAGAGCATTGCGCAGCCTCCGCTGGGGGAGGAGGACAACAGGAATCGTTCTGATTCATATCTAACTTAGTCCTTAAGCTTCCGAGAGGCGCTTGGCTGCCAGTCTGAGAATTTGTTCGGTGGTGGGCCAGTCGATACACTTGTCGGTGATCGAAACGCCGTACTTGAGCTGGTTGAAATCTGCGGGGATCGTCTGATTGCCAGCCTCCAGATTGCTCTCAATCATCACCGAGTTCAGGGCTCTGTTGCCGGTCAGAATTTGATCGATAACCTCACTCAGGGCTGCGCCCTGACGGTTGTGGTCCTTGTTCGAGTTGGCATGGCTGCAGTCGACCATGATCGAGGTCGGCAGCTTATTTTTATTCAGCAGCTCGGTTGTTGCAGCAATATCTGCGGGCTGATAGTTGGGGCCGCTATTACCGCCGCGCAAAACAATGTGCACGTCTGGGTTGCCACGGGTGTGGACGATTGATGAACGCCCCTCGTAGTTGATGCCGAGAAAGCTGTGTTCATGCAGTGCGGCGCCCATTGCGTCGATTGCCACTTGCAGCCCGCCATCGGTACCATTCTTAAAGCCAACCGGAAAAGAGAGGCCACTGGCCATCTCACGGTGGGTTTGAGATTCGGTTGTGCGCGCTCCGATGGCGCCCCAGCTGATCATATCGGAGAGGTATTGTGGGGTGATCGGATCGAGCATTTCACTGGCGATCGGCAGACCAAGGTCGGTAATCGCACAAAAGAGGCGACGCGCGACCCCGAGTCCTTTCGAGATGCGATGGCTGCCATCCAGGTCGGGGTCATTGATCAAACCCTTCCAGCCGATGGTGGTTCGCGGTTTCTCAAAGTACACCCGCATGACAATAAAAATATGCTCTTCAACCTCTTTGGCGAGAACTGCCAAACGGCGCGCGTATTCGAGTGCCGCCTTGGGGTCATGGATCGAGCAGGGGCCAACGACAGCCATCAGGCGGCGATCTTTACCGTGCAGAATGTCCTTGATCCTATCGCGGCTGTTTGTGACTAACTGGGCATCTTTTACGCTAAGCGGAAAGACCTGTTTCAGATCTGAGGGTGCTATGATCGGGGTGACTTCGTGGATATTCAGATTGTTGGTTCGTACCATCGGTTCTCTCCAGCGTGAAGTTATTAATTAACACCGTAAGATATCTTGTTTTGCTGCAGAATGTCAAAGTAGACAGCTTCGGTTAGCTGTCTGGACTTGTTCGCAGAGGAAGAGCCAGGCTGGCAAGGTTTACTCAATGTTTGGCGGCGCCTGCCGGGCGAATTGACTAAATGCTCAAAAGTCAGTATAGATTCACGAGATTACAGTAACTTTGACTTCTTTGGAGCAGATATATGTCTTCTATTTTTATTGGACTGGCAAATTTGGTTGATATGGCCTTCACCATTTATATTTATATTGTTGTGGCCCGGGCTCTTATTAGCTGGGTCAACCCCGATCCGTACAACCCGATTGTGCGTTTTTTACACAATGCAACCGACCCGGTTCTGTACCGCTTACGTCGTCTGTTGCCGTTTTCGACCGGTAGTCTCGATTTAAGCCCGATGCTCCTGATTGTTTTACTTTTTGTGCTGCAAGGCTTTCTGGTGAATATGCTGAGAACCTTCAGCCATTCTTTCTAGCAAAATGAGTCAGATATGAAGATCACTCCGATCGAAATCCAACAACACCAATTCAAGACTCGCCTGCTTGGATATGATTCGAGTGCCGTAGATATGTTTCTCGAAATGCTCGCGACTGAATTTGAGCGCTTGCACAAACAGAACAACGAACTCAAAGAGACCCTCTCGCGCACAAGGACCGCTCTCGATCAGATGAAGGATCGTGAACACTCCCTGCAGCTGACCTTAATGACTGCGCAGCAGGTCACAGACGAACTGAAGAGTACCGCACGTAAGGAGGCCGAAATCGTCATGGTTGATGCGCGGCTTCAGGGCGAGCAGATTGTGCGCAGTGCAGATGAGAGACGGTTGCAATTAATTCGTGAAATTCAGGAAATAAAGCGCCAGAAGATTTCCTTTGAATGCGGTTTGCGGGCCTTGATTGACGGGCACATGAAGTTACTCGACATGGAGACCTTTGCCATTGAGGGGGGTGAGGACAGCACCAACCTCCTGGAAAGCCAGCTCAGCCTGAATGCGCCGGAAGATCGGCGTTAATGCTCGAATGCCTCAAGCTGCACCCGCCGGGAACAGTTGTCAGCCTGTCTGCCCAGCCGCGCGCCAGTCGCAATCAGATTGTCGGTCTGCATGGCGCACAGCTCAAGCTCAAACTGACATCCCCGGTCGATGGTGCGGCCAATAAATGTTACTGTGACTCTCTGGCCAAAATATTCAACCTGGCAAAATCCGAGGCCCGCCTGGTCGCTGGTGATAGAGCCCGCTAGTAGAGAGTCTTGGTGTCCGGACTTGCACCTTGAATATGTCGCGACGATCCTTAGGGATAAATTCTCAGATTCTTGACTTTTTTCGGGCTGTGGACTTAATATCGCGCCGCGGAAGTAGAAATATCAAATTGGAGGTTTACAGATGCCACTCTATGAGTATGAATGTGAGTCATGCGGGATCGTTTTCGAAGCCCGTCAGAAGTTTTCCGATGCCCCCCTTGAAAAGCATGAAGCTTGCGGCGGAAAGGTCAATAAAATGATCTCCCGCGCCGGCTTCGCCCTTAAGGGCGGCGGCTGGTATGAGCAGGGTTACTCTGGCGCGCCGAGTTGCTCTGGTGCAGATGCCGCTGGTTGTGGTGGTTGCCCCAAGGCCGCCAACGGTTGATTCGAAGACCCGGCTCAGGCCGGGTCTTTTTGTTTATTCCCTTGCCTAGCCGAACTGCCATGCATAAGAGCATCCGTGGAAAACTGCTCCAGAGTTATTTGCTGATTATTGGTATCTTCATGGTCAGCGCGGTGTCGATCCTCGTTGAGGTCGCTCATATGTCAAACCTGACCAACGAGCTCGTGGCGACCCAATGGCCGGTCGAAAAGCTTCTCGATGATGTCGGTGATCACATTGATAGCATAGCTCAGAATGTTACCGACCGTGACGATCTGTACTCATCCGTTGAGATCGACTCCAGCTCTGAAAAAAATTGATCAGTTTATCCGCCGGTTGGATAGCACCCCCCTCAGTCTATATTCGCGCCAGCGCCTCATCCCCTTGCTCAGTGATTTCAAAGGCAAGATTGCCCCCCCTTTGACCCTGCATGATCGCCCTGCGGAGTTACCCGAAGAGTTTGATCAGTTGCTCTGGACCATGACGGACAGAGCCATGGAGAATGGGAACCGTCCACTGATCAAAGGCTTGATCAAGCTCCAATCCCATTTGAATGACTATATGCTTGCGGATGCTGATCCGCTAGGCGAAAAATTGGCTGTGGTTGCCCTTAGGATCAGGGCTAATCAGGAGTACGGACTTGCCCCGGATGATTTTAATCAGTTGTTCAGTTTGGCTAGCGCGATTGTTCAATCATCTCAGGCCTACAGGCAGGCAATGTTGGAGTTTCGCGAACATGTTGTCGTCCTGAAGGATGTTCTGAAATCAGAGAAGCAACAGTTCGTCGAACAGGTTATTGCTCCGCGCGGCGAACAGGTGCGGGTTAAATACCACAGTGTCATGATCATTACCGGGTTGACCTTGCTCTGCACCTTGGTTGTGGCGTTTTCTCTTGGAGGTTTGTTCTCCCGGAATTTCTCCCGCCCGCTTATTGAAACTGTCGAGGTTATCAAGCTGCTGGGGAAGAATGATTTCAGCCAGCGGGTTAAGGTGGGCGCTGAGGACGAAGTCGGACAGGTCGGCCGTGCGGTTAATGGCTATGCCGATTATCTGCAGGATATTCTTCAGCAGCTTTCCAGCGAAATGCTCGTTAGGAAGGAGGCGGAGGAGGAGTCGCGGGCCAGCGAGTGGAAATATCGTCAACTCTCGCAAGAATTTGAGACCTTGCTCGAGGGGATTTCTGACTCGATTATTTTATTTTCTCCTGCTGCCGAGGTCGTCTGGGCAAACCAAGGTACGAACCTGCAGTTGAATGACCGGTCAGTTAATTTTAGCGCGATGTTCTGTTGAGCAGATTATAGGCCTCTATGGACCGATCGAATCCGATACCTCTGTCAGAGACACTCTGGTCAGCAGTAAGCCGTATGATGGCACGCTGCGAACAGGAAATGGTTTGATCTTCGGGGTGAAAATCTTCCCTCTTTTTGGCGAAAGTGGAGAGGTAACAGGCGTCATACGTATTGCCTCCGATATCACTGAACGCTTCCAACTGCGCCAGGCCGCGATTGAGACCAGGCGCCTGGCTGCCTTGGGAGAGCTGGCGGCAGGGATTGCCCATGAGATTAATAATCCCAACGCGCTGGTACTGTTGAATACCCCGATTGTCAAAGGTCTGTTCGCTGATGCCGCGCCAATTCTTGAAGCGCATGTCAAGCAGCATGGTGATCCGCAACTGGCTGACATGGCTTGGGCCGATATCCGTGAAGAAGTTCCCCTCCTGCTTGAGGAGATGTTCAATGGTGGCAAGCGGATCCAGCGCATAGTTGAGGACCTGAAAAATTTTGTGCGTCCCGGGATGCGAAAAGAATTTGAGATCGTCGATATTAATCAGGCTGTTGAGGCCTCAAGCCGCCTGCTGACGAATACGCTTAAGTCCTCTACGAACTGCATGGAGGTCGACCTCGCCGACAATTTGCCGTGCGTGCGTGGTGATCTGCAACAAATTGAGCAGGTTGTCATCAATCTTATCCAGAACGCCTGTCAGGCCTTGACTGACAAGAAGCAGAGCCTGTCAGTTTCGACCCGCTATGATGCCGGTCATGATCGCTGCTTGATCGAGGTTCGCGACGAAGGGCAGGGGATTGCGGCCGATGACTTGACCCATATCCTTGAGCCCTTTTTTACGACCAGGCGCAATGGCGGGGGGACTGGCCTCGGACTGTCGGTGTCGGCGCGGATTGCCGCCGACCATGAAGGTAGGATATCCTTTGAATCAGAAGTTGGAAAAGGGACCTGTGCTGTTTTGGAACTCAAACCCGATAAGGATGTCTGAATCATGTCTGACGTTTTGTCACCGCAATGGCCGATTCTGCTGGTTGATGATGAAGTGTCGCTGCTGCGCAGCCTCTCGTTGACCCTCAAGCGGCAAGGAAAGTTCAACAATATTATCCAGTGTTCCGATAGCCGCGCAGTCATGTCCCTGTTGGCAGAGCAGAAGGTGAGTGCTGTTGTTCTCGACCTGATGATGCCTCACCTGACTGGTGAAGAGCTTTTGCCGCAAATCATCGCGGAATATCCAGATCTTCCGGTTATTGTCCTGAGTGGTTTGAATCAGATCGAAGCCGCCGTCCGTTGTATCCGCAATGGCGCCTACGATTATTTCGTTAAGGCCTCCGAAGTCGACCGTCTGCTGAATGGGCTGCAGCGGGCCATCGACCTGCATGCCCTGCCGCATAGCAAACGCGAACTCGCCGCGCGTTTCTTGGATCTGGATCTGAAGATTCCCGAGGCCTTCGTTTCGACGATCACCCGCACGGAACGGATGAAGACTATTTTCCGCTATGTCGAAACCGTGGCCTTGAGTCATGAGCCGCTGCTGATTACCGGTGAGAGTGGGGTTGGTAAAGAACTGATTGCCCGCTCTTATCACCGCATTTGTGGCCCCTCTCTGCCTTGGGTTCCGGTCAATCTGGCCGCCCTGGATGACGCCGAAATTAACCCGGTCCTCTTCGGAGAAGTCAAAGGGAGCAAGGCCCACGAGGGGATGATCAAGCAGGCTGGCAATGGGATTTTGTTTCTGGATGAAATCGGCGATATCAGTGACAGGGCGCAGCTCAAGTTACTTCGCCTGTTCAGAGAGCGTGAGTATATTCCCCTCGGCAGTGACAAGTCGGTTCGAATCCAGGCCAAAATCGTCTGCGCGACCAACCAGGACCTGGCTGCCAGGGTTGCTGATGGCAGATTTCGCAAAGATCTCTATTATAAATTGATGACCCATCATGTATGTTTGCCACCTCTGCGCGAACGAAAAGAGGATATCCCGCTACTGATTCCCCATTTTTTTGCTCAGCTCTCCAGGCTCATGAATAAGAAGATACCGGCCTACCCGCCAGAGCTTGCGCAACTCCTTTCAACCTATGACTTCCCTGGGAACATTCAGGAACTCAAGTCGATGATCGCTGCCGCCCTGGCTGGCCACAAATCGCGGATTATCTCCCTCGATACGTTTAAGGAGGCGATAGGCTTCAGAACCGGACCGGACGTCTCATCGCCAGCAAAAGGCAACGATGTCTCTTTGCCCCCCCTGATCGTCCCGGAAAAAATGCCCACCTTAAATGAAGCCGCTGCTTATCTTGTCGAGGAAGCGCTGCGTCGCTCCAGTGGAAATCAATCGATTGCTGCCGGTCTGCTCGGTATAACTCGGCAGGCCTTGGGACAACGGCTGAAAAAACTGAGCCACTAGCCCTGTCT
>JAAXQE010000206.1 GCA_012974425.1 Geopsychrobacter sp.
AAGCCTTCTCGACAGAGCGCAGGTTGCCCATTTCGTAATCTATTATATTGATCATCAAACAGCCTCTTTAAGGTTATTCCCCTCTCCCTGAGGGAGAGGGCCAGGGTGAGGGGGAGGTTTTGAGCAGTGTCCCCTCATCCGGCCGTTGGCCACCTTCTCCCTCAAGGGAGAAGGATCAACTTGAAAATCGACGCAGCTTTATTCCAAACTCCCCTTGGTCGACAACACCCCTTCGATGCGTAGATCGATCGAGGTTGCTTCATCAAGGGCACGACCGAAGGCCTTGAAGATCACCTCGATGATGTGGTGCAGGTTATCGCCATAAGCCAGATTCACATGAATATTGGCGCCGCTGTGATTACAGAAGGCGACAAAAAACTCTTCAACCAGTTCGGTCTCAAAGTTACCGATCTGGGTCTTGGGGATGTCGGCATTAAAGACCAGAAAAGGCCGGCCGGAGAAATCGATGATCACCGAGGCCAGGGCCTCATGCATCGGCATGGTGCCCCGCCCGAAACGCCGGATACCGCTCTTGTCTCCCAACGCCTTCTTGAAGGCCTCCCCCAGGCAGATGCCGACATCTTCGATGCTGTGGTGCGCATCGATCTCAATATCACCCTTGGCATCAACCTGTAGATCGAAAAAGCCATGCCGGGTCAGCGCCGACAGCATATGATCGAAAAAGGGTGCCGGGGTGGAGATCTGCTCCTTACCCGATCCATCGAGATTCAACTCGACGCGGATATCGGTCTCTCTGGTCTTACGCTCTATCTTCGCACTGCGGGCCATAGACTCCTCCAAAAAAAAATGTTCAGCTGTCCTGCAGACGGATCGACACCGATTTGGCGTGAGCCTCCAGCCCTTCAAGCTCGGCGATATGGATAATCTCATTGCCTAAACGTTTCAACCCGGCCTCACTGAAACTGACAATACTCGATTTCTTAACGAAATCATCGAGGGACAAGGGCGAGAAGAAACGCGCCGTGCCACCGGTCGGCAGGGTATGGTTAGGCCCGGCCAGATAATCGCCAGCCGCTTCGGGGGTATGATGTCCCATGAAGATGGCTCCGGCGTGACGGATCTGCGGCAGGATCGCAAAGGGATCATCGACCGCTAACTCAAGATGCTCGGGCGCGATGCGGTTGGAGAAAGTAATGGCTTCCTCCAGATCGCGACAGACGATAATCGCGCTGTAGTTATCGATCGACTGCCGGGCAATCGCTTCACGCTTAAGCTGTTGCAGCTGCTTCTCGACCTCGGCCTGGACCCTGGCTGCCATCTTGTCACAGCAGGTGACCAGCACTGCTGAGGCGAGCTCATCGTGCTCGGCCTGACTGAGCAGGTCGGCGGCGATATGCGCCGCATTACCGCTGCCATCGTTGATCACCAGGATTTCGCTCGGCCCGGCGATCATATCGATATCGACCAGGCCGAAGACCAGCTGCTTGGCGGTCGCAACATAGATGTTACCCGGGCCGGTGATTTTATCGACCTTCGGTATACTCTCGGTGCCGAAAGCCAGCGCGGCCACCGCCTGAGCGCCACCGACCTTGAAAATCCGGTCAACCCCGGCGATCTTGGCCGCAACCAGGACATGGGGATCGACCACCCCGTCCGGCATCGGCACGACCATGATCACTTCTTCGACCCCGGCAACCTTGGCAGGCACCGCGTTCATCAAGACCGACGAGGGGTAGCTCGCCTTGCCGCCCGGCACGTAGATGCCGACCCGCTCAAGCGGTCTCACCAGCTGGCCGACCAGCACATCGGCCTCGTCGGTCGAGAGCCAGGTCTCCTGCTTCTGCTTGCGGTGGTAATCGGCGATGCGCTGGGCCGCGAGTTCGAGGGCCGCACGGGATTCGGCACTGACCTGCTTAAGCGCTGCCTCAATCTCGGCAGCCGTCACCTCAATGGTTGCCGCATTCAGCTGCAAACGATCAAACTTGGCGGTCAGCTCGAACAGCGCGGCGTCACCGCGCAGACGCACCTCAGCCAGAATATCCTTGACGGTCTGTTCAATTCCGTCAGGTATTTCTTCGGCGCGCTGTTCAATCCTTCTGAACGCTTCATCGAATCCAGCATCAGTAAATTTCAAAATCCGCATCATATCCAGCCCCTAAAAAGTCCCTGATCTGCCCAACGCCAAACGCCAAGCTTATTCCGATATCCGCACCTCGTCACCGACGACCTTTTCCAGAGCCGCGATGATCTTGCCGATCCGCTGATGCTTGGTCTTGAGGCTGGCGCGGTTAACGATCAGGCGGCTGGTAATTTCGGCGATGGTATCGACCTCGACCATGCCGTTGGCCTTGAGCGTGCCACCGGTTGAAACCAGGTCGACGATCCGCTCCGAGAGTCCGACCAATGGTGCCAGCTCAATCGAACCGTAAAGCTTGATCAGTTCAACCTGGATCCCTTTTTCGGCAAAATAGCGCTCGGTGACATTGGGATACTTGGTTGCGACCCGGATATTCGACCAGTTAAGCGGATTGTCTTCGGCCTGCAGATCCTTCGGCTCGGCCACCACCAGGCGGCAGTAACCGAACTTCATATCGACCGGCTCGTAGAGGTCCTTGCCCTGTTCCAGCAGGGTATCCTTGCCAACCACGCCGATGTCGGCACAGCCATATTCGACATAGGTCGGCACATCGGTTGCGCGGACCGCCATGAAACGTAACTTCAATTCAGGATTTTCGAAAACCAGTTTACGGCTCTTCTCGCTCATCTCGGGACAGGTGATGCCGATCTGCGCGAAAAGCTCCATCGAATCTTCAAGAATACGCCCCTTAGGCAGGGCAAAGGTGATCCAGTCACTCATATTTTTTCCTTAGCAATTCATACTGGGGACAACTATTCGGGTACGCGCGCGATACAGGCTCCGAGCCCCGCCAGTTTCTCTTCGATCCGTTCGTAGCCACGGTCCAGGTGGTAGATCCGCGACACCTCAGTGGTATTGTCGGCAGCGAGCCCCGCCAGAATCAGGCAGGCACTGGCGCGCAGATCGGTTGCCATCACCGGTGCGCCGCGTAACTGTTTCACGCCGTGAATCAGTGCGCTATGCCCATCGATACTGATATCGGCTCCCAGGCGCTGTAGTTCACAGACATGCATGAACCGGTTTTCGAAGACATTTTCCGAGACGCGACTGGTACCATCGGCAATGGCCATCATCGCCATAAACTGAGCCTGCATATCGGTCGGGAACCCGGGAAAGGCCGAGGTCCGGATATCGACTGGCTGCAGTTTTTCTGGACCGACGACCCGCAAACCATCGCCTTCGGGGTGGATCATTACCCCCGCTTCGGTCATCTTCTGCAGCAGCGCTTTCTGATCACGTTGCTTGGCACCCCGGACCAGAACATCCCCGCCGGTCATGGCGGCGGCAATCATGAAGGTTCCAGCCTCGATCCGATCGGGCATCACCGAGATCTTCAGCGGTTTCAACGAACTGACGCCCTGCACAGAGATACGCGCAGTGCCAGCTCCTTCAATCTTCGCCCCCATCGAGATCAATGCCTCGGCAAGCTGGACGATTTCGGGTTCGCGGGCGGCGTTTTCGATGACCGACTCCCCCTCGGCCAGGGCGGTCGCCATCAACAGATTTTCGGTGCCACCCACGGTCGGCATATCGAAGATAATATGCGCACCGCGCAGCCGCTCGGCATGCGCCTCGACATAACCATGATCCAGAGTGATCCGGGCGCCTAAGGCCTCAAAGCCTTTGAGATGCTGATCGATGGGACGTGCGCCAATCGCGCAACCACCCGGCAGGCTGACTCGCGCATGGCCACACCGGGCCAGCAATGGACCGAGCACCAGCACCGAGGCGCGCATGGTGCGGACCAGATCATAGGGCGCCTCAATGCTTTGGATTGCCGAGGCATCAACCTGACAGCAGTCAGCGACCCGCTCAGTCGTCGCCCCCAGGGTATTGAGCAAAGCCACTGCAGTATCGATGTCGCGCAGTGCCGGGACATTGCATATTTCACTCTGCCCCTCGGACAAGAGGGTCGCAAACAACAGGGGCAGCACAGCATTCTTTGCGCCGCTGATCCGCACTTCGCCTTTAAGTGGCACGCCACCCTTAATTACAATCTTATGCAAGAATTCTGTTTCCCTTATAAACCATTTATAGACTCCGCCTTCCCGCAACAACTCGCGGGTTCCCGGCGTAGTCCTGTCGACAATAGATCTCGCTTAAGCCAGCCGCGATCAAGAGGTCCATGACCGCCTGCTGTTGCTGATAGCCGATCTCCAGCAACAACCAGCCACCAGGCTTCAATATTTTTTGCGCTTGGTCAGCGATCTTTCGATAACAATCGAGACCATCTTCGCCAGCCACCAGGGCCAGCTCCGGTTCATGGTCACGCACCTCCGGCATCAGCTCAGCATACTCTGCAACACTGATATAGGGTGGGTTCGAAACCACCAGTTCGAAGGCTTTTTCCGGCAATTGAGACAGATCTCCCGAGACAAAGCGGCAGCGCCCATCCAGCGCCAGGTGGCGTGCATTGTCGCTTGCGACATCAAGCGCTGTGCTTGAGACATCCAGACCCGTAACCCGCCAGGCGCGCTTTTCGTGGGCAAAGCTGAGGGCGATCGCCCCACTGCCGGTGCCGATATCGAGCAACTCCCCTTCGTCGGCAGCCTTGGCTAAGGCCTCTTCAACCAGGATTTCGGTATCTGCGCGCGGGATCAACACCGCGGGGGAAACCTTGAATTCAAGCGACCAGAACTCGGTCCGCTGCAGCAGGTACTGCAGGGGCTCACGTTGCCCGCGGCGTCTGACCAAGGGTTTAATCTCTGCCAGTTCTGGGTCTGAAAGTGGTCGGTCGTAATTGAGATAAATCCCAACCCGATCAAGCTTCAGAACGCCAGCGATCAATAGCTCGGCATCGAGGCGAGGATTCTCGATCCCCTTGTCGCGGAAATAACCGGTGGTCCAGCGCAGCAGCTTCAGCAGCGTCCAGCTCTCACTCAAGCCGAGCGCTCCTGCTGACTCAGCAGAGCCGCCTGATGATCGGTAATCAAGGCGTCAAGCACTTCATTTATCTCACCCTGCATAATCGCATCGAGTCGATAGAGGGTCAGATTGATACGATGATCGGTACATCGCCCCTGCGGGTAATTGTAGGTCCTGATCCGCTCACTGCGGTCACCACTGCCAACCTGGCTTTTACGATCAGCAGCCATCTCGGCCTGTTGAGCAGCGAGTACCTGATCGTAGATGCGCGACTTGAGAACCTTCATCGCCTTGGCCTTGTTCTTGTGCTGTGAGGATTCATCCTGACAGGCAACCACCACTCCGGTCGGGATATGGGTCAGGCGCACCGCCGATTCGGTCTTGTTAACATGCTGGCCACCAGAGCCGGAAGCACGGTAAAGATCTGTGCGGATATCGGCCGGATTGATATCGATATCCACATCCTGAGCCTCGGGCAGGACCGCAACCGTGCAGGCCGAGGTGTGGATTCGTCCCTGGGTTTCGGTTTGGGGTACGCGCTGCACCCGGTGAGTGCCGCTTTCGAACTTGAGCTTAGAGTAGGCTCCGTCGCCACTGATCATGGCCACGACTTCCTTAAAGCCACCGCCATCGGTCTCGGAATAGCTGAGCATTTCGACCTTCCACTTTTGACTATCGGCGTAGCGCGAATACATGCGGAACAGGTCGGCAGCAAAGAGGGCCGCTTCATCGCCACCAGTTCCGGCGCGGATCTCCAGGATGATATTGCGCTCGTCGTTCGAATCCTTCGGCAAGAGTAACAACTTGAGCTGCTGCTCCAGCTGTTGTTGTTCCGCTTCGAGATCCGGCAACTCTGCGCGGGCCATCTCTTTCATCTCGGGGTCTGAGTCCTGCAACAGGTCCCGGTTCCCCTCGATTTCACTGAGAACCTGCTTGTAACGGCCGTAGACCTTCACAACGCCAGACAGATCAGCATGCTCGCGCGTCAGATCACGATAGCGGGACTGATCGGACATGACTGTCGGATCTGAGAGCAGTCCTTCAACCTCGCGAAAACGATCAACAACATCTTCCAGATTATGAAACATAAGTCCCTTTTAGGCGCCCCGGTTCAATTCAAGCGAACTCGGCGCGAACTTCCTTAATGGCTCCGCAGGTCAGCGCCCCTTCGGGACAAGCACCACCCACACAGCCGGGGCCAGCCTTGGCGAACAGAATGGGGGCCAGCGGCTTGACCAGCAACAGCATCTTCTTGGCCACCTCCTGAATCTCCCACTGAGCCCGACGGCAACAGCGCAAAGAGAAGAAGTGGAGCAGTTCGCGACCATTCATGGTCACGACAATTTTGGTCGTGGCGGCATTCGGCAAGACAAATCGGGCATCCTCGGCCGGGATTCCGGCTTCGAGCATCTCGGCGTAAAAGCGGTGAATCTCAGCGAGCAGCGCTTGATAGCGCTCGGCGAGTTCGGGAGAGTCGGCAATCGAGTCGGGCGTCACCGCAGAAAACTGCTTATGATGCGAAACATAACGCTGGCTCTGCTGTGAATAACTGGCCAGACGATGCCGGACCAGTTGATGCGAACAAGCGCGGCTGATCCCCTCAATGCCGAAAGAGAAACTGACATGCTCAAGCACCGACAGGTGACCCAGCGAAGTGATCTTTTCGAGAAAAGCCTCACGTTCAGTACGACTCTTCTCTAACAGGGCCGCAATCGACGAATTCGAATAACAGAGCCTGGCCGCTGCGGCAACGACAAGTTCCGGCTCTGGAGTATGGGTCAGAAGTTCAATATTCATACAGTCTGTCTACCTCGGTAAAAAATCAGGTCCAATTCTGACATATTCGGCGCGCGACTCCAAGCAAAAGCCGGCTTTGGTAGCAAATTTTGCAAAAAAAAACGGCCCCTTTGGAGGGCCGTTATCTTGCGAGTCAGTGCTTTACTTCTTTTCGCCGTATTTACGACGGAAACGCTCGATCCGACCAGCGGTATCAATCAGCTTCTGCTTACCGGTGTAAAACGGGTGGCAAGCCGAGCAGATTTCAGTATGGATCTCTTCTGCCTTGGTCGAACGGGTTTCAAAGTTGTTACCGCAGTCACAACGAACCGTGATAGCTTCGTATGCGGGGTGGATTCCTTCTTTCATCTTCTATCTCCTTGCGACCTGGCTTAGGTACAGGTCATGGGGTGGATCGTTTCAAACAAAGCGGTCTTTTACCACCTTATCCAAATTCAGGCAAGCATTTTCCGCCCGATATCGGCTTAGCGATGCATCGAATCCAGAAATTCCTGATTGGTCTTGGTTTCACGCAGCTTGTCCAACATAAACTCCATACTGTCAACCGAGTTCATCGTGGTCAACACCTTACGCAGCAGCCAGATTCGCTGCAGATCTTTATCCTCAATCAACAGATCTTCCTTACGCGTTCCCGAGCGATTGATATCGATCGCCGGGAAGGAGCGTTTGTCGGAGAGCTTGCGATCGAGATGGACCTCCATATTACCGGTCCCCTTGAATTCCTCAAAGATAACCTCGTCCATCTTGCTGCCGGTATCGATCAGCGCGGTGGCAATAATGGTCAGACTCCCCCCCTCCTCGATATTCCGCGCCGCACCGAAGAAACGTTTCGGTTTGTGCAGGGCGTGGGCGTCGACACCACCGGACAGGATCTTGCCGCTGGAAGGGATGATGGTGTTATAGGCACGCGCCAGACGCGTGATCGAATCGAGCAGGATGACCACATCGCGCTTGTGCTCTACCAGGCGCCGCGCCTTCTCGATGACCATCTCGGCCACCTGAACGTGACGATTGGCGGGCTCATCGAAGGTTGAAGAGATAACCTCGCCATTGACGCTACGCTGCATATCGGTGACCTCCTCGGGCCGCTCATCGATAAGCAGCACGATCAGGTACACCTCGGGATGGTTCTTGGTGATCGAGTTGGCGATATTCTGCATCAGCACCGTCTTACCGGTGCGCGGCGGCGCGACAATCAAGCCACGCTGCCCCTTGCCGATCGGTGAAGCCAGGTCCATGACCCTTGCCGACATATTGTCAGAAGTCGTCTCGAGGATAATCTGCTCTTCGGGATAGAGCGGGGTCAGGTTGTCGAAGAAGGTCTTCTCCTTCATCTTGCCCGGATCCTCGAAGTTGACCTCGGCCACCTTCAAGAGAGCAAAATAGCGCTCCCCTTCTTTGGGTGGGCGAATCTGCCCGGCCACGGTATCTCCGGTACGCAGACCGAAGCGCCGGATCTGCGAAGGAGAGACATAAATATCATCCGGGCCCGGCAGGTAATTTGCGTCTGGCGCACGTAAAAAACCAAATCCATCGGGGAGGATCTCCAATACTCCCTCGCCTGAGATCGTTTTTTTCTCTTTTGCGGTTGCGTTGAGGATCGAAAAAATCAGATCCTGGCGTCGCTGGCCACCGATATCCTCAACCTTGAGCTCTTTGGCGAGTGAAATCAGGTCGGGCATCTTGCGGGTTTTGAGCTCTTTCAGATTCATACAGGGTCTCCACGGCCGAAACTTGGCCGAATCAGGGCAGCACCTACTCCCTTGTCGGGGCTGCGGGTCACGCGATTTAGACGGGATTCAATTAATAATAAGTGAACTTGATATATTGACGT
This sequence comes from Geopsychrobacter sp., assembly GCA_012974425.1. Taxonomy (GTDB): domain Bacteria; phylum Desulfobacterota; class Desulfuromonadia; order Desulfuromonadales; family Geopsychrobacteraceae; genus Geopsychrobacter. The sequence continues at coordinate 8,595 of JAAXQE010000206.1, forward strand.
TCAGAATCTCTGGTCGTATTAGACGCTCTAAACAATGAATGATTCGCTTAAAATCCAGGATTTAAAAATCGAAATATTAGAATAGAGTCAATCAATGGGATTTTATTTGGAATTTAAAAGACGGGAATCGACCTGACAGCCGTAACTGCCGGGATCCACAATAATTGAATATAGTGCTTGTACCTTCTTTTAAATTCCCAAGTCAACAGGAAAAACTAAGCCTCACAGTTATCATCAGGATCTTCAAGCTTAAAACCATACTCACTGAGCAAGGCACGAATTCTCCCCATCAGTTCGCGCGGGAAAAATGGCTTGGTAATACAATCAACGGCCCCGACAGAGAACCCCTTCTCCCGTTCATGCTTACGCGCAACAGCGGTAAACATCGCCACCGGAATATCGCGTGTCACCTCCTGCGCCTTGAGTTGCTTGCAAACCTCAAAGCCATCCATCCCCTGCATGTAGAGATCGAGTAAAATCAGGTCAGGCCTGAAGGTTGTCGCCAAGACCAGACCTTGCTCACCCCCTGAAGCGACCTCAAGCTCAAACTGATCGGCCAATAGCACCTGAACGAAGCGCCGGATCGCCGGCTCATCATCGATCAACAAGATGCGCGGCCGACGGTTACGCAGCGTCCCTTCCTCGGCCTCAAACGCGGCAGGCTGCATATCCAGTGGAAAAGCGAGACTGATACAGCTGCCGGGATTCTCGACTCCGACCTCCAAAGCCGTTCCCGCGCTCTCTGCCCACACCAGACCACCGTGGCCATGCACGATCCGCTTCACCAGGGCCAGGCCGAGGCCAACCCCTTTCCCCTTGAAGCGGGTGCCACTACTATGTTCTTCGATCTTGCCTGCGGCATAGAATCGATTGAAAATGCGCGGCAGGTCGAGGCTTGAAATTCCAATACCATTATCACAAACCATCACCTGCAAAAACTTGCCCTGACACTGCACTCCCTCGAGACCATCGGGATAGAAAAGCTGCAACTGCTCCCTGGGCAAATCCTTGGCGGTGATCTGCTGGGCCTTAACTTCGATGCGCCCGCCATCTAGCGTGTACTTAATCGCATTCTCAAGCAGGTCGGTAAAGACGCGGCGGACCATCCCTGAGTCGGCCAGCAGGGACGGCCAAGCCGTCTCGGGGGCAAAGACAAGCTGGAGGTCGCGCTCCTTAAGGACCCAATTCAGCTCAAGCTGGACCTCCTGCAAGAGTGGATAAAACCCGACCTGCTGGCGACGCAGACTAAAGCCTTCGGCCTCGATCCGCACAATATCGAGCATATCCTCAACAATTTCGGAGAGGCGCTGCGCGCCCTGCATTGAATAGTCGAGCAGGTTCCTCTCGTCTTCGCTCAAGCGGTCAGGCAAACTTTCATGCAGATATTCGAGGGAACCGAGCAGAAATGTCAGCGGGGTACGTAATTCATGGGAAGTGATTCCGATGAAATCACTCTTAATCCGATCGATCTCGCGTAGCTCAGCATTGACCTTCTCCTGTTCGGCCATCACCTCCCTTAATTGAGCCCTGGACTCCTCAAGGGCCAAGGCCTTCTCCTCGAGGTCGCGATGGCTCGCCTGCAACTCTTCATAAAGCAAGGAACGCTCCTGGTCGCGTAACCTGACACCAGTCAGATCTCGCGCGGTCAAGAGTACCCCGCCGATGAGATCGGCCTCGGGGATTGGCGCCAACAGCAGAGCCAGCTCGACCTCCTTACCCGATGGCCAGACAAAATGAACCTCCAGCTCGCGCAGAGATCCGCCCAATGCGCCGTTAAAGGCGTTTTCAATCTCGGGCATGGCGGTCAGCGGAAAGACCTTCTCAAGCTGCTTGCCGAGCAACTGGTCTGGCCGGGTCCCAAGAATACTCCGGCAGGCCTTATTGACCTGCAGAATTTCTCCCTCTATCGAAAAGGAGATGATCGCCTCATTGACCGCCTCGAAAAGACTCTGATAGCGAATCTCAGTCCGCTCCTGCTGACGGATACGCTCTCGCAAGCGGGAACATTCATCATACTCAGCGCGGCAATCCATATTATCTTCAGGGCAAGGGGGTGCACTCACGAATTCGTTACCTATCCTCAGTCAACGTCAGATTTAAACAATCTAGCGGGCCACGCGGGACTATAGCAGGTTAATCCCTCCGCTTAACGAAAAAGTGTCGGGCTGAGAGCCGCAGTCACATTTTTCAACCAATCTGCAATCTGTGGTGACCCTGGCTTGCCCTGGGCTTTTTCGGCAGGTGGCAACAGGGTTCTTTCCAGACCGGAGAGGGTAATAAATTTAAGCCTGACCTGATCTTCACGATTAAAATGGGCTTCATCAAAATCGGCAAACTGCAACGCCAGAATATTTGTCGCGTCTGCGCCACTCATCTCCCACAACACCCTGCCATCCGCCGCGACAACACTGGCGGTGGCCATAATATCGTTAAAATCTGTGGTCAAATTCTCAAGGGTATTCCGCGACCAGCGCTTTTCAGTATGCACTACGCCCTGCAGATTAAGCAGCAGCAGACCATCGACAAACGAATCCGCACAGAGCTCAGCGAGGAGTTGCCGATTCAACTGATAACCGCGCGGCAACCCGAACTCATCAGCCTCTGCCTTGATCAATAATTTTTCGGCAAGAATTCGCGCAGGTTCCTGCACGAGCCTGACGTCAAAATAGCCCTTCTTCTTGCGCAACTCCTCGACAACAATCTCGCTCCGCCCGGCGACAGTCCGGCGCAAGAGGGCGACTATCGCATCAGCGTCGGGATGGACTATGGCTGAACGGCTGTCAACGATCAGGGGTAACACCCCCAAAGTTTTAACCAGCTGCTGATATTCCTTGGTCGGCACCTTATAGGTGCCGCTGCTACAGCCGGCCAGAAACAAGAATAGAACCAGACTCAGTATTCGCATGCATATCTCCCTAGCGACGATTGGATAATTCACCCTTTAAACTGGGCCGATCTCGGAATCTCCAGCATACAACAAAATTGCCAGCCCAAGCCCCACGACCGGCAACATAAAAGCAGGCTGCAAGCCACCCGCATCCAGGTGAGGCCGGTCATAATCCCGATAATTGCGGCAGGAGTGCCGCACCGATGGCGATAAAAAAGTTTATCGGCGTCAATGCCGTCGCGGTGCGCGGCGCTGTCTTTCGCTCACCGCTTCTCCTGCAACGCCGTCAGACCGCAATCTTCCTGACCCAACAGCGAAGCGTCGAAAGCGAGTAATGCCCAGTTCAACATCTCTGCAGCAGGCGCACCGGCAAGGCCTGCAGGAAACGGCTGATTCAAGAACAGCAGGGCCAGCTGCATCATCTCACTGCTATTCTCTGCAGTTACAATTCCGACCTCAGAGTGGCGTTTGCTGATCTTCTCACCGTCAGAACCAAGCAACAGCGGCAGATGCGTATACTCGGGCGACTTCTGGTTCAATAGACGGTAGAGATATATCTGACGCGCGGTGGAACCGAGCAGATCGGCGCCGCGTACCACCTGATCAATCCCGCTATCGAGATCATCGACCACGGTCGCCAGTTGGTAGGCAAAAATCCCATCAGATCGAAACAGGACAAAGTCGCCAATCTCATCCTCAAGATTCTGCTGCCAGTTGCCATTCAAGCCATCGCAAAAACTTATCGGCTCCCTAGCTACCCGCAAACGCCAGGCCAACTGTTGCCGAGAGCCTGCCGGTCCGCTCCGGCAGGTCCCAGGATAGATCGGGCCTTCTTCCCCGGCGTGGGGAGCACTGGCCAGGACATCCTTGCGGGTGCAGCTGCACGGGTAGACCAACCCCTCCTGCTTAAGCTGTTGCAAGGCCTCAGTGTAGCGGGCATCACGCTGGCTCTGCCAGACAGGAGCGGCATCCCAGGCAAAACCGAGCTCTTCAAGCAGGCGAATAATCCCATCAGCGGCCCCTGCCACAACACGTGGGCGATCAAGATCATCGATGCGCAGCAACCAGCGGCGCCCGGTTTTGCGCGCGATAAGGTAGCTGCCAAGTGCCGCAATCAACGAACCCAGATGCAGGGGACCGGTAGGGCTGGGAGCAAAACGACCTGCAGCTGGTTGCGCGGGGAAAGACATCTAGCGGACCTTTTGAAAAAGGAATACCAGGCAAAATAATGCCGTCACAATGCAAAAACTGTCAACCTTTAGATATTGAGTCAAGTGCAGGGGAAGGCTGCCAAACGCACGAAACCAGAAGTAAGCACCTGTATTTAGTCTCAGCCTGCAAGAGCAGTTCGGCAGCCGTCTAACTACAGCGAGGATAGAAAATATGCAGATTGACATGAAAGTTGAAAGCGTGTATTCCTCACCCTGCAAGTCAACAATCCGCGCCAGCAGGTAACGCCCCTGCCAAGTCGCAAAGGAGCTGCCTTTTGGTTATCACCCGAGCAACTGAATACGCCATCCGCACTGTTATTTTCCTGGCCAAACAACCACAGGGCGAAATTGTCCTCAAAAAAGATATCTGCCGCACCCAGAACGTCAGCCCCGCGTTCCTGACAAAGATCCTCCAACCGCTGATCAAGGCGGGAATTGTCAGTTCACAACGTGGCGTCGGCGGTGGATTTCTGCTGGCTCGTGATCCGCAAAACATCAACCTTCTCGACCTGCTTGAAGCTGAGGAGGGCCCCCTGAGATTGAATCATTGCCTGATCGAAGTAGGCAACTGCCAGCGTGACGCTCAATGTGCGGCGCATCAGGTCTGGACTGAAGCACAGAACGAGATGGTCAAGGTCCTCGAAAAACACAACATCGCCGACCTGGCCGCCCAGGACAAAACCTGACGAACCGGCCTGCAGAATATGCACGAAAAAAGCCCACCTTGTGAAAGGTGGGCTTTTTTCGTGATGTAGCAACGACATCATGGTTTGTGCCGAACAAAAAACACCCTGGAAACCAGGAGGGTAGGTCGCCAGGGCGAAGCAGGGGGCTGCCACAGCCCCCTGTAATGGACCCGAACTAAACTCTTATCTCCCAGTGTAACGGTGAAACAGTTGCTGTCAAACCGGCCAAGCCATTTATTTGCAAACAGCCTAACGGACGCGCTCTTCAGGATAGGCATTGACCTTGTGGATACTGAGGTCTGGTCCCATAAATTCGGCCTCTTGATCAAGCCTGAAACCGATAGTCTTAGCGATCAGGAAGTAGACCACAAATCCGGTTATAAGCGCATAAACAACCGCCAGCAGACTTCCGGCGAGTTGCGCCATAAAACTGACTCCGCCGAGGCCGCCCAATGCCTTGGAACCGAAGATACCTGCGGAGATCCCGCCCCAGGTACCGACAACCCCGTGGAGCGGCCAGACGCCGAGAACATCATCGATCTTCAACTTCTCCTGCTCGAAGGTAAAACCGTAGACGAAAATCAGCGACCCAAGGCCACCGACAAAAAATGCCCCGATCGGATGGACCAGATCGGAACCGGCACAGATAGCGATCAGGCCAGCCAGGGCGCCGTTGTGGACAAAACCGGGGTCGTTTCGACCGGCAACCAGCGCGAAAAGAACGCCACCGACCATCGCGGCCAGTGAGTTGACCGCAACCAGACCGGAGATACTCCCCAGATTCTGGGCACTCATAACATTAAACCCGAACCAACCGACCGCCAGAATCCAGCTCCCCAGCGCCAGAAACGGAATATTACTGACCGGTATCGCTTGGCTACGGCCCCGGACATAGCGCCCCATGCGCGGGCCAAGAATCAACACCGCAGGCAGGGCCAGCCAACCCCCAATCGAGTGAACCACGACGCTGCCGGCAAAATCATGAAAGGCGGCCCCAAAAGCATTCTCAAAGAAACCCTGCAGCCAAGCACTGTTGCGTCCCCAGATCAGCGACTCAAACAGCGGGTAAGAGAGTCCGGCAAAGATCGCACCGGCGATGACCTGGGGCCAGAATTTGGCGCGCTCGGCAATCCCGCCGGAGATAATCGCCGGGATACAGGCCGCGAAACAAAGCAGGAAGAAGAACCGGACCAACTCATAACCCTGGTTATCACCGAGCAGTTCTGAGGCTGGCATCAGAAAGCTGACCCCATAGGCAATGGGATAACCGATCAAAAAATAGACCACGGTCGACACCGACCAATCGGTCAGGATTTTTGAAAAGGCATTAACCTGACTCTTCTTGCGCACCGAACCGACTTCAAGAAAAGCGAACCCGGCGTGCATGGCGAAAACCATTACCGCACCAAGCAGCAGAAATAGGACATCGCCCCCTTTGTGCAGGGCATCAAGCGAAGTTTCCATCAACAGGACCTCCTCGTCCGTCAAACAGTTGGAAGACAGCACTGTCTTCAGAGTCGGCGTCTTCTATTACAAAAGTTGTGCCCAACAGTATTTAAGCCTCAAATCCGGCCGGAAGCCTGAAAACTAAGTCAAAGTCTGTATAATCCATAATCACCACTGCATCAAAAACAGGCATGCCCTCCCTTTCAACAGTAACGTTCCGTTGTTTATACGACCTTACCCATATTAATTCTTGACAGAATCAGTTACGTCAGCTACGTTTTTGTCTAGCTTTTAAATGCAAAGAAATTTCGGCAGACATAATTTCAACCCGATAAGGAGTCAGCCATGGCACAGATTTACACCGACAATTCATTGGCGATAGGCCGCACCCCATTGGTCCGCCTCAACCGTCTGGCACCCAAGGGTGGCGCAACCATCCTCGCTAAAATCGAGGGTCGCAACCCGGCCTACAGTGTCAAGTGCCGCATCGGTGCCGCCATGGTTTGGGATGCCGAAGAGCGCGGCCTGCTCCGTCCCGGGAAGGAGATTGTCGAGCCGACCAGTGGAAATACCGGCATCGCCCTCGCTTTTGTTGCCGCGGCGCGCGGGATCCCTATCACCCTGACCATGCCCGAAACCATGAGCCTCGAGCGCCGCAAAGTATTGAAAGCCTTTGGCGCAAAATTGCTCCTGACTCCCGGTGCCAAGGGGATGGGCGGTGCCATTGCCGCTGCCGAAGAACTGGCGGCAAGTGATCCCGAACGCTATCTCTTGATGCACCAGTTTAAGAATCCGGCCAATCCGGCGATCCATGAGCGCACGACCGGACCCGAAATCTGGGATGATACCGATGGACAGGTTGATATCCTGATCAGTGGCGTCGGCACCGGCGGAACCATCACCGGCATTTCGCGCTATATCAAGAATACTAAGGGGAAGGCGATCACTTCTGTCGCGGTGGAACCGACCGACAGTCCGGTTATCAGTCAGCACCTGGCAGGCAAAGAGTTGATTCCGGGACCGCACAAGATTCAAGGGATCGGCGCTGGCTTTATCCCTGAGACCCTGGATCTGTCGATGATCGACCAGGTCGAACTGGTCAGCAACGAAGAATCCCTTGAGATGGCGAGACGACTGGCGGTTGAAGAGGGGATTCTCTCTGGAATCAGTTGCGGGGCCGCGATCGCAGTTGCAATCCGCCTGGCGCGCCGGCCTGAGAATGCCGGCAAAACCATCGTGGCTATCTTGCCAGATTCGGGCGAGCGCTATCTTTCGAGCGTACTCTTTGAAGGGCTCAACTGAAGCTGAACAATCAACAATTATAAGCACACCAGCTTTTCATCAAGAGTGGTTGAGGGACAGGCCCGCTAAAACCACAGCAACCAAGAGACCAGCAGCATGCTGGTTTACAGGTGCTAATTCCTGCTCCGTTAAATGAAGGAGAAAGATGAAAAGGATCCGGCATTGACCTAGCTCCCGGCCCCTTTTCTTGATGAAAAGGGGCTTTTTATTTACGGGAGAAAGCGGTATGAAAAACCAGGGACAACTCCACATCCATACCCGGCTGGCACAGGCCGGTATCGGGCGCGATGAAAGAACCGGATCGATCAGCCTGCCGATCTATCCGAGCGCAACCTACCGTCACCCAGGCGTCGGGGAATCGACCGGCTACGACTACACCCGTTCCGGCAACCCAACCCGCGAGGCCCTCGAAGAGTTGCTCGCCGACATGGAGGGAGGAGCACGCGGATTGGCTTTTGCCTCGGGCATGGCGGCGCTGACCTGCCTCTTTCTGAACTTTTCCAGCGGAGACCACCTGATTCTATCTGAGGATCTCTACGGTGGGACCTACCGGGTTCTCGACCAGATATTCTCGCGCTTCAAGCTGTCGACCAGCTATGTCGACACCACCAGGATTGACGATATCGCTGCCGCCATCACCGCACAGACCAAAGGCATCCTGGTTGAAACTCCGGGCAACCCGCTGCTCGGCATCGCCGACATCCGTGCCATTGCCGACCTCTGCCAAAAACAGGGTCTGCTCTTCATTGTCGACAACACCTTCATGACGCCGCTTCTGCAACGTCCCCTTGAACTTGGCGCCGACATCGTGGTCCATTCTGCGACCAAATTCTTCGGCGGACATAACGACCTCTGTGCCGGGGTATTGGTTGCCCGAGATGAAACAATTGGCGAACAACTCTACTTCCTGCAGAACTCAACCGGACCGGTCCTCTCCCCACAGGACAGCTGGCTGCTGGTCCGCAGCCTGAAAACCCTCGCCTTGCGCCTGGAGCGCCAATGTCACAATGCCCAGATCATCGCCGAGTGGTTGCAGCAACAACCTCAGGTCGAAAGGGTATATTTCCCCGGACTGATCGAGCACCCCGGTCACCTGCTGGTCCAGCAACAAGCCAACGGCTTCGGTGCCATGCTCTCTTTTCGCGTCGACTCCCCGGCCAGGGCTCGGCAGATTCTCGAACGGATCGGCCTGATCAGCTTTGCCGAGAGTTTGGGGGGCGTTGAAAGCCTGCTCACCCTGCCGGCCATCCAGACCCATGGGGATATCCCGGAAAGTGAACGCCAGCGCCTGGGGATTTGCGATGCCCTGCTACGGCTATCGGTCGGCTGCGAAGATATCGACGACCTGCTGCAAGATCTGCGACAGGCCTTGGCCGACTGAGACAGGGCAGCCCGTCATCAGCGCTAAGCCTATATTCCCGACTTGCCGGATGATTATTGTTTACTTATAATCCTTTTCAACTGTTCGCTCACCCACAAATTTGTCGAATTTGCCATAT
>JAAXQE010000247.1 GCA_012974425.1 Geopsychrobacter sp.
TTTAATATTAGGAGCTGTAGTGAGTAACTCGAGGCTGTGCACTAAATTTTTAATCCTATTATTGGTGTTGTTGCCTATGCTGGGTGTCGCGCAAGCGAAACAACAGGGCAAACTGACCGGTCTCCACGGTGATAAAACCATCTTGCCAAAGTCCTGTCGTGCCTGTCATCGCGGCATGAATATGCGGATCAGCGGCGAAGAACAGACCTGCCTGCGCTGTCATGGCAACAGTTCCGAGCGCCAGCAGATGAAGGCGGCAGGCTATATAACCCAGAGTGCTGACCGTGACTACAGGAATATCGAGGCCGAACTGCGCAAGCCCTACAATCACCCGGTGCTTGAAATCAGCGGAGTGCATCAGCCACGCGAACTGCTGCCGGAAGAGCTGGTCAATGCTAAACGGCATGCCGAATGTGGCGATTGCCACGAGGCGCATCAATTACGGAAAAACGCCCCCTACCGCGGGATCAGCAAGCGTGGGGTTGGTAATTTCAGGGCCGATGTAACCAAGGAGTACGAACTCTGTTACAAGTGCCATGCCGACAGTGCAAACCTGCCTGCGGCCTCTACCGATAAACGTGAGGAATTCCGTCCTACAAATAGGTCTTTTCATCCAATTGAGGCGGAGGGCGCCAACTCTTACGTCATCAGTCTCAAGTCACCCTATAGGGCACGTAAAGAACAGCCTGGCGATATTTCGACCATAGGCTGCAGTGATTGCCACGGAAGTGACAGCAACGCTGGCCCCAAGGGGCCCCATGGTTCAATTTATCGCGGTCTGCTGGTCGATAACTATGAGATGGAATCGGGACGCAGCGAGAATCAGCGCGCTTATGCGCTCTGCTATCGCTGTCACGAGCGCAGCAGTATCCTTGGAAATGAGAGCTTCCCTTACCATGCTCAGCATATACAGGGGAACGGCACGCGTGAGTTTGCCGGGACCAGTTGCTTTAGCTGTCACGATGCCCACGGCAGTAGCGCCAATCAGTTTTTGATCCGCTTCAATGCAGATATCGTTGAGGCGAATGCTGCCGGGGATCTGCAGTTCAAGGCGGTCGGTGTCGCCAGCCGGCATGGCTCCTGTGCGCTTAGCTGCCATGGTGTCGAGCACGAACCGAAATCTTATTAGCACGGCGCAAAATATCTGAATTATCAGGCTCCAGATCTCGCTAGATCTGGAGCCTTTTTACTTTTTAGAAGGGGAAGAAAATCGGAATCATTAAGCTTGAAAGCGCCCAGCAGATGAGATTCAGCCCTGCTCCGGCACGCGTGTAATCGAAGAAACGGTATCCTCCCGGCCCCATGACCAGCGCATTGGATTGGTGGCCGATGGGGGAGATGAAGCAGATCGATGCGGCGATCGCTATTCCCATGAAAAACGGCTTGGGATCGACCGAGAGCGAGAGCGCAATGCTGTATGCTATGGGGGCCAGCAGGACCACGGTGGCGGCATTACTCATGACCGCCGTCAGCAGCAGGGCCAGAAATATTAGCAGTGAAAGGACCGGCCAGGGGCCAAGGTTACCAGCGGAACTGATTAATAGATCCGCAAGATGCCTGGCTAAGCCACTTTTCTCCATCGCAATGCCTAGGGGCAGCGTGCCCGCAATCAGGAGGATAATTGACCAATCGATACTCTCATAAGCTTCTTTTACGCTCAGGCAGCGGATTAACACCAGGGATAGGGCGCCCAGGGTTGCTGAGAGCATAATTGGCAGCAGGTCGGTTGCCGCCAGCAGAATGGCGGTTGTCAATATGAGGATAGAGGCCGGGCCTCGGTGGGGGCGGTAGGGACTTGTTTCGATGTCCCCGAGCAGCAGGAAACCATGACTTTGGCCGAGATGAACGACATGGTCCCTAGTGCCCTGCAGCAAGAGGACGTCACCAAAGCGCAGGATCACATGGTCTACTTTGCGCACCACCGGACCTCCGGACCTCCAGAGCGCCAGGACTGTCAACCCATAGGTCCCGGCAAATTTAACTTCACGCAGGGTCTTGCCGACCATTTCGCTTGTCGGTGTCAAGGATGCTTCTACCACAAGTACATCCTCCCGTTCTCTGAATTGATCTTTGGGGTACTCCTTTTCCGGAACGACAAGCAGCCCGTCTGAGGGATGGAGTTGCAGGATCGATTTAGGGCTTCCCTCTATAAACAGGATATCGCCCTCGAGTATTTTGCGATTCCTATGGGGGAAGGGGAACTTCTGTCGCCCACGTAGAATAGCGCGTACCTTGAGTTTGTGGTTCTCTTCAAAGTGAGAGGCTGCAATGGTCTTGTTGGCGATTTTGGCGCCTTTAAGAACTTCGACTTCGGCGATGTAGGCCTTGACTTGATAGGCGGTCGTGAGATTGCCTGATTTGCGCTCAGGCAACAGGCGCCGCCCGATCTTCACCATGTATAATGTGCCAGCGGCCAACATGAGCACCCCGAGCGGGGTGAATTCGAACATTGAGAAGGATTCACCGACGTGCTGTTGCAATAAGGCATTGGCCAGCAGGTTGGGGGGGGTCCCGACCAGGGTACAGGCTCCGCCCAGCAGGGAGCCGAAGGCGAGGGGGATCAGGAGTTTGGATGGGCTTATTCCGCCTTTTTGCGCCATCTCGATAGTTATCGGCAAGAGCAGGGCCGTTGCGCCGATGTTATTAATAAAGGCCGATAAAAAGGCCGAGGCGAGCATTATGGTTAGCACCATGCGCCCCTCTTCATGGCCGGATATCTTCAACAGCCGAGTGGTCAGGGGGCGCAGGGCGCCTGTGTGCGTGAGCCCGGAACTGATGACGAACATGGCGGCAACGGTGATGACGGCGGGGTTGCTGAAACCGGAAAAAGCCTCAGTCGGAGTTACCAGCCCGGTGATGCCCAGGGCGAGCAGGATCATCAGGCTGACAAGGTCAACACGGATCCAGTTCCCGGCAAAGAGAAGGATGGCTACGGATAGAATGGCAAGAACCAGAAGGGCGTCCATGGGGCCTCCGGTATGCGTGCAAGGTCTTTTATTATTCTAGTCGAACAGTGCCTATCTCTCAACTGGCAGTCTGCTTGATTAACCTTGCTGGATGGATGGTGTAAAGAGAGGAGAGGTCGGGCGGAATGCTTTATTCGAGGGACTAGCTGCTGAGGCTCGAGATTTTGCGCAGGAGTTTTTGGGTTGATTTTTGGATATCACTTGCTCCAAATAGTGCGGAAATCAGAGCGATACCCTGCGCCCCAGCTGCCAGGACATCTTTTACGCGATCGATATTGATTCCGCCTAGCGCATAGACAGGGATCGGCGATTTTTGACAAATGTTGCCTAAGGCCTGTAAGCCTTGCGGGGGGCCATATTGTGCTTTTGAGGCTGTGTAGTAGACCGGGCTGAAGGTGACGAAATTGGCGCCCTGATGCGCGGCGCTCTCGACTTCATGCGTGCTGTGGGCTGAATAGCCGATTATTGCCTGTTCACCGAGGATCCGTCTGGCGGTCGAGATTCGACAGGAATTGACTCCCAGCTGAACGCCATCGGCACCAATTTCTGCCGCCAGCTCAGGCGCGCCATTCATGAGAAGTTTTGCGCCGTAGAAGCGGGTCAGTTTCAGGATTTCTCCCGCAATTGTTCGCAACTCGGTGGAAGAGAGGTCCTTCTCTCTCAACTGAACCATACGCACCCCACCCTTAAGCGCTGCTTCAAGGGCGCTGCAGAGGTCGGGTGTGGCTAGTTTGCGATCAGTTATCAAGTAGACCGGAGGCAGCCGGGTCGCTGGTTGTGGGTTCATGAACTCCGGTCCGCAAAGGCATTATCCCAGTCTTTCCAGACGGCTTCATAGCCGCGTTCTGCAAGGATATCGCGCATCTCTTCGGCAGTACGATGGTCACTGATGCTGAA
>JAAXQE010000248.1 GCA_012974425.1 Geopsychrobacter sp.
GGGGCGGTACAGGAACCGGCGCTCATCTGGGTGATGCCGAGGGGGAGCAGGTTGTCACGCAGCTCGGCACTTTCACGGGTTGAGAGCACCAGCCCGGCATCGGGGGCGAGCACGCGTAACGCACAGATCAGTTGGGTAAGCTGACGATCACTGACGATTGAGCGTGGAGCAAAACCCCCTTCAGCTGGGCGTATGCGCGGGAAGGAGATGGTCACCTGGGTGCGCCAGAAACGTTGCATCAGGTAGCGGGCGTGCAGACCGGTGTAGAAGGCATCGGAAAGGTAATCGCCCAGACCGAGCAAGGCGCCGATACCGATCTTTCTGAGCCCGGCCGCGCCACCGCGCTCAGGGCCTTCGAGTCGGTAGCGGAAATCGCTCTTGGGTCCATAGGGGTGCAGCTCGGGGTAGAGTGTCTGGTCGTAGGTCTCCTGATAGAGGGTCAGCCCATCGACCCCGGCATCCACAAGGCGTTGATACTCCTCGCGAGCCATGGGGAAGACCTCGAGGGATAGTGAGCTGAATTGCGGGGCGAGCAGGCGCACCACATGTTCGAGATAGTCGACTCCGGCGGCTTCCGGGGCCTCGCCGGTCAACAGCAGGATGTGACGAAAGCCTTGGCGATGCAGATGTTCTGCTTCGCGCAATATCTCATCATCATTCAGGGTTTTACGCCGCATGTCATGATTGTCGGCGCTGAAGCCGCAATACTTGCAGCCGTTATGACATTCATTTGACAGATAGAGGGGCGCATAAAGCTGGATGGTCCGCCCGAAGCGCTGGCTGGTGATGCGATGAGCCAGACCGGCCAGGCTTTCAAGCTGGCTGTCGCTTATTCTGGGAGACAGCAGGCAGAGAAAATCATCCAGCGAAAGCTTGCTGCGCGTCAGGGCTCTGTCTATATCCTGACTCTCGACCAGGTTAAAACGTTGCTGCAGCTCTGTTGCCGGGTGCTGTTGAAGGAGATCGTAGAAACTCACTTACTCCTCCCGCAAGAAACCGGTAAGGGGGCTTGATGCCTGGGCCTTACTACGTTGCGGGCCAAGCCCGGCGAGATAAGCCATGCGGCCTGCTTCAACCCCTCTCTTGAACGCCTCTCCCATGGCTGCCGGGTTAGGGGTGTCCGCTAGCGCCGTGTTGACGAGAACGGCATCTGCACCCATCTCCATCGCTTCTGCTACATGAGATGGGGCCCCGAGTCCGGCATCAACCACGACCGGTACATTCGCCTGCTCAACAATGATGTTGATGAGATCCCGCGTGCGCATCCCGCGATTGGTGCCGATCGGTGCGCCCAGCGGCATAACCGTTACGCAGCCGGCTTCCTCGAGATGGCGCGCCAGAACCGGATCCGCTGGCATGTAGGGGAGAACATTGAAGCCTTCCTTGACCAATATAATCGCAGCCTTCAAGGTTTCGATCGGGTCGGGAAGCAGATAGTAGGGGTCAGGGGTGACCTCTAGTTTGATCCAGGGCTCACAGCCCGCAGCCCGTGCCAGGCGTGCCAGGCGCACGGCTTCTTCGGCATCGCGGGCACCGCTGGTGTTTGGCAGCAGCAGGTAGCGCTCAGGATCGATATGCTGAAGCATGCTGTCGCCCGGGTTGTTGATATCGACGCGGCGGAGGGCAACGGTGACAATTTCACAGCCCGAGGCTTCCATCGCCGCTTGCATGGCGTTGTTTGATGAAAATTTTCCGGTTCCGACCATCAGGCGTGAGTTGAACTTGCGACCGGCGATTTCGAGTGAATCCATAGTTTCGCTACCCTTTAGGTGCATGTCAGCCACCCCCGACAAACTGGATGATTTCGAGTTTGTCCCCGTCATGCAGTTGAGTGTTGATGTTGTCTGCTGTATTCAGAATGTTCTGGTTGAGCTCAAGCACCACCCGGTCCGGGTGCAGATCTAACTGTTTCAGGAGTTGCCCAATCGATGAGCCTGTGTCGAATTGAAATTCTGCGCCGTTTACCTGCAAGTTCATTCCGGATCTTCTCCCAACAGTATGCGTAAAACCGCATTGGCCTGATGCCCGGCGGCGACGCTGACTCGCGGAGCCATAAGTCCCTGCCCTGGTTCGGCCGCAGTTATCTGGTCACCGACTAAATAAAAATTCTTGCGGATCTTCCTGGTTTGAATGCTGTTCGATGAGGCGTAGCCGGCCATGCCTGATGCGGCCACCAGCGGGCAGTCTGGTGACTGTTGCAGGTGGGTCGTGGTCAACATCGCTTTTTGATCAGGGGCATCGAAGGCTTCAACCATGACATCGACACCGGCAAATACCTGGGTTAGGTT
The DNA here is from genome assembly GCA_012974425.1 of Geopsychrobacter sp. GTDB lineage: Bacteria > Desulfobacterota > Desulfuromonadia > Desulfuromonadales > Geopsychrobacteraceae > Geopsychrobacter. The sequence goes on from JAAXQE010000248.1 coordinate 2,289, forward strand.
GTGAGGGTCTATCCGGCCATTGAAGGTCTCAATTTTCACATATGGATTGATCCGCTGCAGGTTCTCTTTGAGCGCGATAACTTTTGGCAGGCCGATCTGATCGATGAAATACTGTTGCCGATTCAGGTTAGAGGGCTCGACCTGGTCGAAATCCGCTATGACCAGTTGTCCGACTCCAATGCGTGCCAGGGCGATGGCAATGTTTGAGCCCAGGCCGCCTGCACCGGCGATCCCGATCCGGCTCTTGGCGATACGTGCGTGGACACCCGGTGTGTGACGGGCCATCATCAGCGCTTCAAGTTCGTTGGCACTCGGCATCGCGCCGCGCTTGATCATGATGACCAGATCGCCATCCTTAATCAGATAGTCTGCCGATGTCGGGAAACCATTGACGATCATCAGATCAGCATCAAGTTGCTGTTGCTCCTGCAATTGTCGAATGCTGGTATTTTGCTGGATATCGAGCGGGACTTCGTTAAGTCGGATCTTGATCAATCGCTTTAGTCTCTGGAATAAAAAAAGCCGCATGAAGTGCGGCCTGCGACTATTAAGCATAGAACGCTGTGGCGGCCGCTTCCCTACGCCGGCATGATCCGGATCAGGTGCAAGGGGTTGCATTGCGCTTTCGCAAGGCTCTCAGTGTCAGACACGCCCCCAGGGCTCATTTTGTTTATTTTGGGGAAAATAGCAGGCGCGCAGGGGCAAAGTCAATATCGACGAGTTCGGACAGACTTAGGTGTCGGTAGAATAATTGATCTTTGGGGGGCAATTGCTTTAGGATGGCCCACTTTGAAACTCGAGGAAGGATAAATGAAAAGATGAAAATTACCGAACGCTTTCGTCAGTTGGCACTGATGTCAGATGAGTTGCAGAAAAAATTTGCCAGTCAGCCAGATGGCATAAGGATTGACCGCGCGGTCAATCTGCTTAAGAACGGCCAGGCAGAACTGGCGGAGTGGCGTGGTCAGGTCGGTGAAATCCCCCAGATGCGTCTTGAGAGCAAGCTAGCGCCGGTATTGTTGCAGGTCCATGCCACCCTGGATCGTGCGCGAGTCCTTTACGAGGATGCTGGCAAGGGTGAAGAGGGTGCCTCGATTTGGCATGTAGAGCAACAGATCTATCGTTTGTTGAATGATCTTTGATTTGTATCACTGGCATATTTGTTGCTCAGCCTCTGGGGAAAAATAAATGACAGATGCTTGGCTGCAACTGTCTACAAATGGCAACCTTCCCCTTTTTGCACTGAGAAGATAATAATGCATAAAAAACTCAAAAATATCTTTTACGAAGTCCGTGATCCTATTCTCGACTGGGACGACATTGGTGGTTTTGCCGAGGTCAAAGAGATACTCAAGGAGATGGTCTGTCTGCCATTGCAGAAGCCTGAAATGATCAAAAAGCATCAACTGGGGATCCCTGCAGGTGTCATGATGTGGGGACCGCTCGGCGTTGGGATCACCATGCTTGCCGAGGCCTGTGCCAAGGAGGCCGGTGCCTCTTTTGTCTATGTCAGTGGTCAGGAGATGCTCGGTAAGGGGGAAGAACTGGTCGAGGCCTTTGATACCGCAATCCACGAGGCACCGAGTGTCCTGTTTATCTCCGACTGTGAATGGCTGGCTCCGCGTGAAGGCTGTAACTATGAGTGGGGCCCGGGAAACCTGCGCGGCATACCACCAACCTTTGCCAGCAAAGAGCTGAATCGACTCTTTGTTGAGCAGATCGACCGCATCAACCAGGTCGAGAATGTCATGCTGGTCGGCAGTTGCTACCGGATCGATACGGTTGACCAGGCCATAATCAAAGAGAAAAAACGCTTCAATCGTAAGGTTTTTGTTCATCCGCCACGTGTCATTGACCGGCGTGAAATGCTCGACATCTATCTGGATCAAATGCCGAATCTGGCTACCGATGTTGATCGTGACAAGTTGGCTGAACTCTCAGAGGGTTATGTCGGCTGGGATGCCGAGAGTCTGTGCAAGCGGGCCACGGTTAATGCGATCAAGGAGGATGCACCCGAGGTCACCATGGCGCTTTTTCTGAAATCGTTAAAGGAGGTTCGTTACTGGCTGACTCCGGATATGACCAGGGTTTATCACGAAATCTACGAGAACGATTGTCCGCACCATTATGCTTTCTAGTCAGCACGGATTGTTGTGAATATCCCTGATTTTCCAAAATCACAACTCTTTATTGAGTTGGCCGAGAAGCATGGGCATTACTGTCCGATGAGTACCCTCGGCCTGCGGATCGGCTGGGCGGCGCTACGCAGACTCAAGGCTGAGCTGCAGGGCGCGACCTTCTTTGCCCAGACCTGCGCCCGCGATGGAATTCATCTGGCCCTCAATTACGATGCTCTGCAGGTCGAAGTGCAGGGGCAACATCTGCTCCGATTTTTTGATAAAGACAATCATTGGGAAATTGAGTTGTTGGCGAAGACCCTCGACTTGGCGGCGTCCTATCGATCATTGCCCAGCGATGCTGAGCGCGAAGCCATGCTTGAAGTGTTACGCAGCGCAGATGAATCCAGTCTGATGGTAGTACGAAACGGAGGGAATCAGTGAACGCCCCCTGGTGGCAACAGTTTTTTGATGTCATCTGGCTTCAAGTCGGCCAGATGTGGTGGATCTTTCTCCTCTCGGTTTTGCTCGTCGGGCTGATCAAGGGCTATAAGCTTGATCTGAAAATTCGCGATTCAATTGTGCGCTCGGGTAGTTATGCTATCCCCCTGGCCGTGGCGATTGGGATGGTCTCCCCCTTATGCGCCTGTGGCATATTGCCGGTATTTATTACTCTGGCGATGGTTGGAACTCCCCTGGCCCCACTCATGGCCTTGCTGGTGACTTCGCCGGTCATGGGACCCGATGCGCTTCTTTTAACCTGGAGCGGCCTGGGAGCAGACTGGGCGGTATATAAGTTTGTCGGGGCTGCGGTCCTTGGCCTTGCCTCCGGCTTCAGCATCCTTTTGCTTGAGCGGCGTGGCTGGTTGAGTAGTGATATGATTCAGCTTAAACCCCTCTATCGCGAGGATGGCTCTCTGGCTCCTGCTGCCGATATCGCCGCGCAAGCTGGGGTTCATGTTAAGCGGATGCAGATTGTGCCGCGCGCCAGCAAGTTACGTTTCATCTGCGACCGCAGCCTGGATGCGGGACTCTTTATCGGTCGCTATCTATTGTTGGCGATTGTGCTCGAAGCCCTGATGGTGACTCTGATTCCGGTAGCCTGGATCAAGCTGCTGGTCGGCGCCAAAAGTTTCTGGTCACTGTTGATGGCGGCATTGATTGGTCTGCCATTACCGACGAATCAAATCCCGATCATCCCGATTCTGTCGGGATTGCTCTCAATGGGGATCGACAAGGGAGCAGCCTATACCCTGTTATTGGCTGGCCCCGTGACGAGTTTGCCTGCGATGATTGCCTTGGGGGCGATGTTTCAGCGTCGGCTGTTACTCGTTTTTGTTGCGCTTGGGCTTGGGCTGTCGGTCTTTATGGGATTGATGCTCCAGATAATTTCCTGAATAACTTTGGTCGGTTGACTCCTGCTAGCGACGGTTTTTTGTCATAATTGATAGGGCTTGATTTTTGCACATGAAACGTTAAGCTCAATAATCTGATGTTTTTGGGGATTGGGTGCCGTCACATGGCGAACATGTGCCGTCAGTTGACGATTCGTAGTTTTCTGTTTGTCTGGAATATATTGTTTAAAGGTTTGCTGCCGAATTTTTTTTATAAGGTGGCGTTTTATCCGTAATAATGGAATATCGCTCTGAAAAAGGAGAAATTGCGATGATGAGAAGGACTGTTCGTCCGCTGGTTATGCTCGCCTTTGTTGCCCTTCTGGCAGGCCCAGTGTTTGCCCAGGATTTTGCGGATATTTCCAAGGCATCGGGTGTTGACGATGATGGTCTCGGCAAGGGGGTCGCTTTTGCTGACATCGACAATGATGGCTTCGTCGATCTCTATGTTTCAAACAAGGGGGGGACCAATAAGCTCTTCCGCAATAATGGCAGCGGTCAGTTCGAGGATATTACCGCCAGCGCCGGTGCCGGGATCGATGACCCAGGCTTCAGCATGGGAAGCGTCTTTGGCGATTTTGACAACGATGGCCTTGTTGATCTCTATCTGGCGAAGGGTGGTCGTTATGAAATTGAAGCAAACCGCCTGTTTCGGAACCTCGGTAACGGTAAATTCGAAGATGTTACCGACAAGGCCGGTGTCGGCCTGAAGTCTTTCACCTATTCAGCGAGCTTCGTTGATTATGATAACGATGGGCAGCTCGATATATACTGCGCTAATTACGGTCCAGGGGCCAAGAACGTACTCTATCGCAACAATGGCGACAGTACTTTCACTGATGTGACTGACTTAGCTGGTGTTGGAGACCTCTCCTGGAGTTGGATGGGTGTTTGGGCCGATGTGAATGGCGATAACTTTCAAGACCTCTATGTTGTCAATGGACGTTATCCTGCGGGCGAGCCTAATCGCCTCTATCTGAACAAGGGTGACGGCACCTTCAAGGATGTCACGCGCGATGCGGGTGTTGTGGATCCAAACTGGGGTCTTGGCGCAGCTTTTGCCGATATCGATAACGACGGTGATCTTGATCTCTTCGTTTCCAACTATGTTGGAGAAAATGGACTCTACCTGAATAACGGCCAGGGTGTTTTTGCTGCTGCTTCTGAGCGTGTCAGGAAGGAGACTGAGGGCTGGGGCAAGGGGCCTGCTTTTGGGGACATCGATAACGATGGCGATATTGACCTCTATGAAGGTGACTGCAAGCTTGCCAACCAGCTTTATGTGAATGACGGCAAGGGTAACTTTACCGACATTGCCGGCGAGCAGCCTCAACTGCAGTGTTCGACTGTGCGTACCAAGGGCACCGCCTTTGCTGATGTCGATAATGATGGCGATCTTGATCTCTACGTTGTCAACTGGGGCGCTGCCAACCGGCTCTATCTCAACGACCAGAATGACAAGAACTGGTTGAAGGTTAAGGCCGTTGGCTCTGTTTCTAACCGTGATGCCGTTGGTACCAAAATCAAGGTACTGAAGGATGGCAAGCTGGTAGCGATGCGTGACGTAGCAACTGCCACCGGGTTTTGTGCCCAGAATCCGCTGACTGTACACTTCGGCCTCGATGCTGGCGCCAGTTACGATGTGGTTGCAGTATTCCCCAGTGGAATTGAGACAGCTGTAAATGGGGTGCGCACCGGTCAATTGCTGGAAATTGTTGAGCCGACTTTAGGTGCGGTTGCAGCGGCCAAATAAATTTTCAAGTCGAATCATGCTGATTTACCAAGAGAGCCGCAACAGCGGCTCTCTTTTTTTAAGACCGATCATCTCAAGTTGGAACATATCCTGCTGATTATCCTGCTGAGTTATTCTCACTCATTACCACCTGACCTGAAAACGGGAAAATCATGCGAATATTGCTAGCCCTGTTACTCCTCCTCAGCGGTTGCGCCCTAGCGCCGACGCTTCAGGACCAGAGCCTGCTGCGCGGGAAGGTTCTGCTTGTATCCGATACCCTCTGGCAGGGTGAGATTGTTGTTGATGGAGAGGTGACGGTCGCCAAGGGAGTAACCCTGACGATCGCACCGGGGACTCATATCCGTTTTGTACGGCGTGATGCCGACCGGGATGGCCTGGGTGATGCCACGCTTATCGTTAAGGGCAGCCTTGTCGCCAGCGGCACGCAAAGCGCTCCGATCCGTTTTCTTTCGGCAGAGGCCGATCCGAGACCCGCCGACTGGCTCGAGATCCGCAGCGATTTTGCTCGGCAACTCCTGTTTGACTGGTGTGAGTTGCGTGACAGCGCCTATGGTATCCATGCGCATTTCACGCGCGGGCATATGCGGAATAGTCATATCCATAACAACATTGATGGCTGCCGCCTGGGGCGCTCGCGTTTTCTGTTCCAGAACAATCTCGTCGAAAACAACAGGGGCAAGGGGATAAATTTTCGCGACTCAGAAGTCAGTCTGCTCGATAATATTATTCGCGACAATCGAGCCGGGATATTTCTGTTTGAAAAGCCGGGTAAGTCGGTCATCAGCGGTAACAACATTTACCAGAACGAGATAAACCTTCAGCTTGGAGATTTTTTCGCCGACAGCATCGCGCTTGGCGGTAACTGGTGGGGGGATACCGATCCGCAACGCATCGCTCTAAACATTCATGACCGGCAGGACGATCCCGAACTGGGGAGCGTTGCAACCTCTCCTGTTTCAGGCTGGTTATTCAAGGCCGGAATTCAACGGAATCTGGAATTCGAGCCCCTGTGGGAAGTGGCAACCAATGGCTTTGTTGATAGCGCTCCCGTCGAGGTCAATGGCAAAATCTTTGTCGCCTCCTGGGATGGTCACCTCAGGGCGCTAAGTCCTACAGGGCAAATTTTATGGCAGGTCGATACCGGCGACATTATCGACGGTGGTCTGCAGGTCAGCGCTGGGCAGATTTTCTTGCAGAACTGGAGCCGGCAACTCTTTCAGGTCGATCAGCAAGATGGCCAGCTCCGCCGCATCTATGAATACCCGGCGAGCCCTGCCGATGATCACCGTCAGGCCGGGGTGGCTATTGCCGATAAACTCCTGTTGTTGCCGGCATGGAACGGTTCTCTTTACGCTTTTGATATGGACAGCAAGGATCTGCGCTGGAGTTTTGACGCTGGCATGCCGCTGCGCGCCACCCCATTGGTAGCTGGGGAAAGGATCTATCAGGCCAGTGGCAGCAATCGCTTGAGTGCCCTGGATAACAAGGGGGAACTGCTTTGGCAGCAGTTACTCGCGGCGCCGTTACTTTCGTCTCCTGTTCAGCTGGGTGAAAATGTCGCAATTCTTGATAAAGCGGGGACCCTGACGGCTTTCAGTCCTGCCGGGGTTCTGCTCTGGGAAAATCATCTCGCTCAGTCAAGCTTCTATGCAACCCCTCTGGTTGTCGGTGATGCCATATTTGTCGCTACCGCAGCAGGTGCTGTCTGGAAGATCAATGCGTCCAGCGGGCAGACCGTCTGGTCGCGGCCCCTGGGAGGCTCTATCTATGCCCCGCCAGTCGCCAGTGATGCTGGTCTGCTGGTTGGGGACAATGCTGGCAGCCTTTATCTGCTCGATTTCGACAGTGGGCGTACCCTTGCAACCTATAATGTTGCTGGTGCGATCCAGTCGCAGGTCTGGGTGACAGGGAATCGTCTCTTTTTTGGGAGTCGTGACCAGAAACTGCATGCTCTGCAACTGGTTCGGAAGGAAGTCCCGTGAGTAAGATTGCAACGCCTGCTCAGTTTACCTCGCTCTGTAGCGGTATCTTCATTGTCTGCATGGCGACCCTCATGTATGAGCTGCTCCTGACCCGCATATTTTCGGTCCTGATGTGGTACCACTTTGCTTCGATGGCGATCAGCCTGGCACTTTTTGGTCTCGGTGCGTCCGCGCTGCTGGTTTATCTGCGCCCCAGCTGGTTTTCAGCCGAAAAAGTCAGGCAGCCCGCCCTTTTTGCGCTGGCGGCTGGCCTTTCAACGCTGCTGCTGTTTTCAGTTTTTCTATTGTTTCGGGCCGATCCCCAGTTCGGCTTTCGGGTCCTCTCTTTCTTCCATCAGCCCTTCTACCAGCCCTTCCAGCAGGGGAATGTTCGCCAGTCGATAGAGATCGGTCAGTTGCTGCTCTTGGCCATGCTCTACCTGGCTACGGCGCTGCCCTTTTTCTTTAGCGGTCTGGTCGTAACCCTGCTGTTCGGACGTTTCCACCGCCATATCGGGCGTCTCTATTATTACGATCTGCTTGGGGCCGGAACCGGCTGTCTGTTGATTATTCTGGTCCTTAAACTGGTTGGCGGAATTACCGGCCTGCTGGTTGTCGGTCTCTGCTTTGTGTGCGGGGCCTATCTGCTGGCCCCCCATCTGAGTCGATTGCGCCCGCTGTCGGTGACTGTCGTTTTGTTGCTGTTGTTGTTGGCTATTGGTAACCAGCTGACAGGTTTCGCCGATATTCATTTTGCGCGTGGCCGCTATGAGCCGAACCTGCTGTGGCGTTCCTGGAACTCATTTTCGCGTGTTGCGGTCTACCCGGCTCAAGCAGAGGAGATGGGCCGGGCCTGGGGATTATCCCGCAACTACAGCGGTCCGGTGCCCGAACAGCTCGGGATGGTGGTGGATGATACCGGCTATACCACGATGTATCGCTGGCAGGGGGAAGAGACCCTGCAGTTTTTCCGCCAAAATGTGATCAACCTCGCTTATCTGCTGCGCCCGCAAGCTGAAAGTCTGATTATTGGACCAGGTGGCGGCAAGGATGTCCTGACCGCCATCGCCAATGGTGCCAAACGCATAGTGCCGGTTGAGATCAATCCACTGATCGTCGAGGCGGTCAATGAGCGCTTTGCCGATTTCACCGGGGCGCTCTACCTGCGACCCGGCATTGAACTCCAGATTGCAGAGGGTCGCAGCTACATCCGGCGCACAGAGGAGCGTTTCGACATCATTCAGGCCTCGGCAGTCTTCGGGCGGATGGCCCCGGCGGCCGGAGCTTTTACCCTCTCGGAGAACAACCTCTACACCCTGGAGGCCTTTCAGGATTACTGGGAACATCTCAAGCCCCATGGCGTCTTGACCATCTCACGCTTTATCTTTGAACGGGAAACCCTGCGCCTCGTCTCGTTGGGGCTTGAACTGCTCAAGCGCGAAGGGGTCACAGACCCGGCATATCACATCGCGGTCATAAAGGAACGTGGCCTCGCCAACTTTCTGCTCAAGAAGAGTCCCTTCTCCCCAAGCGAGCTGGAAAGCCTGAAGGAGATCGCCAGGCAGCAGGATTACGATATCGTCTATCTGCCGGATGAGGAGAAGGGTGACAAGCTATTTAAGTCCCTGATTGCCTCAGGCGGGAGTGATGAGTTCTATCGCGAGTTCCCCTTCGATATTAGCCCGACAGACGATACCCGTCCGTTCTTCTACTATATGCTTAAACCGGCCGCCTTTCTGGACCTCTTCTCTTTTCCGGAGCGGAGCCCCTTTGAGGACCGCGCCATCCTGATTCTGCGGAATCTGCTTGTGGTAACCACCATCCTGGTCGGCAGCGTCTTCGCGCTGCCGCTGTTTCTAACGCGCAATAGGCGGGCGGGCCCAATGGCTTTTCGTCGCGCGGCATACTTCAGTTGCCTCGGGCTTGGTTTTATGCTGGTCGAAATCGGCCTGCTGCGGCGCTTTATCCTGTTTCTTGGGCATCCGATCTACTCCCTGGCGGTTATCCTTTTCGCACTCCTGATTTTTTCCGGCGTCGGCAGCCGTTTGTCGGCGTCCAAAGGCGGGGATCTGGCCTTCTTGAAGCGCATTATCCTGGCACTTGTCTTGCTCACCCCTGTCTATTGCTATCTTCTGCCGGGGCTTCTGACCTCGCTGATCTGGCTCCCGTTACTGGTCCGCTGCCTTATTGCCGTGCTGTTGATTGCACCCTTGGGACTGTTGCTTGGGATGCCGTTGCCGCTCGGCATTGCCTTGCTCCATCCAGATGGTGACGCCATCCCCTGGAGTTGGGGGATTAACGGTGCCGCCAGTGTCCTGGGGACGATCCTGGCGGTGGTTGTTGCGATGAATTTCGGCTTCAATACAACAATTTTAGTCGGAGCTTCGATCTATCTGGGCGCACTATTTCTGCTGCCGAGGAGCCACCCTTGATGTCTGTTTTCCGCCGATTGTGCCTAATGATTCTGCTCCTCTCTCTTCAGGCCTGTACCTCTGGTGAGAACGGGGTTGAGGGGCAGCTCTTATTTGAGCAACAGCCGCTCGGCCAGGCCAGGGTTGAGTTTTATCTCAAGCGGAGCACTGAACGTTCATCTGCTCCCTTCAGTGTTGCAACGACCGCTGCTGATGGGACCTTTCGCGCCGCACTCCCGGCGGGTAAGTATTATCTGGTTGCTAAAAAGAAAGAGCAGGGGGGCGGGGTCAACCGCATGCTGATGGCTGAATATCCTCAGAATCCGCTTGTGGTCAAAAAGGGCTACGCTGCGATCACCCCCTTGACCCTTAAGGAGGTCGGTTTTGAGGGGGCAATCCGCGCCGATGGCCAGACCGCTGCCAGTGGCCAGTTATTGCTGACTGGCAAACCACTGGCTGAGGCCTTTATTTATGTCTATAGCCGTGGTGATGCGTTGACAGGGCCGGCCTATGGCCAGGTCGTGCGCGCAGATGAACAGGGGCGTTTCACGCTGCAACTGTCTGCTGGAACTTTTTGGCTGGCCGCGCGCAAGCGCAATGACGGCTCAAGGGTCGGTGACCCTGTCGTCGGTGATCTAAAAGGTGAATATGCCGGCAATCCACTCGTCCTCAAGACTGGCGAACAGCGAAAATTGGCCCAATGGTCACTTGAACCGCTTAGCGAAGGCGCAAAGCAGCGGCGCTTGGTAGATGGTAAGTTCACCCGGACCTCGACCTGGCTGGCTGGACGAGTTGTGGATGAGGATGGCGGGCCGGTTGCCGGGATCTATCTCTTCGCCTATCGGGATAACCGCATGATCGGCAAGCCGAATTTTATTTCGGCGCAGACGGGCGCAGACGGCAAATTCAAGATCTACCTGGAAAATGGCGGGGAGTTTTTTGTCGGGGCGCGCAGTACCTATGGCGGGCCACTCGAACCAGGGGAATGGGTCGGTACCTATGATGAGCGGCCTGATCACGGCGTTGAAGCTGCGCGGAATGAAGCAACCGACCTCGGCGATATCGTAGTGCGCGAGGTCTGGTGATGCAACTACTGCTGACTATCTTTCTGCTATGCCTTATCCCTACCAGTACCCTGGCCAGGGTCATTGATGGCCTGGAACGCTGGCAGGGAGAGGTGCGTGTGACTGAGACTTTACGCGTAACAAAAGAAGGCCGTTTGATTATTGCTCCGGGCACCCGGATTCTGGCTGAAGCCGGGCTTGAGATTACCGGCGAACTTCAAGCGACAGATGTTAGGTTCAGTGGGCAGAATTGGCCAGGCTTGATTTTGAAGGGAACCAGCGCGCAGACCTGGCTTAAGAATTGCCAGATAAGCGGTGCTCAGACCGGAATCACTGTGATTGGTGGTGAGCCGCAACTGGTTGGCCTGTTGCTGGAGAATAACCGGATCGGGATTGAGCTGCGCCAGAAGAGCCGCGCCCTGGTTGAGAGCTCCATCTTTCGCAGAAACAGCCGGGTGGGCCTGTTTATCAAGGACGAAGTGACCTCTGTCATCAGGGGGAACCGCTTTGAACAACAGGGTAAATTTGGCGCCTATGTCTACCGCGCCATGCCCGAACTGTTTAGCGACAA
>JAAXQE010000122.1 GCA_012974425.1 Geopsychrobacter sp.
TGACCCAGCCCTGGCGGCGAACCCTGGTCTTGAGTCTGCTCGCCGGTTTTTATATCGCCTTCGGCGCGCAGTTGGCTACCCTCGTTACCCAGGATGCCGCCACTTACCTCGGTACTGGAGTCAGCCGCCTGCTCGGCGGCAGCGTCTTCTCCCTCGGGCTGATGCTGGTCGTTATCTGTGGAGCCGAACTCTTTACCGGGAATATTCTGCTGGTCAAGGCAGCACTGCAGAAGCAGATCCCCTGGGCGAAGATCGCTGAAAACTGGCTGCTGGTGATCTGTGGCAATTTTCTCGGGGCTCTGTTTTTCGCCTGGCTGATGATCCAGACCGACCTGCTGCTGCCCGAAAAGGTTGCGGCCAATGTGGTCGACATCGCCACTGGCAAGACCGCCCTCTCATTCAAGGTCGCCTTCGTGCGCGGCATTCTGTGTAACTGGCTGGTCTGCCTCGCGGTATTCATGGCGGTCTCGGCCCGGGATATCAGCGGAAAAATACTCGCCTGCTATGTACCGATCATGGCCTTTGTGGCGAGCGGTTTCGAGCACTCGGTCGCCAATATGTATTTTATCCCGGCGGGAATCCTGCTGACGGCGAAGCAGTTGGCAGTCCCGGCGCAACTCACCTGGCAAAACTTTTTCGTCGCAAATCTACTCCCGGTGACCCTGGGGAATATCGTGGGTGGGATGGTCTTTGTCGCCGGTGCCTACTGGTTTGTCTATCTGAAGCAGCGCTGAAGAATGGCCACCTCAGAAACCGGGGTGGCCATTCTTGTTTTGCTGGATCTGTTTTTCAGATCACAGATTTGTCAGGTAAAAAAGCTACTTACGCCGGAACAGGTCGGTCTTGAGGCTTGAGACCCGATCGAGGAAGAGGTAGCCATCGAGATGATCGATTTCGTGCTGGATGGCGATCGCCTCGAAGCCATCGGCTCTGATGACCTGCAGTTGGCGCGCCTGATCCTGAAACTGCACGACGATGCGCTCGGCACGGGTGACGTTGCCGGTGTAGTCGGGGACCGACATGCAGCCCTCGCGTACGACGGTTTGCCCTTCGCGTTCGATGATCTTCGGATTGACCATCTGCAGCAGGCCGTGATTCTCCTGCTTCTTGCCCAGTTTGCTCTTGGAAACATCGACGACCAGGGCGCGTCTGGTTTCACCGATCTGCGGGGCAGCGACGCCGACCGAATGTCCGGCCGCGACCATGGTATCGACCAGATCCTGCAGGAGCGTAGCGACGCTGTCATCCCAGTCTTCTATCGGTGTACAGAGTTCTTTGAGAATAGAGTTCGGGTAGAGGAGGACTTCTTTGGCGGCCATCTTGTTTTAGAGCTCCATCGGGGTGATCGAACGGACCGAGATGTCGACCTGCAGTTCGTCTTTGAGTCCGGCCATCCAATCTTCCACATCTTCGACTTCAACCCCCTGCTTGAGGATCGCTTCGATCATCATCACGTAGACCGGGGCGTTCTTGGCGCCGATCAGTTTGGTGTTGAGGTCGGTGATGTTGATCTGTTTCTCCCCCAGTTCCCGTGCGACGCGATAGACGATCCCCGGCTTGTCGGCCCCGTAAACTGAAATCATGCAGATCTCGCCCTGCAGGTCGGGGTGTTCTTCGCCGCCAGGCTTCAGGGTGCGCAAGAAGACCGAGAGCCCGTTCTCCTCAAGCGGGGCGAATGACTCCGCCAGTTTCTGCTGATCGTCCAGCTCCGGGTGGGAGATGATCAGGATCATCGAGAACTGCCCACCCAGGATCGAGCAACTACTGTCGGCGATGTTGCAGCCGAGTTGATAGAGGATGCTGGTGACTTCGGAAACGATTCCGGCGCGGTCGCGGCCGATGATGGTCAGGGCAAAGTGGCTCATGGAATTCCTCACAGCTCTATCGGGGTAGTGTCGGGCTATTCTGACTGAAGCGTCTTTGGCCCATGGAATAGTCCGACAGTTTTCAGTCGGGTGCGCATAACTTTTTTATGCTCGCTTCTGCTATACTTTGTAGCATGTTACACAGGGCGTTGGTCAATACTTTCAACGGTTTTTCATTCCTGCGGATCGCTATCCCATGACGAACGCTCGTTTGCTTTTGAACGACGGAGATGTCCCCTCGGGCCGCCCAAGGATCGATATCGCTGCCGAACTGCAATTGCGGATCGGTCGCCTCAAACAGGATTTTTACAATGCGGGAACCGGCCGGGTCGACTATCCGGCGCTGCGAAATTCGCCGGGATTTGCCGAGTATTGTGGCTGTTGTCGTTTGTTGCAGGAATATGATCTGCTCAATCTGAAGACCACCCAGGAAAAAACTGCCTTCTGGATTAATCTCTATAATAGTTTGATAATCCACGGAATCATTGCGCTTGATGTACGCCAGACGGTCAAGGAGATCTACGACTTTTTCGGGCATATCTCCTATCGCATCGGTGTCGGCGATTATTCGGCCGACGAGATTGAGCATGGCATTCTGCGTGGTAACCGCCGCCCGCCCTACGGTCTGTTTCATCCTCTGGCCGAAGATGACCCGCGCATGGCTTATCGGGTTTTGGAGCTCGACCCACGCATCCATTTTGCCCTGGTTTGTGGCAGCTCCTCCTGCCCGCCGATTAACTACTATGTCGCGGCGAAACTCGATGAGCAGCTCGAAATGGCGGCAGAAAATTTCATCAACGGGCCTGAGGTCGAGGTTTTCCCCGAACAGAAGCGTCTGAAACTGTCGCCGCTCTTCAAGTGGTACAAGGCCGATTTCGGTGGTCTAAGAGGGGTGCTTGAAATGCTGGCGCGCTATCGCAAAAATCCCATAGAAGCAGCTTTTCTGCTTGAAACCGGCACCCGGATCAAGGTTGAATGGCGCGAGTACGATTGGAGTCTTAACAGTTGAGTTCTTTTCAAGGGCTATCAATAAATTATCGGGAGGCATTGGCATCATGAAATACCTTATGACTATCGTATTGGCCGCACTGTTACTGGCCGGTTGTTCGAGTAAGACCAGGGTCGAGAGCGATCTGGGGGTTAAGGGCGCCCCGGACTGGATTAACGAAGGGACCCAGATCCTGAACGATAAGGGCGGTCGGCTCTTCCACGGGGTGGGACAGGCACCGCAAATGGGTGATCGGTCGTTACAGATTTCAACCGCAGATAGCCGTGCCCGGGCCGAAGTCGCGCGGGTCCTCTCCTCATTCATCGATGTGGTTAACAGGGATTACGCCAGTGCCTCGGGTTCGGCCCAGGAGATGGTTGCGCAACAGTCGATCTCGCGTCAGATTGAGAGTCTGACCAGAACCAACCTGAGTGGGGCCGAGATTATCGGTCACTGGCGCGACAAGAAGAGCGGTATCGTTTATGCGATTGCCGAGCTCGATCTCGATCGGATCAAGCGGATCGTCGCGTCGAATCAGGAGATGAATCAGGATTTCGGCAGTTTTTTCGAGACCCATGGGGATAATGTTTTTGATCGTCAAATGGAGGAATCAAAGTGAGGATGAATCGACCCTGCGCATTGCTTGTACTTTTGCTGGCCCTGCTCGTATTGAGCGGCTGTGCTACCCAGGTTAAGCGGATCGAGCCGGACGAGGTGAAGGATCTCAGCGGGGCCTGGAACGACACCGATTCACGGCTGGTTTCCGAAGAGATGATTGCCGATATGCTGAAACGGCCCTGGGTTGGGGACTTCCGCGCCGAGAAGGGTACCCGCCCAGCGGTGATCGTCGGGACCCTGCGTAATCTGAGCCATGAACATATCAATCTGAATACCTTTGTCGCCGATGTTGAACGGGCGTTGGTCAATTCGGGTCGGGTCGATTTTGTCGCTTCAGCCGAAGAGCGGGAAGAGATCCGGGGTGAGCGCGTGGATCAGGATCTGAACGCGCGTGAGGAGACCCGCAAGCCGATGGGGCAGGAACTGGGCGCCGATTTCATGCTCAAGGGGCAGATCAATACCATCATCGACCATGCCAGCAAGGATCAGGTGCGTTTTTATCAGGTCGATCTGACCCTGATCAGCCTGGCCGATAACCGCAAGGTCTGGCTCGGCCAGAAGAAGATCAAGAAGTTCGTTAAACGCAGCAAGCTGCGCTATTGATCTGAGAAGTTGATCCCTTAAGGATGATATTTATTGATTCATTCGTGCGTGCACTCTTACTGATCCTGCTGTTGGTCCTGGCTGGCTGCGCCTCGTACAGTAAGGGGTTTGCGCCGATTGCCGCCGAACTTGCGCAACGCGATCTGGGCGGCGCGCTTGCACTGCTGGATGCCGAGAAGACTGTAGAGCGCAATCGCCTGCTTTTTTTGATGAATCGCGGCATGTTGCTCCGCATGCATGGCGAGTTCGCGGCGAGCAATCAGGAATTTTTCGCCGCCAAGCAACTGGTCGAAGAGCTGAATGCTCTGAGTCTGCGCGAACAGACGACTGCCCTGGCCATTAACGATGGCACGCGCAGTTACGCCGGTGCGCCCTATGAGCAGGTGATGCTCAATCTCTACCGCGCGCTCAATTTTCTGGAACTCGGCCAGCTGGATGAGGCGCGGGTCGAGGCGCTGCAGGTCGACCTGCTGCTTGGAGAGCTGGGCGACAAGGAGTTGGGCCCGCTCTTTAGTAACGATCCCTTTGCCCGCTACCTGACGGCTTTGATCTACGAGGCTACCGGAGAGACGAGCAACGCGATGATCGCTTACCGCAGCAGTTATCAGGCCTACCAGGAGCATCAGGCGCGCTATCCGGCCCCGTTGCCCAGGCAGCTTGAGCTGGACCTGTTACGGGCCAGTGCGGCCGTTGGTCTGAGCGCTGAAAACAGCGAGTTTGTTGCCGAATTCGGGATCGACAACTGGCAAAGCAGTGAGCAACTGCGGCGCGAGGGGGAGCTGGTATTTCTTTTCCACAATGGCCTGGCTCCGGTCAAGGTTGAAGAGTCTGTTGTCCTCCCCGACCTGCCCAAGGGGCCGTTGGTGCGGATTGCCCTGCCGACTTATCAGCGGCGTCAGAACTGTTTTTCAAGGGCGCGCCTCAAGATTGCCGGTCGGATTGTGGAGACTGAAGTTTTTCAGAATATCGAAGAGTTGGCGATTGCAGAGCTTGAACGCAACCGGCCGGCAATTCTGGCGCGGGCGACTGCGCGGGTCATCCTCAAGCATCAGATGAGTAAGCAGGCGGGCAAAGAGAATGGACTTGCCGGCTTGCTGGTTAATCTCAGCGGATTGTTGACCGAGCGTGCCGACACGCGTAGCTGGATGTCGCTGCCGGCCAGTATCCAGCTGGCGCGGGTCGCTTTGCCCGCGGGGGAATACGATCTAGAGGTCGAACTACTCGATCCCTATGGTCAGTTGGCAACAAGGCTCTTTTATCCCGCGATCCGTTTGCAGCCGGGGGAAAAATACTTTATCTCCAGTCATGAGGTAGCAGAGGGTTCTCTGCTGAGGAGGCGTAGATGAAAAAGTTCAGCGGCCTGTTGCTGTTGTTGCTCTGTGTCGGCTGTGCCCAGGGACCGCTCAACCCCGACTGGATTGCCTCTGAACCCGCGGATTATCCGCCAGAGCGTTATCTGAACGGCCGTGGTCAGGGGGAGACACTCGGCCTGGCGCGCGATCGGGCGCGTGCGGATCTGGCCAAGGTTTTCGAGGTTGCGCTCAGTGAGAGCAGTCGCGATCACCTGCAATGGCAGCAGGGTCAGGCTGGTGAGAATGGTCTGAAGACCAGTATCAGCCGTGATGTCCAGGCGCAGACCAGCCAGGTGATCAAGGGGGTGCAGATCAGCCGGACCTGGCGCGGCGAAGCTGGGGGTGATTTCCATGCGCTGGCGGTGCTGGATCGATTGCAGGCTGGTAATCGTTTGCGCGCAGAAATCAACACTCTCGATCGGGAGACCGCAGAGAATATCGGACGGGCCCGTCGTGACGAGCCCCTGCCGGAAAAGATCAGCGCTGCCTACAACGCACTAAACGCGCAACTGAAACGCCAACATCCGCAGAAGATGCTGCAGATTGTCGATCTGAGCGGTGTCGGCCTCCCCGCTAAATACCGGCTCGCCGAACTGAAGAGCGATTTCGAGAGCCTGCTGGACCGCTGGCAGGTCGGGCTGAGGGTCGCGCAGGATGAACTGGGCGGAGTAGAGCGTCTGCTGGCCGGTGGCCTCGCTAATGCCGGGATCAGGCATCTGGCCAGCGAGTCGGCCGCCGAGTATCTGTTGCAGGCCGCTATCGACAGTGAAAAGTTCAGGTCTGCCGATGGCTGGAACTGGGTGCGTGGCACCCTGCGCATCTCTCTGCTTGAAACCGCCAGTGGCAACATCATCGGCTCGCACCAGTGGTCGTACAAGAGCGCGGCGCGTCAGGCCGAGATGGCCGAGATTCGCGCCCGCGATAATCTGGCGGATTTTGTGGCGCAGCAACTGCTCGAAGTGTTGGTCGAATTTGGTGACGTTGCGCAGAAGAAGAGTCATTAGGGTTCTCGGCCACGCACTTGGGAGGCTGTGTGGCCAGCGGCGCAACTATCCCTAGAACCGGTAACGCAGCCCCAGAGCCAGGGCGTTTGAGCCGCCGGCTTCGGCGACATGACCAAAACCGTTGGAGCGGTGATGGATGCGGGTCAATAGCTCCAGTTGCGGCCGGGCCGGTAGCGCGAAGGCCAGTTCCAGCATCCAGTAAATCAGCAAGCGAGATGTGCCGCCGTCGTTCTGAATTTCGACCTCCGGCTTGTCGGTGGCGTAGGAGAGCCCCAGACCGAAGGCCAGGCTGGTATCGAGCAGTTGGTCCCACCAGAAGGCTTCCCAACGCAGTGTCGCAAGGCCGTTTAACTCTAGATGATTCTGCCGGCTGAAATGTTTGACCAGCTGCCCCTCTATCTCGAAGCAGGCCAGGTCCCTGTAGCGGTCGATGCGGCGCGCGAGGACGAGTGCCAGCAGGTAGGAATTCTGCTTGCGTAGTGTCTCACCGGAGAAGAAATCTTCCCAGTTGTTGGAGGTCAGCTGTGCGCCGTAGAGGCCGATGGCATTCACCGGCTCTTCTGCTTGGCAGGGCGCTCCGCCGCAGAAGGGCAACAGGCAGAAAAACAGCAGGATTCGGCTGCAGATTCTGTCGTCCATATGCTCAACCTCTTTTGCGTTTGATGTGTCACTCGCGCTCTTGGCCGCACGACCAGCAGGCCCCGAAATTTCCTTCCAGCTCTTCTCCGCAGTTCGGGCAGACCCACCCCTGCAACGGTCTTTCCGGGATTTTCAGCCAGGCCGCAAGCAGCAGTTTGGCGCGCGGGAAGACCTCATCGTCGATCACCCAGAGTTCAGGAAAGCATTCGGTAAAGGGGAGCTCTCCGATAGCAGCGGAGAGTTGTTCATTGCGGATCAGGCAGGCGATCCCCTCGACGGCGAGGATCTCCTTGAGTAGCCCTGCCTGCGACCAATCCTGATGACTGAGGGTATGGAGTTTCTTCATGTCTTTGAGTATAGCTGAGAGTTGTCGCCAGGGCATTAAGGGATTGTTGAGGCTATCGCAGGCTGTCGCCAATCAGGGTGAGCAGAAGGAGTGCCATCGAGAGATTGACCAGATGGAATAAGCGACCGCAGTTGGCATGTTTGACACCTCGCAACAATTCACGAATCACTGTGAGAACGATTGTGCCCATTCCGGCCAGATAGAGACTGACCAGAAGGCGATCGGCGATCATGCCGAAGAGGACGAAGAGCAGATAGCTGAGGCCCAGGCCGGCGAGCCAGCAGCTGTTGATGGCAAACAGACGCCTATCACTTAGCACCCGGAAAGGGCTCGGCAGTCCGGAGTCGAGTTGATCCTGAGGGTAGCGCCAGGCGAGTAACCAGAAATGGGGGACCTGCCAGATCAGCAGGGTTCCCGCCAGCATCACCGCCGCTGGGTCGAGTAGCGAACCACCGGCGGCACTATAGCCGATCAGGGGGGGGAGCGCACCGCAGATCGCGCCGGGGAAGAGCGCCCAGGCGGTCTTCTTTTTGAGGGGGGTGTAGATGCCGTTGTACCAGAGAATTGCCAGCAGACCGAGCAGGAGTGGTGTCAGACCGCTGCTCACTAACAGCAACAGGCCGCCGGAAATCGCGCCAGCCGCGATCAGTAGCGCCTGGGTTGCAGAGAGATCACCGGCGGGCAGAGGTCTTGAGCAGGTGCGCTGCATTCGACTATCGATCTCAATTTCCTGTAGCTGATTGAGTGCCGAACAGCCAGCCGCCAGGAGCCAGATCGCCAGAAAGACCAGTGCCGCAGTCGTTGAAAAACCGTGTGCGGCAAAGAGGTAGCCGCTCAGCGCGGAGAGCGCCACCAGACTCGCCAGGCGCGCGCGAAACAAGCGGCTGAGGATGGCCGGAGTGTCGCCTGCGGCAAGACTAATTTCGACCGCGCTGATCAGGGTAAGAAGCTGTTTCAAGAATCCTCTTTTCGGCTACTTCTTTAGCAGTTCTTCAACGATCGCCTCGATCTCTTCATCGCTGAGGTGATCGTAGGCTGGCATGATCGCCGGGTAATCCGCGACAATTTCATGGCCAGGATTACGGATCGCCCGCCGCAGGTAGTCGGCGCCGACCTTCAGTTTCAACTCCTGTCCATCGCGCTTAACTTCGCTGCTGCGTCCGCCCAGCCCCTTGAAACTCGGCCCGATAAGTTTGCTGCCATCGGTGGAGTGGCAGCCGAGACAGCCGTTCTCCTCGATCAGCTTGTTGCCATCGATCAGCGGTTTGGATTCCCCTTCAAGCAGGTAGTTGATGATTTCGTCCAGATCCGTTTCACTGATTTCATCGCCATAGGCGGGCATGATCGGCGGGAAATCTTCGACCAGATCCGCACCGGGCGCGCGGATTGCACGGCGCAGATACTCGGCATCAACTATTATTTTCTGCTCCAGACCCTCATGGCTTATTTCACGCTCGAGCCCCTTTAATTTACCGAAGGTCGGTGCAATGCTGTTGCTGCCGTCGAAGCTGTGGCAACCGAGGCAGCCGTGTTCTTCGAGTAGTTCTCTGCCGCGCGCAACCCCTGTTGCCGCTGCGCTCTTTTCGTACCAGCGCTCAAAGTCTTCTGCGGAGAGAACTTCGGCGGTGGTGATCATATCGGCGTGGCCGGTGCCGCAGTATTCGGCGCAGAAGATATCGTAGCTGCCGGTCTCCGGGGCCTGAAACCAGACGTAAGACTCCATTCCGGGGACGGCATCGCGCTTGATGCGAAAGCCGGGCATGAAGAAGCTGTGTATGACGTCACTCGAGGTGAGCTTGACCTTGATCGGTTTGCCGGTCGGCACATAAAGTTTGTTACTGGTGCGGCCATTCTCATATTGAAACTGCCAGGACCACATGCGCCCGTTGGCCTTGACTTCGAAGGCACCAGCCGGGACATCGCGCAGCCCCAGGTAATGGGTCCATCCGTACCAGAACATGGTCAGCACGATCAGGGTCGGCAGCAGGGTCCAGACCGCTTCCAGCCAGAGGCTGCCGTGGGCCTCGGAGGTCGGTTCCGGGTATTTGGAGCGGCGGTATTTGATGACAAAATAGATGGTGGCGACGGTGATCCCCAGCAGCAACAGCAGAGAAACGCCGAAGATGTAGATCAGGACAGCGTCGACCCCCTGGGCCGTAGGGTTGGTCAGCGGATTCACAGGAACTCCTAACGGTAAAGGGTATCGATGAAAGTCATTCCAATGAAGATCGCCAGGATCACCAGCAGCACCAGCAGACCGAGCCGGAAGAGCCGCGTCTCCTGTTTCAGGTGCATGAAGAAGAACAACACCAGGCTCGACTTGAGCGTGGCGACCCCCAACGCCACCCAGACGTTGAGAGGGCCAAGATGCACGCGCGAGACAGC
Organism: Geopsychrobacter sp.; assembly: GCA_012974425.1. Taxonomy (GTDB): domain Bacteria; phylum Desulfobacterota; class Desulfuromonadia; order Desulfuromonadales; family Geopsychrobacteraceae; genus Geopsychrobacter. The sequence goes on from JAAXQE010000122.1 coordinate 9,801, forward strand.
GATGGTGATGGCGGTCAGCGCCAGCAGGGCGATCCAGATCAGGATGAAGGTCCGGTAGGGGACCGGTTCGTGTTTATGCTCGCTCATGGTTCACCTCAGAGAATCAGGTAATAAAGGGGGAACAGGAAGATCCATACCAGGTCGACCAGGTGCCAAAAGAGGGCGCTGTTCTCCAGCAGGGTATAGCGTTCGCTGGTGATTTTCCCCCTGGCCGTCAGCACGGCCACCACACCGATCAGGCTGCCGCCGATCAGCACATGCAGACCGTGCAGCCCGGCAGTGAAGTAGTAGAGGTTGAAGAAGGCCGAGACTCCTGCGCCCATCTCCGCCAAGTGCTGTGAGCCGGGGTAGATGCCGTGGCTGATCTCCGCTGACCATTCGAAATACTTGTTGACCAGAAACACCAGGGCCAGCACCACGGTGACCCCGCAGAGGGTCAGACACTGCCGGATACGGTTCATCTGGATGGCACTGACCGCCAGGGCGATGGTCAGTGAACTGGTCAGCAGGACTATGGTGTTGATGCTGCCGAGGTAGATGTTCAGCTGGTGGCTGCCCTGGGCGAAGTCCCCGGGGAACCTGGAAAGGGAGACTGCGTAGAGGATGAAAAGGCCGCTAAAGAGGATCACCTCGGTGTAGAGGAACAGCCACATGCCGAAGCGGTCGCCGGTGTCGTCACGATGCTCAATACTCATCGGCCACCACTCCTTTGAATTCGTAGGGTCCCTTGGTTACTACCGGGTCTTCCGCGCCAAAGTTCTCTATCGGTGGTGGTGAAGGGATTGTCCATTCCAGGGTTGCCGCACCCCAGGGGTTTTTGCCGACCGGGCGGCCCTTGCGAGCCCCCTGCCAGAGATTCACGAACATGATGATCAGGCCGACGGCAAGTATCCAGGAGCCGATGGTCGAAATCAGGTTCAGGGTGTGAAACTGGGGCAGATAGTCGTAGTAGCGCCTCGGCATCCCCATGATCCCGACCGCCTGCATCGCCATATAGGTGATATTGAAGCCGACGAACAGCAGCGCCCAGCTGATCACCGCCGGCTTGTGCCTGTACATCCGTCCGGTGAATTTCGGCAACCAGTAATGCAGGGCCGCAAAGAGGGCGAAACCACCGCCGCCAAACATGACGTAGTGGAAATGTCCGACCACAAAAGTGGTGTCGTGCAGGTGGATGTCGCTGGCCGCCGCGCCTAAGGCCAGGCCGCCCAGCCCGCCGATGGCGAAATTGAAGATAAACGCCAGGGCAAACAGCATCGGCGGGGCCAGCTCAATGGAGCCCTTATACAGGGTCGACACCCAGTTGAAAACTTTAATGGCACTGGGGATGGCGACGATGAAGGTCAAGAAGGAGAAGATCAGGATAGCGAAATCACTCATGCCGCTGGCATACATATGGTGCCCCCAGACCAGGGAACCGGCGAAGGCGATCGCCAGGCTCGACAGGGCCATGGCCCAGTAGCCGAACAGCGGCTTGCGGGCGAAGGTCGGGATCACCTCCGAAATCACCCCCATGCCGGGCAGGATCATGATGTAGACCGCCGGGTGCGAATAGATCCAGAACAGGTGCTGGAAGAGGATCGGATCGCCGCCGCGCGCCGCATCGAAGAGCCCGGCGCCGAAGGTCCGTTCCAGAATTATCAGGACCAGGGTAATCCCAATCATCGGGGTTGCCAACACCTGAACCCAGGCCGTGGCGTAGAGGGTCCAGACGAACAATGGCAGTCGCCCCCAGGTCAGCCCTTTACAGCGCAAACGGTGGACGGTGGTGACGAAATTGATCCCGGTGAGAATGGAGGAGAAGCCGAGCATGAAGGCGGCGAAGGCGACCAGACTGACATTCGTGCTGGTCTGCGTGCTGAACGGGACGTAAAAGGTCCAGCCGGTATCTGGCGCGCCGCCGCCACCGAAGATGGCGAACATGGCGAGGATCGCACCGATCACATAGCAGTACCAGGAGATCAGATTGAGCTTCGGGAAAGAGACATCCCTGGCGCCGATCTGGATCGGCAGGAGCAGATTGCCGAACGCAGCGGGAATGCTCGGGATGAGAAACATGAAAATCATGATGATGCCATGCACCGTAAAGGTGGCGTTGTAGGTCTGCGGCGTCATGACTGTTACGCCCGGTGCGATCAGCTCAAGGCGTAGCGCCAGCCCCAGACAGGCGCCGACGATAAACATGGTGGTGATGCAGCAGAGGTACATGATGCCGATCCGCTTGTGGTCGGTCGACAGCAGCCAGCCGAGGATTCCCGGCCGCGGGCTTTCTTGCCAGAAGCCGGTGTAGGTGGTGGATTCGCTCATGATCTCTTCTTTCTACCGCTGAGGATGAGATAGGTGAGGAAACTGCCGAGGGTCAGCAGGATCACGGTAGCGCTGACCCGCAGCAGGTTGAAGACATATTTGCGTCCTTTCGGGTCATAGCTGAAACAGAACGCCAGCGCCTTGCGGATCGGGGTGCCGACGCGATTTTCCGAAGCTTCAATCAATGCCATGGTCAAGTCGAGCGGCGCAAAGCGGTAGCCATTGAGATAGCGCACGATCTTGCCTTGGTCACTCACAACAAAGGCTGCGATCGGGTGCAGGAAGTCTTCGCCTTTTTTCTGAAAGCGGTAGCCAGCCGAATCGGTCACCAGGCGGATATTGGTCCTGTCGCCGGTCAGGAAATGCCAGGAATCATCCGGGATACTGTTGTCCAGTGCGGTCATGAAGGTCTTTTTGCTATGCGCCGCAATCTCGGTAGTCTCAGCGGTATCGATACTGAAAGTGACGATGCGATAATCTTCACCCGTCTCGAGCTGTATATCGGGGATCGCATTGACAAGCCCGCCGAGCAGCAGATTGCAGACATTGCGACAGCGGTAGTAGACCGGGATGATCAGGGTTGGGCGATCGATCAGCTCAGATAGCAGGAGCCGGCGCCCGTTTGAATCAGTGAAATGCGTGTTCAGGGGGATGTACTCACCGAGGCGTTCGTCCAACCAGTTGGGGGGCTCCTCCAGCTGGTGGTGCTCGGCCAATGGTCGATCCTTGGCCATCTTCATCTCTTCACTAGCGGTTACGACTTGCAGTGGAACAAGAAGGCAGATGAGAGTCAGCAGCAGGTGGCGGTAAGTCAATGGAATCCCTCCTTAAACAAATAACATTGCTGGCCCCTGAATAGTTTACTAGGATGGTAGAGAATCGCAAGCTGTCGAGATCATGTCAGCTTCCAGATTTTACCACGGAAATTGCTTGGCAACAGTCCCGGCCGCGCATTAAGATGCTCCCCCACACGCGACAAAAAGGAGCCGAAGATGGATGAGATTAAGCAACGCTTGACCGATTTGGAGATTCGTTCCACCTATCAGGAGGAGTTGATCGATGAGTTGAACCTGATTGTGACTGACTGCAATCTGCAGATTCAGCGGCTGGGCCGTGAGAATACCCGACTCAGGGAGATGATGCGTTCTTTGGCTCCCGAGATGCCGGAATCCCCCGATGAGTAGCCTGTTCCTCCCCTCAGGTCGGGTCATGCTGGAAGCCCTGGTGCTGGTGTTGGTTGCGGCCTCAGCGGGCTTGAGTCTGAACTATTCGATGGTTATGAAGGCTTTCTCCGGTCGCAACGTCGTAGCCGTGCCCCAAGCTGCGACCCAGAGAGCCGCGCTGCAGTTTCCGATGCCGGTCGATTATGAAGAGCTTGACCAGCTGCTGGCGGCGGGGCACCTGCTGGTTGACGCGCGTGATCCCAACATCTATGCCGATAGCCATCTGGCCGGGGCGATCTCTCTGCCGCTAGCTGAAGTCGATCAGTTGCTGGCTGAATTTTCAGCCAGGGTTCCGCATGATAAACCGCTGATTCTTTATTGCAACGGTTTCGGTTGTCCCGACTCCTTCGACCTGGGGGTGCGCCTGATCGCTGAAGGCTATCTCCAGGTTCAGGTTTACGAGGGGGGCTTGCCGGAGTGGCGTGATCGTGGCCGTCAGCTTGAGTCGGGGGTGACCCCATGAAACAGAGCCTCTACCATCTCTGCCGTTTGTCTCTGGCCGGGGTCTTCATCTATGCCGGTTATCTCAAGGGGAGTGACCCTGTCGCCTTCGCCGGACAGGTTGCGGCCTATCAGATTCTCCCCTACGCCTTCAACTATCTGGTCGCCGCGACCCTCCCCTTCGTCGAGCTGTTGTGTGGGGTGCTCTTGTTGCTGAACCAGCGGGTTCGCCCAGCCTTACTCGTGCTTTTCGGCTTGAATACAGTTTTCATGCTGGCACTCTTCAGCCTGGTGCTGCGTGGCCTTGAGGTCGACTGTGGCTGTTTTCAGCCCGCCGGAGAAGAGGGCACCGGGACCAGCCCACAGATGGCACTGCTGCGCGATGCCGGCTTGATGCTGGCGATCCTGGCTGCCTGGGTGCTGCGCCAACAGCATGCCAAGGAACCGCTTGATGGCTGAAGCCTGGCAACAAGATATCAAAGACGCCCTGACCGACCCGGGTGAGCTGGCCGAACGCTTCAATCTCGATCCGCAGACGCTGGCGCCGGTGGTGGACACCTACCCCTTAAGGATCAGTCGGTCCGTTCTGGAGCTGATCGAAGCCCCCGGTGATCCAATCTGGCGACAATTTGTGCCAGATCCGCGTGAGCTCGAAGAGGGCGGGCTGGTCGATCCCCTCGGTGAAGAGAATCTCTCGCCGGTCCCCAGTGTGGTGCATCGTTACCCCGATCGTGCACTCTTTCTGGTCAGCGGCAGTTGTGCCAGTTACTGCCGATTCTGTACCCGCAAACGCCGCGTCGGGTGCGCCGGAAGTGCGCCCAGCTTTCGCGAGCTGCGTGAGGGGATCGATTATATCGCTACGACTCCGCAGATCCGGGATGTGCTCTTCTCCGGTGGAGATCCGCTGTTGTTGCCCGATGCCATCCTGGGTGATCTGCTCAACCGAATTCAGCGGATCGCGCATGTCGAGATCATCCGCATCGGCAGCCGCGTCCCCCTGACCCTGCCCGGGCGGATTACCCCTCAACTGTGCCAACTGCTCAAGAAATTTGCGCCCCTCTACCTGAATACCCACTTCAACCACCCGCGCGAGTTGACCCCCGAGGCGATAGCGGCCTGTAACCTGCTGGCCGATCATGGCATCGTGCTCGGCAATCAGACCGTACTGCTGAAGGGGGTGAATGATGATCCGGCAATTATTCAGGAGCTGTTTTTCAAGCTGTTGAAGATGCGGGTGCGCCCCTACTACCTGCACCAGATGGATCTGGTGCGCGGTGGGGAACATTTTCGAACCCCGCTCTCCGCTGGTCTCGAAATTATGGCCAGCCTGCGTGGCACTCTCTCAGGCCTTGCCTCCCCGCACTATGTCATCGACCTCCCCGGCGGTAAGGGTAAGGTTCCACTGCTGCCGGATGCCATCAGCCAGCGGAATGGAACGCTGCAGGTCCGGGCCGCCTCGGGAGAAATGGTTGAATATCCAGAAATCTCAGTGTCCCAGCGCCACGCAGAATGATGGCTTAGCGTAATAAAAAACAAGGTGCCTATGGGGGGAGTTGCGGAAGGCTGCCACTCTGCAAGCCCAACGACCTTGCGGCACCTCGACCCCACGACTCCTGTTCGAAGGTTTCGGCCGGCAAGAACGCAACTCACAAATCCGAAACAAAACCTGCCAGGCGATACTCTGTAGGGTTTCTTTGGTTTTGGCCTAACGAATCCATATCGTTTATGGGGTTTGTAATTCCGCTCCCCCTGATTAATCACGCGCTTTCTGCTGGACTTAGGCCCCTGTGCTGTTAAAATCCTCGCTTATAGGTTTAAGCCATTCACCTAAAGGGAGGTACACATGAAAAGATTAGTACTGCTAATGTTCATAATGTTACTGCCTACACTGGCTGTCGCACAGATTAATGACCTGAAACTGAGCGACATTGAAAGCCTCGTCGCGCAGGAGCCAGACAAAGGGCAGTACATGCTCGTCGATGCCCGACCCGAAATCAAATTCGCCGCAGGTTACCTCCCTTGGGCAGTGTCGATTCCCAAGCAAGAGCTCAAAGAACGCCTGGCTGAATTGCCAAAAGATAAAGCAACAAAACTGGTTTTCTACTGTGGCGGAATTAGCTGCAAACTCTCGGTAGAATCAGCCACGATTGCTGAAGAAGCTGGCTATACCGAGGTTTACACCTTTTCCTCAGGCATGCCGTCCTGGGAAAAAGCTGGCAAAACCCCCTGGGTTTCCTCGCAACATATCAAAATGGTGCTGAACGATCCAAAGCGGATAGCCATGATCATCGATGCCCGCCCGGCGATCAAATACAATGTCGGCACGGTTCCAGGTGCGTTGAGTATTCCTTTTCAGCAGTTTGATGCGCTGAAGGGTCTGCTGCCAGCCGACAAAACCGCACAGATCATATACTTCTGTGGTGGTTTCAAGTGCAACCTGTCACACAAATCAGCCAAGGCTGCCCGTGAACTCGGGTACACGAATGTTGTCGCCTTTGCCGAAGGCTGGCCAGCATGGAAGAAAGCCTCCAAGCGCGCTTTCGCCTTGGTTGACCCTAACAGCAAGGGTGGCGCAGCCCCAGCGGCTGAAGTCATGGTGATTGAAGGTGAAATGGATGCAGATACTTTCAAGGGAATGGTTGAAAACCCATCAAAAAAGGTATTAATCGTTGATGTGAGGCCTGCCGTCGAATTCAAGCAGGGTCACCTCCCGGGCGCAATCAATATGCTTGATGAAGCTGTTGGCAAAAACGCTAAGACTTTCGAAAAATACGACAAGGTTGTCTTTTACTGCACCACCGGCAGCCGTGCCGCGATCGCCTACTATGAGGCCGAAGCGGTGGGGCTGAAGGATAAGTGTGCCTTTCTAAACAAAAATGTCACTATCGAAGCTGATGGTGCCTACGCCATCAACTAACATCCCTTGATTTCTGTTCGCATGCAGGCGGGAGCAGGCAGATGCTGCTCCCGCCTGGCAAAACAATAAATCCCGCAATGTGCAAAGTCTGCCCGCTCCCCGCGCTTTATTTTAATAGCGTCGGTGTCGTGCCCAAAACCAAACAGAGGGTCAGCCCCGAATGTTGACTAGAAAGTTGTCTTAGGCATCTATTTCAAAGGGCACAGAAGCGACATTGTCTTGGCCCTTCGTTTGGGTTTTATCCATTTTGTTATTGGGTCTTATGCGCTCTCACCTGGCATTAACGCTGAATTGGCACAAGGCATTACCTGATTAGAACGAATCTTCAGCCGTGACATATGTTGTCACACAGATTCGTTAGT
>JAAXQE010000177.1 GCA_012974425.1 Geopsychrobacter sp.
CTGTGCCATATTATTGAAGAGGGTGCCGAGTTGACCGCCAAGTTGCTGTAACTCACCGCGGAAGTTATTGCTCGCTTCGGTTTGTGCCGTAAGGGTGCGCAGCATGTCGGCCCGCTGTGTTTGGAAATCTTCAATTTCAGCAGAGAGTGCGCGTTGTTGCAAGCGTGCCGCTTCGGCGAGCCTTTCTTCTATATTGTATGAATCGAGTGTGTCTCTTAGCTTTTTTTGTTCAGCGACCTGCATGGCGAGCAGTTTGTGTGTTTCCCTCGCGTCGCCAGTTAGATGAATCGTCAGTTCGGAAATTTGCGCCGATACTTCACTGCCACTCTTCTCCATCCTGTTGAAAATGCTGCCGAGCTGACCGCCAAGCTGCTGCAACTCATTGCGGAAGTTGTTGCTTGCCTCGGTTTGCGCACTCAGCGTGCGCAGCATGTCGGACCTTTGTGTTTTAAAGTCATCTATTTCAGAAGAGAGGGCTCGCTGGCGTAAACGACCCGTCTCGGCCAAGCGTTCTTCGATGCGCAGCAGGATTTTGGAAGTTACACCGCCGCTGGCTACCTCGCTGGCAGTAATATCATTATTTCTGAAGCTGATGCTTTCAAAGGAGAGGGCAAGCTCGATGTGCCGTGCAATCTCCGAGCTGAGCAATGAGAAAATATCACCCTGCAGACGACGAATACCGACCATCATCAGGCCCAGGATGATCGATCCCAGCAAGCCGAACATAGAGGCCGAAAATGCAATCGCCATCGACGCCATCGGCGCCTTCATCCGCTCAATCATATTACCGAACACCACGATTGGATCCGCATTGCTCATGTCGAGATCGGCAAAGCTGCCGATCAGGGCGCCGATGTCGCCAAGGGTCGCGAGCAGGCCGATGAATGTCCCGAGTAGTCCCATCCCGACCAACAGGCCGGTCAGGTATTGCGGCAAGGCATTGCGACGATTCAGGCGAGAATGGACGTTAGCCAGTTCATGCTCAATAGCAGCCTGCTCCTGATGGGAAATGGAGCGATCACCTGAAGATGCCATTATCTGCAACAGACAGGCGATATCGCACGTATAGCTGTCGGCCAGATCCCGAAGGGTCGTCGAATCCGTTTTGGCGTGTATCGCCTTGGCAAACTCCACAAGTGCCCTGGCTTCACGCACCAACCGGCGGGCATTGAGAAGGATAATTAATCCGCCGCCCAGGACTATAAAAAAGATCGTATAATTGATTTGCGGATGCGGGTTTTTGTCTAACGTTGAATTGATTGCCCCCCAAAAAACCACAGAGCCACCAAGCATCAAAACATAAGGGAGTGAGACCAGAACATAGTAAAGTTTCAGTTGTTTTAACATTGTGTTCCTCTTTAATCTGCTGACCGGTTATTTGCAGAAAGGTTAAGACCCATGCTTTAATTGGCTCGAAACGCCCCGTCCCGAAATTTCATCAGAGGCGACAGAATATATGACAGAATAGTTCTCTTGCCGACGGCGATGTCGACACTTGCGCCCATGCCGGGCATCAGCACCCCCGGTTGACGCGCACGGGCAGCAAGGTTCGAAACATCAACCGCAATATTCACCCGGTAATAGCGGTTGCCTCTCTCATCTTCCAACGTATCCGAACTGACCTCGGTCACCCGTCCCTCAAAGGTGCCATAGGTGGAATAATCGTATGCCCCGACCCGCACTCGCGCTGGCAAGCCTCGGCGCAAGTGGGCGCGATCATTCGGATTGGCTCGCGTTTCGATCACAATCCGCTGATCACTCGGTGTAATTTCCAGCAATATTTCGCTAGGGCGCACTACGGCGCCAAGGGTCGTGATATTCAACTTGTTGATGAGGCCCGCAACCGGGCTTCTGACGATGTTTCGGTCCAGCCGGTCGACGCTTGTGCTGATTTCGTGACTCAATTTTTCTCGTTCTTCACGCACTTGCGTCAACGCCGAGGATGCTTCTGCGCGGAAACGAGCACTCGCTTCTTTCACCCGAGATTCAGATTCTGACTGTGCTGCTTCCAGGCGCGGAGCTGTGTTTATTGCTTCGTCAATTTGCGATTTCAAGCGTTGAATGTGCATCTGGCTCTCCAGTACTTCTAATTCGGAGGCCGCGTTGTTTCTCTGCAGGGTCTCGATCACATGATGCTTTTTTTTCGCCAAGACCAACTCTTCAAGGAGATTCTGCTGTTTTGACTTTATTTCAACAAGTTCACTCTTCTTCTGTAAACTTAGGGCCTGCAATACCTGAATCTCTTCGGAATGTTGGGTGCGCCGCGCCTGCCATGCCCCTGTTTCGACCCGAATCACATTGGGGTCCTTCAGGCTTTCAGGGAAGACAATCGCATCATATCCATTCAGCTCAGTAAATAAACGGGCCTCGCGACCACGTAAGGCGTCAAGCATGGACTGCTCCTGCCCCAAATCTGAACGGCTCTGTATATCTGACAATTCCATTAAGGGTTGTCCGGCAACAACGACCTGACCTTCCTGTACGAGAATTTTTCGAACAATTCCACCTTCAAGATGTTGTACTATTTGCGATTTGCTGGCAGGGATAATCTGGCCCTCAGTACGTACGATCACGTTAACTTTGGCAATCCCGGCCCACAACAACATCGCTATGCTGCTGAACAAAAGCAGCATGACAAAGGTGCGCTGAGGGGATAAGTCCTTAATGAAACTATAGAGTTTACGGAGTATGGAAGGGCGCATTGCACCCATCAGTATGCTCGAACCCTTACAACTGAGGCGTTCGGATTGTTTTTCCCTTCAACCACCGCTACCTCAATGTTTTCATTGGGCATCTTCATTTCAATCAGTATGTTGCGCACCGCCATGGCTCGATAGAAGCCCATACGCTTAGCCTCGGAAAAGCCGCCGGGGACTTCGACGTAGATACCCGCTTTCTCACTCTCTGCGACAGGGAGTAAGGATTCACGTAATTGATCGTGCTCCGCCGCCGTAAAGGCGACGGCTTCATCCAGGAAGCGCACCACGATTTCAGACTCATAGGTAAGCGTCTCGTCGAGGCCTCTCAGCGGTTTCGGCATGTTGAACTTTGCTTCTACGGTCTTTGCCAGGCCAACGGACTGCACATCCTGGGCAGATCGCTGCGCAAGTAACATGTTCAGGCGCTTGATTTCACGTTTTAAGGCGATATTTTCGCCAACGGAATCGGTTGTTGCCTTAGCGACAGCTCCCACATCCTGCGTGATAGATGAGATTGGCGGCTTGTCGGCCTCAAACTTACTGGCACGTCCTAATTCGAGCGCAAACATGAATACTGCGACGATCAAAATAGTTAAAAGAAAGAGCAGGTTTAGGATTAGATTGGTTGTGGCATCTACATAGCCAGGCCAGAAAATATCCGAGCCGTCATTATTGTCATGACCTGTTGACATACTGATTTTCCCCTTATTAGGAAATTGATGTTTTACTGATTTGGCCTGCGTTAAAGACTGCCGGGGTTTTCATGCCGCAGCGTTGACACCGCATTTTACAACCAAGGATGCGGCTTGATCTTGTTTTATTCGCCCTCATGTAAAGCGGTTTCAATTGCGAGGGGCTGATCTTGGTTTTGTTCAGCTGGCGAAGTCGCCCATGGAGTGCCGATCGTTAAACGAATCAGCTGAGCAGCCGTATTCATTTCAAGAATATGCAAGCTGACGAGTCGCGAACGAACCTGATGGTGGCGGTCGTAGACATCAAGCAGGTCCAGAAGAGACTGGTTTCCGGAAAGCATGCGTTTTGACATGGCCTCTGCTGCTGTCGATATCGACTGTAGTTCCTGGTAACCGGAGGCGATTCGTTCACTTGTTGTTGAAAGCGTAGAGTAGTTGGCGATGAGGGCCTGAATGACACGGCGGCGCTGGTCATCCAGGCGGTAGCGCAGTTCCTTGTGTCGTGCTGTGCGCTCAATGTGCTGATTGATGTCGCCTCCGCCACTGAAAAGATTCCAGTTCATAACCAGCATGAGGCGTTTATCTCGCTGGCCGTCGGGACTGGGGTCTCCTCCCGCGTGAAGAGTATAAGTATCGGTATACTCAGCATCTATCCGGGGTAGAAAACGACCCTTTGTCGCCGATTGATCGATTTTTGCGGCTTGCACCTCAGCGGTAAGTGCGGCTATCTCTGGGTTGAATTCAATCGCAGTAGCAACGGTCGCGGCAAGTGATTTTGGAAGTAGCAGGGCTCCAATCTCCTCGGGCACCGGCAGACGCAGGCTCTGCGGCGCCTGATTTGTTAAACGAATGAATTCAATTCCCGCCGCCGCATGCGCAGCTTCTTGCTCCAGCCTGGATGACAGGGTTGCCTGCCTGCGCGCACGGACACGGGCCATGTCCGCAATACTGGAGGCTCCAGCGTTGGCGCGTTTTTCGATATAGCTGAGTAGCTCAGCAAGTTGCTCTTCGAAGTCTCGCGTCATATCAGTCTGCAGGCGGCTGGCCACTAGAGACAGGTAGGCATTGACCGTAGAGATGTAAGCATCTCCATCGCTTACTCTATAGCTCTCCATCCGCGCCTGTTGAATGACTTTACGCCGCCGCCAATCTAAAAAACTAGGCAGGTTGAACAGAGGTTGGCGCACGGTAAGCGAAGCATCGGTACGCAAGTGCTTGTCGGAGGCGAGAGGCTCTCCGGTTGTTTCATCTAATTGCACCGAAGGTTCAGATGTTTCATGGCCGCGGTTGACACGCACTGAAACGGAAGGCAACAGGAGTGAAAGTGCTTGCCTTGCTTGTGCTTTTGCCTGTTCTGTCGTGGCCAAAGCTGCGAGGCTCTCACGATTGAAATTTCGACCAGCGTGGATTGCCTCCGAAAGGTTTGACCTGCTTCGCTTGCGGGCAAATTCTTCTTCGAATATTTGGTTTTCAACCAAGTTTTGTACAAATTGACCATCAATATCTGCTAACACGGGTATTTCGGACATACCGATTAATTCAACCAGCGTCTGCCTTTCTGGCAGAGAAAAACCGATGGGAGCTTGGCTGAGGCTGTTAGCCTTTTGT
>JAAXQE010000312.1 GCA_012974425.1 Geopsychrobacter sp.
GCATCCCGGTTGATAGCGACATGCCCACCGAGGCCAGCATCCCGGTTGATAGCGATGTTCCCACCGAGGCGAGCATCCCGGTTGATAGCGACATTCCTGCTGAAGCCAGCCTGCCGTTCGAGTCTGACAGCCCGGCCCTGGTCACACTCCCGGCCAACTTCACCGACGAGGATATCTATGCGGTCAACATCCACCAGACATCGCGGATCAACTTCACCTTCAGTGAACCGCCGCGACATTTTTCCCGTAGCGACATTTCGGTGGTCAACGGCACCGTCGGCAAACTGGTCAGGGATGACAAAACCCACTATCACGCAATATTCACCGCGGCCAGCGACTTTAGAGGGCAGGGGCAGGTCACGGTGAAGGCTTCTCGGTTTACCGATATGGCGAGCAACGAGAACGAGCCCGCAACACCTGCTATCGTTGCCATCGACACCCTGCGCCCGACGATTACCGCTTCTTTGGATAATGCTGATGGTCTTATCCGTTGATTTGAAATTGAAACGGGCCGGTATTTCATCCCGGCTCGATATTCAATCAGTAATATAAAATGTAGTTCAGTCTCCCGTAGACTTAAGCTATAATGGTCGGCCCGACAGGTATGTCGGGTCGATTATTTTTTCAGCACTTCAATTAATGTAGAGAAGGACCAGTCCCTTGAGCCACCGATTGACCAAAGAGATTGCCAAGCGCCGTACCTTCGGTATCATCAGCCACCCTGATGCGGGTAAGACCACCCTGACGGAAAAGTTGCTGCTCTTCGGTGGCGCTATCCAGATGGCTGGTGCCGTCAAGTCGCGCAAGACTAATCGTCATGCCACCAGTGACTGGATGAGTATCGAAAAGGAGCGGGGTATCTCGGTTACCACCAGTGTGATGAAGTTCAACCATCACGACTATGAGATCAACCTGCTTGACACCCCAGGCCACCAGGATTTTTCCGAGGATACCTATCGGGTCCTGACCGCCGTCGATTCTGCCTTGATGGTGATCGACAGTGCTAAGGGGGTCGAGCCGCAGACCGAAAAACTGATGGAAGTCTGCCGCATGCGCAACACCCCGGTGCTGACCTTTATCAATAAGCTCGATCGTGAGGGTCTTGCGCCTCTCGACCTGCTGGCCGATATCGAGGAGAAGTTGCAGATTGAATGCTCACCCCTCTCCTGGCCGATCGGCATGGGCAAGCGCTTCAAGGGGGTCTACAACCTCTACCGTAAAGAGTTGAATCTGTTTACTCCCGGCTCGGGACGGAATGAAGAACGGATCAAGATTGACGACCTCAACGATCCCCGTCTTGATGAACTGCTTGGAAAGCAGGCCGATGAGCTGCGCGAGGATATCGAGCTGCTGGTAGGGGCCGCGAACCCCTTGAGTCGGGAGGAGTTCCTGAAAGCCAGTCAGAGCCCGGTCTTCTTCGGCAGCGCGATCAATAACTTCGGGGTCGAGGAGATGCTCGATGCCTTCTGTGAGCTGGCTCCGCCCCCCGGCCCGCGCATGGCTCAGACGCGAATGGTCGAGCCTGCCGAAGAAGCCTTCTCCGGTTTCGTCTTCAAGATCCAGGCAAATATGGACCCGGCCCATCGTGACCGGATCGCTTTTTTTCGGATCTGTAGCGGCAAGTTCACGCGCGGCATGAAGGTTCGGCATCATCGCATCGGCAAAGATATCAGCCTGTCGAATGCGACCATCTTCATGGCGCAGGATCGCGCCAACGTCGAAGAGGCCTATCCGGGTGATATCATCGGTCTGCACAATCACGGCACCATCAAGATCGGTGATACCTTTACACCGAAGGAAGAGCTGAAATTCACCGGCATCCCCAACTTTGCGCCCGAGCATTTTAGGCGGGTGCGGCTCAAGGATCCGCTCAAGTCAAAACAGCTGCAAAAGGGCCTGTTCCAGCTCGCCGAAGAAGGCGCCGTGCAGGTTTTCAAGCCCCTCTCCGGCTCGGAATTCATCCTGGGAGCGGTCGGGGTTCTGCAGTTCGAGGTCACCATGGAGCGCCTCAAGGCTGAATATAATGTGGCAGCGGTCTATGAAGGGGTCAATTACACCACCGCGCGCTGGATACAGTGTGCTGACAAAAAACTGATGGCTGATTTTCAGAAGAAGCATCTTCAGGATCTCTCTGAGGATGCCGAAGGGCATCTGACTTATCTGGCCGCCAGCGAATGGCGGCTTGGACATACCATGGAAGAGTGGGAAGGGGTCAGCTTTCTGAAGGCCCGCGAGCATAGCTGAGATATCAAGCTTTATAGAGATTTAACCAGGGCTGCAACGCTCGATGTCGTGGGGCCCTTTGGGGCGGGGAATCCCTGCTTCTGCTTAATTTATGCTTAAATTAGGATCAGTCGTTTTGCTTGAATTGCTAGGACCGGAGAAAATATGCCAACCATAAAATCGACATTTATCGCATTGACGCTTTTAGCCCTGATTCTTGCGGGCTGCATCCAGCCGAATGACCCGAATAGGCATACCAAACAGAAGGCGGGTATCGGTGCCGCGGTTGGGGCGCTCGCCGGTGCGATCGTTGGGCATCAGCAGGACTCTTCGGGCGGTGCCCTCAGGGGTGCACTGATCGGTGGTGCAGCCGGTGGTGCGCTAGGGGCTGGCGCCGGATATTATATGGATAAGCAGCAGGCCGAATTTGAGCAACAACTTTCCACTGAGCGCGCGGCGAATCAGATCGAGATCGAGCGCTTGCAGAATGAAAACCTGAAGATCACCATGAATTCCGAAGTCTCCTTCGACTTCAATTCATCGCGGCTGCAACCCGCCTTTGAGCGAAGTCTCGACAAGGTGTCCGCTATCCTCAACCGTTACCCGCGCACCAGTATTCAAATTATCGGCCATACCGATGACGTCGGCTCCGAGGTCTACAATCAGCAACTTTCGGAAAAACGGGCCAGGGCTGTCGGATTTGCTCTGGAGGATCGCGGCGTGACGGCGGGCCGAATCCTTACAACGGGTCGCGGTGAGTCCGAACCGCGTATGACGAATGATACCGAGGCAGGCCGTCAGCTGAATCGGCGGGTCGAGATGCTGATTGTTCCGGCTGAGAACATCGAGTAGCTTATCAGAGGATTTGAACCCCAATGCTAAAAGCCCCGGCAGCACTGCCGGGGCTTTTAGCGTTAAGGCCCTGCCTGCCGGTGTTTCTCTTCTCACCGGGGGAGAGGGGTTGGCGCAGGTTTCCTCGCCTTTTTATGCTTCGGAAAGCTGTGCCAGACTTAGCTGTTCTGTTTGATCAGGTCCTAAACATGGAGATAACTGGAATGCAGAAACGTGTCGCTATTATAACTATCCTGGCTGAAGATCAGCCGCGTGCGCAGGTGAAGGTTTGCGGCTGGGTGCGCTCGGTACGCCGCGGCAAAGAGGTCTCCTTTATTGCCCTGAATGATGGCAGCTGCTTCGCCAGTCTGCAGCTTGTGGTCGTGCCAGAGTTGCTCGACAAACTGCCTGCAGGGTTGGGGACCGGTGCCTGCCTGAGTGTGCAGGGTGAACTGATTGCCTCTCCGGCCGAGGGGCAGCAGTGGGAACTTCAGGTCAGCGCGATTGAGCTGCTGGGCGGGGTGGATGAATCCTTTCCGCTCCAGAAAAAACGCCATAGCTTCGAATTCCTACGCAGCATCGCGCATCTGCGCCCGCGCTCCAACAGCTTCGGCGCCGTTTTCCGGATGCGCAGCGCGCTCTCTTTTGCCGTTCACCAATTCTTTCAACAGCGTCATTTCGTGCATGTGCATACCCCGATCATCACCGCCAATGATTGCGAGGGGGCAGGGGAGATGTTCCGCGTCACGACCCTCGATCCGCAGCAGCCGCCCCAAACAGCAGGAGAGGTTGACTGGAGTGAAGATTTCTTCGGCGCGCGCACCGGCCTGACCGTGAGTGGCCAGTTGCAGGGCGAGCTCTTTGCCACCGCCTTCTCCGATATCTATACCTTCGGTCCGACCTTCCGCGCCGAGAATTCCAACACCAGCCGTCACGCCTCGGAGTTCTGGATGATCGAGCCGGAGATGGCCTTCTGTGATCTGGCCGGAGACTGTGATCTGGCCGAAGATTTTTTGCGCCACCTGGTCGGTTACGCTCTTGAGCATTGCAGCGAGGATCTCGATTTCTTCGATCAGCGCATCGAAAAGGGGTTGCTCAACAAGTTACAGGGGCTGCACACAGCCGAGTTCCAGCGGGTCAGCTACAGCGATGCCGTCGCGCAACTCCAGAAATCTGGTCAGAAGTTTGAATTCCCGATCAATTGGGGGAGCGATCTGCAGTCGGAACACGAGCGCTTTCTGACCGAGAAGATCTTCGCCGGGCCGGTCTTTGTCACCGACTATCCAAAGGAGATTAAGGCGTTTTACATGCGCGATAACGATGATGGCAAGACCGTGGCGGCGATGGATCTGCTGGTGCCACGCGTCGGCGAGATCATCGGCGGCAGCCAGCGCGAAGAAAGGCTTGATCGCCTGCAGCAGAAGATGGCCGCGCAGGGGATCGGTGCAGGAGATCTCGAATGGTATCTCGATATCCGCCGCTGGGGGAGCTGCCCGCACGCCGGCTTCGGCCTCGGCTTTGAACGCCTGCTGATGTATCTGACCGGGATGGAGAATATCCGCGACGTTATCCCCTTTCCGCGTACTCCCGGCCATGCCGATTTCTGATCCGCGCGATCTTCGCCCAGGCCTGGTGCACGGACTCTGGCTGCTGTGGATTCTGTTGCTCTGCCTGGCCGGGCCAGTGCTGGCTGAAGAGGAGTCGTTCTCTGCCGAGCGCACCCTGGTGATTGGCGGTGATCACAACTATCCCCCCTATGAATATCTGGACCAATTCGGGTTTCCGGCTGGCTACAATGTCGAACTGTCGAAGGAGATCGCCCGGGTTATGGGGATGGATATTAGGATCCAGCTTGGCGACTGGGGAAAGATGCGCCGCTCCCTGGAGAGGGGTGATGTCGACCTGCTGATGGGGATGGCCCATACCGACGAGCGTCTTGCCGAAGTCGATTTTTCCAGCCCGCATGCCAAGGTGCATCAGTCGATCTGGGTGCGAAAGGGCACTCTGGACATCAGTTCGAAGGCCGACCTGGTCGGCAAAGAAGTGGTCGTCATGAAGGGGAGCGTCATGCACGATTATATGCTTGAGCATAAGATCCTTGCCAATCTGTTCCTGGTGACCACCCTGGCCGATGCTCTGAACCTGCTGGCTTCGGGACAGCACGATTGTGCACTGGTGGCGAAACTGCCCGGCGAATATCTGCTCAGCGAACTGAATCTGCATAATATCCAGCCGATTGCGCGACCACTGGCCGCCCAGGATTACGGGTTTGCCGTCAAAAAGGGTAATCTGGCGACTCTCGGCCGTTTCAATGAAGGTCTATCGCTGTTGAAGAAGTCGGGTGAGTACCGGCAGATTCGCGAAAAATGGCTGGGTGTCCTGCAGCCCGAAGGGGTCCCAGGCGCTGTCATCGTGCGCTACGCTACGCTGGTGCTTGGCCCCTTACTGCTGGTGCTGGTGTTGATCGTGCTCTGGTCGCGCACCCTACGTCAACAGGTGGCGCTGCGCACCGAGGAGCTAGAGTTGGAGATTGTTGAGCGCAAGCGGTCGGCCGACGAACTGCAGGTTCATCAGAGACAGTTGTTGCATGCCGACAAGATGAGTTCGCTGGGGGTTCTCACCTCGGGGGTAGCGCACGAAATCAACAACCCGAACGGCCTTATTCAGCTCAATCTTTCCCAGCTGGGGAAGGCCTGGCCGGATGCCGCGGCGATTCTGGAAGAATATTATCAGATCCATGGCGATTTCAAGTTCGGCTGGTTCAATTACTCGCGGATGCGCGATGAGATCCCGCAGATGCTGGCTGAGATGACCGACAGTTCGCATAAGATCAAACGGATTGTCGAGGGTTTGAAAGATTTCGCGCGGCGTAACGACTCTGGCTACAACGATTCGGTTGAATTTGGCGGGGTCATCAAGGCCGCTCTCAGGCTGGCCGACAATCAACTGCGAAAATCGACGAATCACTTTTCTCTCGAGCTGAGGGAAGATATCCGTCCATTTCGCGGCAATGGCCACCGGATTGAGCAGGTTGTCGTTAATCTGCTCCTCAACGCCTGTCAGGCATTGACTTCAAATCAGCAGGCGATCTGTCTACGGACCGGAGAACTGCCGGACGCAGGGATGGTTTATCTGGAGGTCGAGGATGAGGGATGCGGGATGGAAGCAGAGCTTCTCGAACGGATGACCGATCCGTTTTTTACCACCCGGCGTGAGGTTGGCGGTACCGGGCTTGGACTGTCGGTCTCTGAAGGGATCGTCAAGGATCATCAGGGCCGTCTGGAGTTCAACTCAGAGTTCGGGCAGGGGATGAAGGTTCGCCTGCTGTTGCCGATCTATCAGGAGGCCCGTGATGAATGAAAAAGCCCTTTATCCGCAATTCGGGGTGTTATTGGTTGATGATGAACTCCCCTGGCTGCGCCGCCTGGGCATGACTCTCGAAGGCCCGGGTGCTCTCACGAATCTGATTCAATGCTCCGACAGCCGTCAGGTGATGGATCTGCTTGCCGAACGGGAGGTCGGAGTGGTGCTGCTCGATTTGACCATGCCGCATCTCTCCGGTGAGCAACTTCTTGAGAAGATTGTCGCCGAGCATCCGCAGATTCGGGTCATCATCCTGAGTGGGATGAATCAGTTGGATACGGCGGTGCGCTGTATGCGGCTCGGCTCCTTCGATTATTTCGTTAAGACCGAAGATGAAGAGCGGCTGGTCGAGGGGGTTTTGCGCGCGGTGCGCATGGTTGAGCTTGAGTATGAGAACCGCGCCATGCGCCGCACGTTTTTCGATGATGAACTCGAATTTCCCGAGGCCTTCGCATCGGTTATTACCGCGGACCCGGCCGTGAAAAAGGTTTTCAAATATGTTGAGGCTGTGGCACCGAGCCGCCAGCCTATCCTGATTACTGGTGAGAGTGGTGTCGGTAAAGAGTTGATCGCCAAGGCGATCCATCAACTCGGTCGCAGCAGCGGACCACTGGTTTCGGTAAACGTGGCCGGGCTCGACGATAACCATTTCTCGGACAGCCTGTTTGGGCACACGCGTGGCGCCTTTACCGGTGCCGACAATCCGCGCAGCGGAATGATTGAAAAAGCCGCCGAGGGGACCCTGTTCCTGGATGAAATCGGCGATCTGAGCCCGGTCTCGCAGGTCAAGCTGCTGCGCCTGTTGCAGGAAGGGGAGTATTATCCCCTCGGCAGTGATAAACCGAAGCAGATGAGCGCACGGGTGGTGGTGTCCACCCATCAGGATCTAGAGCAGCGCATGGCGACTGGCGAGTTTCGGCGCGACCTCTACTACCGCTTAATCTCTCACCATGTCCAGGTCCCACCGCTCAGGCAGCGCAAGGGGGACCTGCCGCTGCTTCTCGAGCATTTTCTGCAAAAAGCGGCCTGTCAGCTCAATAAAAAGAAGCCGACCCCGCCGCCTGAGTTGGCCGTGCTGCTGGCAACCTATGGCTTTCCCGGCAACATCCGCGAACTGGAAGCGATGGTCCACGACGCTGTCAGTCAGCATGCGGGGCGGATCCTCTCGATGCAGAGTTTCGCCGAGCGGATCGGGCAACAGAAAGCTGGTCAGGCTGTGTCGACCCCTGGGGCGGAGGATAATCCCTTCAGTGCGCAGGCAGAGCTACCGACCCTGCAGCGTGCTGGCGAACTATTGGTGGCGGAGGCGTTACGGCGTGCCGCGGGGAACCAGAGTATTGCCGCACGCCTGCTGGGAATTTCACAGCCAGCGTTGAGCAAAAGGTTGAAAAGGTAACTCCCTTTCAGGGCTTGCGCGAACCCCTATAGCCATGGTTATAGATATGCCGATGGTTATAACGTCGGCTATGTCCGCGTTTTCTATCCATAAATAGAATGTTTATGGGCCGGATACTCTGCTGCGGTTATACCCTTTTGAGCCTCCCGCTCATAGCTTGTTTGCCAGCGAACCGCCTGATAACGGGAGAGATATTGCGTTTACGGAATCTGGCACTCGCCTTGCTATGCTTTACTTGTTAAGCTACACTTATCCAATCCGGGATTTTGCATTGAGGCAGGATCTCGATCTAATCTATACGTTACGAGGAGGAAGTTCGAAATGAAGAAAATGATGTTCTCTCTGCTGATGCTGGCTGTGGCCGTTGCATTTGTCCCTGCGCCAGAGGCTAAAGCCGAGACCCAGTTCGTTACCATCGGTACCGGTGGCGTGACCGGAGTTTACTACCCGACTGGTGGTTCCATTTGCCGCCTGGTCAACAAAACAAGAAAAGAGCATGGCATCCGTTGCTCGGTCGAAAGTACTGGCGGTTCGGTTTATAACCTGAACACCATCAGGGCTGGCGAGCTGGACATGGGCGTCGCCCAATCTGATTGGCAGTTTCATGCCTACAATGGTACCAGCAAGTTTAAGGCGCAGGGTGCCAACAAAGATCTGCGTGCGGTCTTTTCCATTCACCCCGAGCCCTTCACCGTTGTCGCGCGTAAAGACTCCGGGATCAAGAACTTTGAAGATATCAAAGGCAAGCGGGTCAATATCGGGAACCCTGGTTCCGGTCAGCGTGGCACCATAGAAGTTGTCATGGATGCTATGGGGATTAAAACTTCAGACTTGAAACTCGCTTCTGAGCTGAAAGCCGCCGAGCAGGCCAGTGCCCTGTGCGACAATAAGGTCGACGCCATGGTTTATGTCGTCGGACACCCTAATGGTTCGATCAAGGAAGCAACCACCTCCTGTGATTCGGTCCTGGTCAATGTTGCGGGACCCGCCATTGAAAAGTTGATCAACGACAACTCCTACTATCGTACCGCAACCATCCCTGGTGGCATGTATCGTGGTAGCGATGCCGACACCAAGACCTTCGGTGTGGGCGCGACCTTTGTCTCTTCGGCCAAGGTCCCTGAAGATGTCATCTACAATGTCGTTAAGGCTGTTTTCGAAAATTTTGATGACTTCAAGAAGCTTCATCCAGCCTTTGCCAATCTGAAAAAGGCAGAGATGGTCAAGGACGGCCTGTCTGCGCCGCTCCACAAGGGTGCTATCAAGTACTACAAAGAAGCAGGGTTGATGTAGTCCTGTGATTTATTGTTAAACGAAAATGCACCGCCGCAAAACCGGCGGTGCATTTTTTAATGTTCAACCCGCAGTAATTTAGCCATCTCCTGGCTCACCGTTTGTAATCTTTATCGAATGAGATCGACCTCTAGTCACCACACGTAAAGGGTTTTGCCATGACCGAAGCAACAGAAGGGATCAAGTCTGATGAGGAACTCCAGGAGATGATTGCGGAAACAGAGTCTGGGGCGCGAAATCCGACCGGCGCCTTTCCCAAGAAGATTCTGTTTTTTGGTCCATTGCTCTGGACCGTTTTTCAGCTTTGGTATGCGTCGCCGCTCCCTTTTCTGTTTAATTTCTTTGTCATCAACGACACCGAGGCTCGAGCGATTCATCTGGCTTTTGCTATTTTCCTCTCCTTTACGGCCTTTCCGACATTTAAGAAATCACCCAAAACCTATATCCCGCTTCAGGATTGGGCGTTGGGATTGATCGGTGCCTTCTGCGCGGCCTACCTGTATATTTTTTACGTTGAACTCTCAGGACGGCCGGGGATGCCCAGTCAGACCGATCTGGTCGTTTCGGTCGTTGGTTTGGTGCTGTTGCTCGAAGCAACCCGCCGAGCTCTGGGACCCCCATTGATGATCGTGGCGGCGGTTTTTATTCTCTACACTTTCGGTGGCCAGTTTATGCCGGATATTATTGCTCATAAAGGGGCCAGCCTGTCCAAAGGGATGTCTCATTACTGGTTAGGCACCGAAGGGGTTTTTGGTGTCGCCCTCGGCGTTTCGACCGGCATGGTCTTCATGTTCGTTCTGTTCGGGGCAATGCTTGAAGCCGCCGGCGCCGGTAATTATTTTATTCGGACTGCGTTTGCAGCTCTCGGCCACCTGAAGGGTGGGCCTGCAAAAGCTGCTGTTGTCGCATCTGGCCTGACTGGTTTGGTTTCCGGATCTTCAATCGCTAATGTTGTCACCACCGGGACCTTTACTATCCCACTGATGAAGAAGGTTGGTTTCAGTAAGGAGAAAGCCGGGGCGATTGAAGTCGCCTGCTCAACCAATGGCCAGTTGATGCCGCCTGTTATGGGGGCCGCAGCTTTTTTGATGGTTGAATATGTCGGAATTTCCTACATCGAGGTTATCAAGCACGCTTTTCTCCCGGCAATTATCTCCTATATTGCCCTGGTGTATATCGTTCACCTGGAGGCTTGCAAGATGGGCCTTGAGGGGATGGAGAGGCTGGGTAACAAAACCACGTCCCAGCGACTTATGTCTTTTGTTTTGACCATTCTTACGCTGATTATTATCGGCGGAGTGACCTATTACGGTCTCGGCTGGATTAAGGTTGTTTCCGGCGCGGCGACCATTTATGTCGTTTCGATCCTGATAGCCGCAGGGTATATGATTCTGCTTTGGGTGGCTTGCAAGGTTCCGGAACTGGATAAGAGTACCGAAATAAATGAATTGCCACCATTAGGTCCAACCGCCCAGTCAGGGCTCTATTTTCTGTTGCCAGTTGTGGTGTTGATGTGGTGTCTGACCGTTGAGCGGCTCTCTCCGGCCCTCTCTGCCTACTGGGCAACGATGTTGATGATCGTTATTTTGTTGACCCAGCGCCCGTTAAAAGGCGTCTTCCGCAAAATTCAAGGGGATGAATTCTCCTTTAAAATGGGTTTCATGGATCTGATCGATGGGATGGTTGCCGGGGCGCGTAACATGATCGGGATCGGCGTCGCGACATCAGCCGCGGGCATCGTGGTTGGCACCGTAACCCTTACCGGTATCGGCCTGGTCATGACTGAGTTCGTCGAGTTCATCTCCGGCGGCAACCTGATGCTGATCCTTCTGTTCACCGCAATTATCAGTCTGATCCTCGGTATGGGTCTGCCGACCACCGCTAACTATATCGTCGTTTCGACCCTGATGGCTCCGGTCATCGTCGACCTGGGCGCACAGAACGGCTTGATCGTTCCATTGATCGCCGTCCACCTGTTTGTCTTCTACTTCGGAATTCTCGCCGACGACACGCCACCGGTCGGACTAGCGGCCTTTGCCGCCGCCGGGATCTCGGGAGGGGATCCGATCAGGACCGGCATCCAGGGCTTCACCTATGATATTCGCACGGCGGTATTGCCCTTCATGTTCATCTTCAATACCCAGTTGCTGATGATCGGCATCGATCACTGGTACCATCTGCTGCTGGTTGTCGCCGGCGCCATCCTGGCCATGCTCGCCTTTGCCGCGGGGACTCAAGGATATTTCCTGACCAAATGCCGGATCTGGGAGACGGTGGCCCTGCTGCTGATTTCGCTGGTGCTGTTCCGTCCCGGGATCGTCTGGGATGAGTTTTACCCGCCGTTGATGGAAGAGCCGCCTGCGCAGCTCGAAGCCTGGGTCGGCGAAATGGAGCCCGGTTCCTCATTGCGCTTAATGCTCAAGGGGGAGAAAATGAGCGGTAAGGAGTTTACCAAGACGATCATGTTGACCATCGGCGACGAGGCCACCGGTGCTGAACGCTTAACCGGGATTGGCATTGAGACCCGCCTCGAAGAAGGGAAGGTCCTGATCGACACTGTCGCCTTTTCCAGCCCGGCAGAAAAGGCGGGGATCGATTTTGACCAGCAAATTATAAATATCCAGGTGCCGACCAAGCGCCCGCCGAAGGAGTTGATGTATCTTCCGGTATTGTTGCTGTACGGATTTATCTGGTGGATTCAAGCCCGGCGCAGAAAAGAGCAAATACTGGCTCCAGCCTGATGGTGAGAATGGGAGAAATACTATGTCGATTAAGGTAACGCGTATTCTGGTGGCCAAAGATTTAAGTAAAGAATCTTCCAATGTCATCCGCTATGCCCTCGAGCTGGGTGCGAAATTCGATGCGCAGGTGCATATTCTGCACGTCATGCCAACGGTGGATACCGCAGTGCTCAACATGGTTGCCTTGACTATGGGGCCTGATCAACTGGCCAAATTGAATGCGGACAACGAGGCGAGTCTGGCGGAACAGACCCGCGAACAGCTAGACGAGATCCTGCTCGGCGAGACCGAGTTGCTGAAGGCCGATCTGGAACATCCTCCGCAGATAGAGGTTCACCATGGCGAGCCGGTGCCGCTGATTTTGACTGTTGCCGATCGTCTGGATGTCGACATGATCGTCCTCGGCAGCCATAGCAAGGGCCGGCTGCACTATGCGTTTTTGGGTAGCGTGGCGGAGAAGATTCTGCGTAAATCACACCGGGTAGTGGTGATCGTGCCGCCGCTGATAGGCCACTGAATCGGTGGGGGCAATTCTATTCGCAAAATGCTGGACTGTTCCAATTGCATGGGCGGATAAATTATGTATTTTTCTGTGCTGGCCCCACAGGTGTGAGGTCGGTTGATAGGAAACCCGCTTCCGGCAGTCGCCTGAAGCGGGTTTCTTCTGGTTTTTTTAAAGATTAAAGATTATAGATTATGGATTGAAAAGAGCTATTCAAGATGATACGTCCTTTTCATGGCCATCACTGATATCAAAGAG
Source organism: Geopsychrobacter sp. (assembly GCA_012974425.1). Taxonomy (GTDB): domain Bacteria; phylum Desulfobacterota; class Desulfuromonadia; order Desulfuromonadales; family Geopsychrobacteraceae; genus Geopsychrobacter. The sequence goes on from JAAXQE010000312.1 coordinate 12,608, forward strand.
GATATTGCATGACTGATGCTGAAAAAACCCGTTGGTTTCGTCAGGTTTCCAAATCTATCACCGCGCGCTGCCTGGATGCCGGTGCCAACCTGCAATGGATACAGGCACAGATGCACCCCTATCTGTCGGTGACCATGCACGATGAGGCCGAAGCGATTGGATCGCTGGCGCTCCAGCTGCCCTACTTGAAGCGCAACAAGCGGCTGGTGCTGCGCGATACCGATAAGACCTTGATCCTGGCCCGGCTGAATCAGCCGGGCTCTTTATATCGGACTCTGCAACTGCTGCGCGAACGGGAGATCTCATACGCCCAGTTTACCAACTCCTATGCGCCGATCCCCGGGATCGGCGAAGAGCTCGAATTGCAACGCTTCGAGTTCGACCGGCGCTCAGCCGAAGATATCTCCGCTGCCAAGGAACCGCGCATCCCACAGCGTTTCAAGCGTGAAATCCGCATCGCGCTCAAACAGCACTACCCGCGCTACGATTTCACCCGCTTCGACAAGGAGTTGCGCCTGATCTGGCTTAATAATGAGAGCTATGTCCGGCACTCCCCGGCACGCCGGGTGGCACAGATTCTCTGGCTTTACAGTCAGGCGGTGGTCAACGGTGGGGTCTATTTCGATGCTGAACCGGCCGCGGAGATCCTTGACCAGCCTGAATATCGCATCCTGTTCGCCGCCGGGAACCCCCCGCAACTCGATTTTCTGCAGCAGGTGATGGAGGTCTATAAGCGCCTCGGTCTCGGTATCAAGCGCGCCTACTGTCTGACCATCAATAATGGACTGCACCCCTATTTTCTCGGGACCTTCTATCTGCAGGGCGAGGGGAAGCAGCTGCTGGCCAAGGGTGGTTTTCTCCACAATCAACTTGCCCTCGAACTGTTCAATACCCAGATTCTTTCAACGGTCGCCGATACCTACCAGTTGGTGACCAGTGAACTGATGACCGGCGTCGATGCCTCGCTGGTCAATGCCTTTGTCGGCTTCTGTCATACCAGCCTGGCCCATAACCAGCCGGATCGCTTCGATTGTCAGGAGGTCGAAGCCGCCTTCGCCTCGGATATTGAGATGACCCTGCGACTGGTGGCGCTGTTTCGGGTCCGTTTCGAGCCGGATCTGGCCGAACGTGACGAAAACTATGCGCGTGGACTGGTTGAGCTGGAACAGGCGATTTCTGCCTACAATACCGGCCACGCCTACCTCGATGGCATCCGGCGCACGGTTTTTCGCTGTTGTCTGCTCTTTATCAGTCACACCCTTAAGACCAACTTCTTCGTCGCCGAAAAGCATGCGCTGGCCTTCCGTCTCGACCCCAACTATCTCGATGAACTGGGTGCCGAGCACACCTCTGATCTGGCCCCGGAACGTCCTTTTCGGGTGACCTTCTTCTTCGGCCGGCATGGCTGCGGCTATCATATCGGCTTCTCCGATATCGCCCGTGGCGGCTGGCGCACGATCATGGCGAAAAACCGCGACGATTACACCACCAGCGCCAACACCCTGTTCCGCGAGAACTATGTGCTGGCTCACACCCAGCACCTGAAGAACAAGGATATCTACGAAGGAGGATCAAAGATGGTGGTCGCCCTCGATGCCGCCGATCTGGATAATTCCGAGACCGCTATCCGCAGGCTCTACAAGTTGCAGTACGGTTTTATTCAGGCCTTTCTCGACATCTTCGTCACCGACAATGGCAGAGCGCGCGACGCGCGGGTGGTCGACTACTATGGTGAGGATGAGCCGATTGAGCTCGGCCCCGATGAGAATATGCATGATGAGATGGTCGAGCTGATCGCGCGGATCTCGACCAAGCGCGGCTACCTGCTCGGACCAGGCGTCATTTCGAGTAAGAAGTTCGGCATCAATCACAAGGAATACGGGGTCACCTCGACCGGCGTCATCCGCTTTGCCGAAATCACCCTGGAGCAACTCGGTATCGACGCGCGTAAGGATGCCTTCAGCGTCAAATTGACCGGTGGGCCGGGTGGGGATGTGGCCGGGAATTGTCTGCGTCTGCTGCTGGAGCGCTGCCCGCTGGTAGCGATCCGCCTGATCCTGGATGGTACCGGCGCCCTGTTCGACCCGGACGGCGCCGATCACCAGGCGCTGCACAGGGTGGTGCTGAAGAGTGACATCGATCAGTTCGACCCTCAAGCCCTGCACGACGGGGGGATGATGATCTATCGCAGTCAGACCAAGCGCGAAGGCCTGCGTGAGCTCTATCGCAAGGTGTCGCGCCTGGGAGATGAACTGCGCGAAGAGTGGATCACCGTCGATGAATTTTACCGTCTGTTCAATAACCTGATCTTCACGGTCGAGGCAGACCTGTTTATTCCGGCCGGCGGCCGGCCCGAGACCATCGACGCCGGGAACTGGCAGCAATTCCTGACCGATGGCAAGCCGAGCGCCAGGGCGATTATCGAAGGGGCTAATTCGTTTATCACCCCCGAGGCGCGCGATCATCTGCAGCAGTCCGGGGTCGTTATCATGCGCGATGCCTCGGCCAACAAATGCGGCGTGATCTCCTCTTCCTACGAGATCATCGCCAACCTGCTGATGACCGAGAAGGAGTTCTTCGCCAACAAGGACGCCTATGTCGGCGATGTGCTGGAAATACTCGAAAAACGCGCGGCCGATGAGGCACGTCTGATCTTTCGGCGTTACGCTGCATTCGATGGTAGCCGTAGCTACACCGATCTTTCGGCGGGTATCTCGCGCGAGATTAACGATCACTACGCCCGGCTGTTCGATTATTTCCAGAAACGTCCGGAACTGGGGAGCAAGCCACTCTACCGAAAGGCCCTGTTGGCTCACTTGCCGCGGATTCTGCGCGAGACCCCGCGCTTCCGTAAAAGGATCGGCCAGCTGCCGCCCAAGTACCAGGCGGCCATCCTGGCCAGTGAGATCGCTTCCTCACTGGTCTACCAGCAGGATCGCGATGCTGAATATGAACAGATGCTGAGTGGTCATCTGCAGCGTCATTTCGTCGCCGGATAGAGTCCGGAGCGTGAAATCTCGGTCCGGATCCCATCCTTTACTAGGGGGAGCCGGTTAATGCAGGAAGGGGTTATTTCGTGGATTTTGACAGTTGGTTGATCTTCGCTTCGATTGCGCTTGTGGCGACCCTGACCCCAGGACCGGCGGTGCTGCTCGTGTCGACGCACAGCGTTTCGTTCGGCACAAAATGTTCCATGGCAACCATGCTTGGCAATGTAACCGGGCTGTTCATCATGTCGCTGCTGTCGGTCATGGGCTTGAGTGCAATCATTCTGCATTCGGCACCGATATTCTTTAGCGTGAAACTGATCGGCGCCTGCTACCTGATTTTTCTTGGCTTAAAGCTCTGGCGGCGGGGCTTGGGTCCTGCCGCGCTTCAGCCTGCGGATAAGGGCGCTGCTCAGTGCAGACCAAATATTTTGAAGCTTTATGCCAATGGCTTGTTGGTGGCGCTTACCAACCCCAAGGCGATTGCGTTCACGACCGCGCTCTTTCCGCAGTTTATCCAGCCAGAGAGGCCGATGTTACCGCAGTTCAGCATCTTGATCCTGACCTTCATGTTTCAGTCATTTGTCTGCCTGTATGGTTTTGGATTGATGGCGGAACGGGCCGGGATGGGTTCGGCGCGGATTAAGTTGCCTGGCTTTATGGGCAAGCTGTTTGGGAGCGTATTTGTTGGTTCCGGTATCTTGCTTGCGAGCGCGACTCAGAAATAGGGCGTAGACAATAATGGCACCCGACCCTCGCTTAAAGTTTTTTGCGTCTCAAATATCCTTAGGAATGCAGGTTTTTTTCTCCCTACCGCCAGTCTCAATCGATCTGAAGCAACTTGTTGGACAGATTGCTCGCTTCCCCGCATTTAAATAGCGTAATCCATGTGGCATAAGTAGGCGGATTAAACACCGCCGCAAAATCTACAGAAATAAACCGTAATTAAAATATAATTCTTGGATCTCTTGTTTCCTCATAAAATAGCCTTCTGGCACACAGATCAAATTAGTCGGTTAAGACCCCTAAAGTTCAGTGATCTAACATTTGAGACAACCAGACTTTGATTTTCAACTTCAATTGCTGCAGGGGAAACACCCTGTCGCTACTGACTGATTTTTCTAAGGACATTGGAATGGATGTTACCGATTCGGTAAAAGCCTTGGGATTATTTGCGGCCGGTAGGATTAAAGTTGACCATAACCTCTTACAAAAAGCAGAGACGACCGGACAAAATTTATTTGATCGCCTGAAACGCTAATCCTCTATTTATTGTTCCATCGCGCTAGTGAAAACTATGGGCTTTAGCCCAAGCCATTTTCGGTGCTACTCATTTTTT
>JAAXQE010000285.1 GCA_012974425.1 Geopsychrobacter sp.
TGCTCAGTCAGCCACTGCTCAATGGAGCCACCCTTGAGAAAATCGGCGTGGAAGCGCAGGTGCTCCTCAATAAAACTGGCGATAAAGTAATAACTGTGGTCGTAACCGTCATGCTGACGATAGACCAGCGGATAGCCATTCTTTTCAGCGGCCTGTCGAAGCGCCTCAGGCTGCAACTGCTCCGAGAGGAACTGGTCTTTCCCCCCCTGGTCCACCAGTAGTGGAAGCTTGTTCTCTGCCTGGCGGATCAGCTCACTGCTGTCATAGTCACGCCACAGCTTGCGCTCGTTACCCAGGTAGCCTACAAAGGCCTTCTTGCCCCAGGGGCAGTTCATCGGGTTGCCGATCGGGGCGAAGGCCGATACTGACCGGTAACGCTCCGGGTTGCGTAGGGCGCACACTAAGGCCCCATGCCCTCCCATGGAGTGGCCACTGATGGAACGCTCGTCCGTGACCGGAAAAAGCTCTTCAATCAGCGCCGGTAGCTCTTTGACCACATAGTCGTACATGCGGTAGTGACGCGCCCAGGGCTGCTGGATGGCATTGAGGTAAAATCCGGCACCGTGGCCGAAGTCATAATTGCGGTCCGGATCATCCGGCACACTCTCGCCACGTGGACTGGTATCCGGCGCGACAATGGCGATGCCCAGCTCGGCGGCGATCCGCTGCGCCCCCGCCTTCTGGACAAAGTTTTCCTCGGTGCAGCTCAGGCCCGACAGCCAGTAGAGCACCGGAACCTTTTGTTTCTCTGCCTGCGGCGGCAGATAGATGGCAAAGGCCATGTCACAGTCGAGGGTCGGTGAATAATGGCGAAAACGTTTATTCCAGCCCCCGAAACTCTTGTTGCAGGACAGGGACTCCAGTTGGTTGATGACCATCAATCTATCTCCTCAATGCGCAAATAGTTACCCAGCCTCCCTCTGAAAGGAGAGGCTGGGTGATTGCGATTACTTGTCGAAATGCAGCACGCTGCGGATGCTCTTGCCTTCATGCATCAGGTCAAAGGCCTTGTTGACATCCTCCAACCCCATGCGGTGGGTGACGAATTCGTCCAGCTTGATCTCGCCACGCAGATAGCGCTCGACGTAACCGGGCAGCTCCGAGCGGCCGCGCACGCCACCGAAGGCGGTTCCGCGCCAGACGCGTCCGGTGACCAGTTGGAAGGGCCTGGTCGAGATTTCCTGGCCAGCCCCGGCTACCCCGACGATTACCGATTCACCCCAGCCCTTGTGGCAAGACTCCAGGGCGGCCCGCATGAGATCGGTGTTGCCGATACATTCGAAGGAATAATCAACCCCACCGTCGGTCATATCGATCAGCACATCCTGGATCGATTCATCATAATCGAGCGGATTGATGCATTCGGTGGCGCCGAAATCGCGGGCCATCTTAAATTTATCCGGGTTGATGTCGATGCCGATGATGCGCTGCGCCTTGGCAATCTTGGCGCCCATAATGGCCGACAGACCGATGCCGCCAAGGCCGAACACGGCGACAGTCGCTCCTTCTTCTACCTTGGCGGTATTCAATACCGCGCCCAGACCGGTGGTGACCCCGCAGCCGAGCAGGCAGACCTTGTCCAGGGGAGCTTCTTTGCTGATCCTGGCCACCGCGATTTCCGGCACCACGGTGTAGTCGGTGAAGGTCGAGGTGCCCATGTAGTGCAGAATGGGCTGACCGTTCTTGTAGAAACGGGTCGTCCCGTCCGGCATCAAACCCTGGCCCTGGGTGGCACGGATGGCCTGGCAGAGGTTGGTTTTACCGCTCAGGCAAAACTTGCATTTACCGCACTCCGGGGTATAGAGCGGAATCACATGGTCGCCCGGAACGACGGAAGTAACGCCTGGCCCCACTTCTTCAACGATGGCCCCGCCTTCATGGCCGAGGATGACCGGAAACTTACCTTCCGGATCATCCCCCGAGAGGGTAAAGGCATCGGTGTGGCAGACGCCGCTGGCCACCATGCGCAGCAGCACTTCCCCTGCTCTGGGTCCCATTACATCAACTTCTTCAATTACCAGCGGCTTGCCTGCTTCCCAGGCGACCGCAGCACGTGATTTAATCATCGTCTATCTCCTTTGTTTGGCAGCGTTTTTTGTTTTTCTGATAGACCTATTATATCCATCTTTGCGAAGATGATAATTGAGTCAATCTGTAAAACATTATTGTCGAGAGGTAACAATGCGCAAGTGGGAAGGTATCGAAGAATTCGTCGCTGTGACCGAGACCAACAGCTTTACCGCCGCGGGCAAACGACTTGGGGTATCCACCGCCCATGTCAGCCGGCAGATAAACGCCTTGGAAGAACGGCTGGGGGCCAAGCTGTTTTATCGGACCACCAGAAAGGTGACAGCGACGGAAGTGGGTGAGAACTATTACCAGCACTGCCGCCAACTGCTCGATAGTTTGGAGGAAGCCGAGCAGTCGGTGACCGACCTGCAGTCCACTCCACGCGGCAAACTGCGTCTGACCTGTTCGGTCGCCTATGGCGACCGCTTTATCGCCCCGCTGGTCAATACGTTCATCAGCCAATACCCCGAACTGAGTGTGCAGATGCTTTTTACTAACCAAATACTGGATCTGGTACAGGAGGGGATTGATTTGGCCATCCGCTTCGGTCAACTGAAAGATTCTTCGTTGGTCGCGCGCAAGCTGGCACCGCGGACGCTCTATGTCTGCGCCTCGCCACAATACTTCTCCCGTCAAGGCCAGCCACATACCTTGCCGGAGCTGACCGGCCATAATTGTCTGCTCGGTACGCTTGACTATTGGAGTTTCTTCGAAAACGGCAAAACCACTACCGTCAAAGTTGCCGGGAAGTGGAGTTGTAACAGTGGACCGGCGTTGCTTGACGCCGCTCTGCGCGGAATAGGCTTGGTTCAGTTACCCGATTACTATGTTTCAGAGCACCTGCAAAGCGGAGCCTTGATCTCGGTGCTGGATAACTATCGTCAGCCCGACTCGGCAGTTTGGGCCGTCTACCCGCCAAATCGACATCTATCCCCCAAGGTTCGGCTGCTGGTCGACTTTCTGCACCAACAAATCACCAGCGATCCGAGCTACCAGTACCAGAGCCCCCAGCCAACTCACCAAGCTGAGGTCTCAAATGCCGAAGTTATTCCGAGAAACTAAGAAGAAAGGGCAGAATCATGCATTCCGCCAGTTTGGATCATCTGGTCATAGCAGCCGATTCTTTGGCTCAAGGAGCCGAATACATTAGAAAAAAACTTGGCGTGGAGCTGCAGGTTGGTGGACAACACACCAGCCAAGGGACCCACAACATGCTGCTAAAACTTGACCAAGATCGCTATTTAGAGGTGATCGCGATAGATCCAACGGGGAGCAACCCAAACCATCCCAGGTGGTTTGATTTAGATTCCCCTGAAATGCGAAGAAAACTACAGCAACGCCCCAGACTGATTACCTGGGTGGCAAGAACCGATGATATTCACGCATCGGTTCGAAAGTGCAATATCGACATCGGCCAGGTGCGTCCAATGAGTCGCGGACAATTGAACTGGCAGATAACTATTCCCCAGGATGGTGCGTTGACTTGTGCAGGACTGGTTCCGCCGCTCATCGAATGGGACTCTGGACAACTCCCCGCGAACAGCTTACCAGAATCGGGATGTCGCTTAGTGACGCTTGAGGGGTATCACTACAATACCGGCTTATTGAAAGGCACCATGAGATCTCTGGGCCTTGAACATGAGATAGTGATCAAGGAGGCCAGTACCGAAGCAGGGGAAGGGCTGAAAGTACGGATAGCTACGCCCAATGGACTTGTCGTGTTTGATTGAACAAGTTGTCGTACCTCCAATTGAATTATGACAAGTTGGGGCGGCGTCCTATGAGTCACCACATATCAGACACTGAAATGGCCAGCTCGAAAAATCGGGTTGGCCGTTCTTAAATATCAGGGTCTGTAAGAATTCGGCATTTTTGTCAATCTGAGCACCCCAGAACAAATATAGGACGATATATAGGAATGAAATCTTTACCTAGCTATGGATTCTAGAGAAGATTGGCGTCGTCTTACTTGGCTTGTTCCATGGGGGAAGGAAATGATCAGCAGGCAAGCAAGAATATCGCAAACGAAACTATATACCGCTGTTGCCTGCTTTGTGCTGACCAGTGTTTTTTTGTGAGTCATGAGTGTCTAGTGAATCAGGGCGATTTACTCAGCAGATGTGGACAAAAGTAAATGGTAGATTATTATATGTGTTGATGGAAAGATCTGCCTGGGTGGATTTTTCCCACCTTTCAGGATACCGATACCCTGAGTAAATCGCTGCCCCCTTTTGAGCAGAACCCAACAGGGAGGAACACCGATGCTTTCCTTTTTCAATACCGAAGATTTCATGCCCCACGGGATGTGCATCCTGTGGCAACAAAACCTTCTCTTTCTTCATGTCATTTCGGATGTTCTCACGGGAATCGCCTACTACTGCGTCGGCGCCGCGCTGATCCACTTCGTCCTGAAACGGGGCGACATCCCCTTTAAATGGTTTTTCATCCCCTTTGGAACCCTTATTTTCCTCTCCTGCGGAACGACTCACTTCATGGCCGCCTGGACGTTCTGGAATCCGGATTACGGTATCGAGGGAGTAATCAAAGCAGTAACGGCTTCCTTCTCCCTCACCGCCGCGGCGGGCTTTTGGTACTTTCAACCGAAGATTATCTCCCTGCCCAGTCACGCCCAACTCGAAAGAAAGAACCTGGAGCTGCAAGTTGCAAAGGAGAGCTTGGCCAGGCATCAAGAGCACCTGGAGGAACTGGTGGAGCATCGGACCTCAGAACTCAAAACGGCAAATGATCAGTTAAAGCAGGAGATCGCCGCACGCAGGCAGGCGGAGCAACTGGTCAAACAAGCCCTTGACCAGGCCGAAGAGGCCCGGGACAAAATCGACGCCATTCTCAAATCC